>JBDSGQ010000035.1:0-5328 GCA_039918915.1 Sphingomicrobium sp.
CGGCGGCCCTTTTTCGCGTGCGGTGAGCGGTTGGTCGCAAACCTCGCGGGCCGAGCGGAACGACTACCGTTGGCGCCCAGTTTATCGCTTCGAGCAGGCCGGGGCCCGCGAGTAGGAGTGATCACCATGGCTGACGAACGCAACGACGAAGACTTCGGCAAGACAAAACAGCACAACGGACAGCAGCAGCCCACCGACCAGCAGGGCCAGCAACCTGACGAGCAGCAGCCGACCACAAGCGGCCAAACCGGTTCGCAGGACGAAGGGTTCATTGGTTCGCAGGGCCCGGATTCGGACGAAAAGGTGGAACAGGACCCGGCCTCGTCGGCAACTGCGACCGAAGGCTCCGACTTCGCCAGTCAGGGCCAGGGCGCAACGGACAAAGAGCATGACGACAAGCCCGCCAGCGGTTCGACCGGCGACGGTTCGAGCGGCGGTGGCTCGGACGGAAACTCGAGCGGCGGCGGCTCCTTCTAAACCCGCAGCACGACCAGGCGCCGCGTTCCTTTCCGGGAGCGCGGCGCGTTCGATTCCAGCGCCGCGTTCAGGCCGGGTGACTTGCCAAAAAGGCCGTTTCCCGCTCGATCCATCGTGCCAGGCTGGGCCGCGCGAGGATGCGCTCGACATAAGCCGAAGTGCGCGGATAGCGGGCCGGGCTAACCGCCGTCCCGGTATGGCGGAAATTGGCGAAAGGTCCGGCAACGGCCAAATCGGCAATCGTCAGCCCATCGCCGACCAGAAAGCCGTCGCCGTCGGGCGCGACTTTCTCCAGATAATCGAGGATCGGCGGAAGATCGACCTGCTCGGCCTGAAGCGCCGCTTCCTCGTCTCCCGGACGACCGAAAAAACGCGGGGCGACGATCCGGTTGTAGAAAATCTTGGCTCCGCACGACACCAGGATGGTGTCCGCGAACTCTTCGAACCACACCGCCTTGCCGCGCAGCTGCGGATCGGCCGGGATCAGCGCCGGCTGCGGAAACCGGGCTTCCAAGAAATGGACGATGGCGCTGGAATCGGCGAGCGTGAAATCGCCGTCGCGCAGCGCTGGCATCTTGCGGAACGGACTCGCCTGCAGGAACTCGGGGGTCGGCGCGGCCGGAGTGACCGGTTCAAGCTCGAGCTCGACACCCTTTTCTCCAGCGACGGCAAGCACCTTGCGAACATAGGGCGACAGCGAAGAGCCATATAAAATCACGATCGGTCGCCCCTTGTTCTCAGCATTAGCGCATGGCCCGGCGGCCGGTCACCGAATCCGATAGTAACCCGCAACCCGGTCGAGCGCGAGGGTCAGCACCACCTTGCCGGCGCGTGCGGGCCAGCCAAGCGCGGTTTCCGCGTCGCGCATCCCCTCCCCGGCACAGACGATCCGCCACAGGATGTCGGCGAGGCCCGGACCGGCCGCGGCAACCGCCTCATCGAACCGTCGACGCGCGTCGAGTTGCGCGCCTGACGGGTCCTCCGCGGGAGCGGCGCCCCCGCGTCCGCGCGCGATCGGTGCTGCTTCCCAGCTCATCGTCACTCGCGGCGACAATTGGCTTCGTTCCCAATCGCTGCGCAGGCGCTCGCCCGCGTCGAACTGGCGCTGGGTGAGGTGGCCGCGAGCAAGCAGCCAGCCGAGTGGCGATTCGGCAAAATTGACCCGAACCGAGCGCGCCACCCGCCCACCCGGCGGAGTCCCTTTTGCGGCGGCCCCGGAATCGATGCTCCGCTCGCCCAGCAATCGTCCCCGCGCCCGTTCCTTCATTCGCAATCCTTTCCCGATTCGCGATACCGCTTGCCACAGGGGCAAATCTGTAGGACAGGTAAAAAACCATATCGGTTCGCTGGGGGACGCAATGATCACTCGTATCAGGGAGGTGCGCCGCGCTCGTGGAATGACGCTCGACGATGTCGCGCGCCGCTGCCACCCGCCAACCACCCCGCAGACCATCGGCCGCCTGGAAACCGGAATGCGTACCGTCTCGGTCGGATGGCTCAATCGAATCGCCGCGGCGCTTGGAGTTGAAGCGCAGGAGTTGGTGGCATCCACCGACGGAGCGGATCTCAAGGTCGCCGCCTTGCTTGGTCCGGGGGGCGCAACTGCTCCACGCAAAGCCGCGATCGTCGTCCCGCCAAGGGTCGAGTCCGGCGGCATGGCGGTAATCGTCTCGGGCGGCGTTGGCGACTATCGCGCCGGCGACGAGATCTGGTGCGAAACGCTCGCTCCTGAGGATTACGCTCGAGCGCTCAACCGTGACGTGCTGGTGCCGCGACCCGCCGGCCGCTTCCTGTTCGGCCGCCTCATCAACCGCGACCAGGAACGGCTGCAGATCCTGCCGCTCGAAGCCGGCGGCCGTCAGCAAGTCGTCGCCAATCCGCCGTGGCTGGCAGTCGCGACGCGGATGATGCGCAGCCTCTAGACCAGCGGCGCCGGATGCGTTCGGCATGATCGGCAGAAGCGCGATTGCCGACCGCGTCGAAGTCTTCCTCGACGACGCCGGGAAAGCGCCACCGGCGCGCGGCGTGTGAGCGGCGTGGTGGGCGCTGACGGGTTCGAACCGCCGACCTACTCGGTGTAAACGAGCCGCTCTACCAGCTGAGCTAAGCGCCCTCCGGCCGCGGCATAGGCGCGCGGCGGATCGACCGCGAATTGCCACGCGGCCTCGCGAACGGCAAGCGGCTGCTCAAATTGCGGTCATTGCCCCGACTTCGGCGAAATAGCGGCGCAATGCCTGGCTTGTATCGGGCGCAAGCTCGACGAACACCCGCCGCCCGTCGTGCGGATCGGCGCGCCGCAGAAACAGGCCCTGGCTGACCAAGGTCTTCAGCCAGCGAAGCGCGGTCGTGGCCGGCACCGCGGCGGCGATGCACAAGCTCGATACGGGCACTCGGAGGTGCGATATCTCGGCCTGCAGCAGGTCGAGCAGCATGTCCCATGCCGGATCGGCAAACAGCTCCTCGGAAAAATAGCGGCTGCGCAAGCGCCGCGCGCGGATCACGTTGCGAATTATATCCGCGTGCAGCGGCGGCAGGTCGCCAACTTGCACCGGCGCGATCACCGAGGTCGGGGGAGCCGCCGGCCCCGATGATAGCCGGGCCAGGGTCGAGGCGATGCGGCTCACTTCCTCACTCAGCTGGCGCAACCGGTCGGCACTGCGGTCGGCGGCGACATCGGACACGCGCAGCGGCATTCCCGCGCTTGCCATGGCGATCGCCAGCGCGGCCGCCCGCTGGGCGTCGTCGGCGTCGACGATCAGTTCAACCGCTCCGTCGTCGAGCGACGCGGCAAGCGGATCGAGCAGTCCCGCGGGCGCCGCCACCACCGCGGCATAGCGGCCGTCGCGCACGTCGCGGCTGACCTTGAGCAGCAGCGCATCCATCGCGCCGCCTTGATCCTCGTCGATTTCAATCCAAACCGCCGACGCCGCGACTTGCAATTCGATCCGTTCTTGAGCGGCCGTGATCGGCACTTCGGTCGCCACGCGCAGCCCCGACGCTTCAACGGTTCGGCGGGCGCGAGCCAATGCGGCGGCGCTGCTACCGGCAATTAAAACAGGGGGTTCGGAGCAATAGTTGAAGTCGTTTAGGTCAGCTTGAATCAGGTCCATAGGGATACACCCCGAATGAAAAGCGGGACCGAGCATGGTGGGGATAACGCGCATTGTGGAGAAAAGTCAGACGAATTCGGCTCCACAACGGCGCAAATCGGATGTGAAGGAAAGCATTCGCCGGACTACAGCGGCGGCGACGCCGGGGGGTCTGTGATGAATCGAGTACCTGGCGAGCGGAACGCGCTCGAGCGGATGGCCTGGCTCGACGAGCTTGGCGGGGCGCTCGATGAGGCTGAGCGGCTATTGCCTGGGCTCACGTTGAAGCCCGACGACAGCCATGTGCTGCGCGAACTGTCGTTGAAGATTGCGGCCGCCCGCCACGCTGCTCAGGCACTCGCGCTTGGCGTGGACGACAATGCTTCCGCGGTAATGGGTCCAAAACGGCGCAAGTCGCGCCCGTGGCAGGCCGGCCGTGACCGTTAGCCCTAGACCCCCTGCGGAAGGTCGCCGCCGCCTGAAAATGGCTCGAGGAACGGCGCCAGCAATGGCGGCTTCCAGCCCGCGGTGGCAACGAACGCGCGATTGAGAAACGCCGTCTTGCCGTAGCGCAGGGCCGCGCCGTCCGGTCCATCGACCAGTCCCCCGGCTGCCAGCAATATCGCGTGGCCGGCGGCCGTATCCCATTCGCTGGTCGGTGCGGCCCGCGGATAAATATCGGCCGCGCCCTCGGCCAAGATGCAGAATTTGAGGGATGAACCCACCGAAACGTAATCGCACGATCCGCCCGTCGCGGCTTCGAGATAGTCGATGGTCGCCTGGTTGAGGTGCGACTTGGATGCGACGGCCGTGACTTCCGCCCCGCGCTCGCGCGTTCGAATGGCGGATCGTCCGCTGCCCTCGTCGAGCCACGCGCCGTCACCGACGCAGCCGCCGTGAAGCCGCCCGGTCGCCGGCGCAAACACCACACCCAGCGTCGGTGCACCGCCCTCGATCAGGCCGATGTTGACCGTGTAATCGTCGCCGCCGCGAATGAATTCCTTGGTCCCGTCCAGCGGATCGACGAGGAAGTAGATGTCGTCGTGCGCCGGAATGCGCCCCGCCGCGACCTCTTCTTCCGCAATCACCGGAACCCCTGGCGCCGCGCGCGCAAGCGCCGCCAGGATCACCAGTTCGGCGGCTCGGTCGGCCTCGGTGACCGGCGATGAATCCTGCTTGGATTCGATTTCGAACCCGCGCCGGACGATCGTCAAAATCGCCTCGCCGGCTTCGCGTGCCGCGTCGGCCAACTCGTCGACGAGGCGCGCTTTGTCCATGCTCAGCGCGGCGCCATGCGAATGCCGCCATCCAGCCGGACCGACGCCGCGTTCATGTACACATTCTCGATCATGAACAGCGCCAGCCGCGCATATTCCTCAGCCTGGCCAAGACGCTTTGGAAACGGCACTTGCGCGCCCAGCGCGTCCTGCACGTTGGGCGGCATCATCGCCACCATTGGGGTCTTGAATACGCCGGGCAGGATGGTGTTGACGCGCACGCCCTCGTTCATCAAATCGCGCGCAATCGGCAGCGCCATCGCCAGCACTCCGCCCTTCGACGCCGAATAAGCGGCCTGGCCGATCTGCCCGTCTTCGGCGGCGACCGACGCAGTATTGACGATCACGCCCTTTTCGCCCTCGGCCATGGGTTCCAGGTCGACCATCCCAAGCGCTGAATTGGCAATGCAGCGGAAGCTTCCGATCAGGTTGATCTGGATGGCCAGCTCGAACTGCTTGATCGGATAGGGCTTGGCCGCCCTGGT
>JBDSGQ010000036.1:0-5660 GCA_039918915.1 Sphingomicrobium sp.
TCACTGCGCGAAGCTCCTCGATGCTGCCGAGCCGGTGGCTGTTGGACCAGCCCAGCTCGCCCGCCCCGCGGGTCAGCACATATTTGTTGGCGCGCGTGAACGCCTGTCCCATTTCGATCGCTGCGGCGTCGCCGTCATCCTTGCCGGTTAGGTCGAAAATCTCCCCGATTCCGGTCGTTTCCCCGCCGACATAGGGCCAGTAAGCGGCGAAGATGTCGTAGGTCCGCCGCCCCAGCAGCAGGTCGTACTCGCGCCCGAAAAACGCGTCGATCGCCTGGCCGACATCCTCATCGAAGAACTGCGGCAACCAGCCGCCGTGAGCAAAGCCGCCGGTCGGGTCCTCGCTCGGGCCACCAGGCGCCTGCATCACGCCGTCAAGCGAGACAAATGTGCTGCCGCGGATTTTACGCATCCGCGGGAACGCCTTCGACCGCGGCTTCGAGCGCGGCGATGTCGATTTTCTTCATCGTCATCATCGCCTGGAAGGCGCGCTTGGAGCGCTCGCCGCCCCCGGTCGTCAGGTCGAGCAGGCGTTGCGGCGTGATTTGCCAGGAATAGCCCCATTTGTCCTTGCACCACCCGCACATGCTTTCCTCGCCGCCGCCGTCGACGATGGCGTTCCAATAACGGTCGGTTTCTTCCTGGTCGTTGGTCAGCACCATGAAGCTGACCGCTTCATTGGGCTTGAAGTTGGGGCCGCCGTTGAGCCCAACGAACGGCCGTCCGAGCAGCGTGAACTCGACCGTCAGCTCGTCGCCGCGATGGCCGCCGGGAAAGTCCGTCGCGGCGTCATGGCCGGGACCGAGCTGCGTGTCGGGGAATACCGACGCGTAGAATTCGGCTGCCTTGCGCGCTTCGCCTTTGTCGAACCACAGGCAAGTCGTCATCTTATTGGCCATCTTCGCTCTCCTTGTCAGCTGCGGCGGGGGCCGACGATGCCGAAGGCCGCGCCTTGCGGATCGGCACCGACCACGGAATATTCGCCGCCGGGAATTTCCATCGGTCCGAACATGATCGTCCCGCCGCCATCGGTCACCGCCTTGGCCGCGCGGTCGATGTCATCGACCCCGATATAGAATGACCACAACGATGTCGGCAGTTGGGGCGGTTTGCGCATGACCGCGCCAATACGCACGCCATCTTTGAAGATGAAGCGGTATTGGCCCATGTCGCCCATATCCATCGCGCCTTCCTGGCTGATCGAGAAGTGGCGGCCATAAAAGGCGATCGCGGAATCCTGGTCGGTCGTCGCCAGCTCGTTCCAGCGAACATGCTGCGGCTGATCGACCGAGAATACGTCGCTGGCCGCGGTGGCATCGCCGGCCGGCGGCAGCGGCGTCATGATGTACACCGGCGCACCCTGGGGATCGGCGACCAGCGCGATGCGCCCGACGCCGGCGATATCGGTCGCCGGCATCAGCACGGTCGCGCCGTCCTGGGCAATCGCCGCGATCGTGGCGTCGACATCCGCGACATTGAGATAGGCCAGCCACGCCGCCCGCGCGCCATGCGCCGCCATGTCGTCCGTCAGCCGCATGACGCCACCGGCATTGCCGCCGTCGGAACGGCCGATCATCCGATAATCCATGTCGCCGCTGGGCTCGGCTTCGATGTTCCAGCCGACCACGGCATCGTAGAACGCCTTGGCGCCGACCGGGTCGGGGGTGATCAGCTCATACCAGATGAAGCTTCCTTCGGGATTAGGCATCGGCTTTCTCCAACGTGTCGACCAGCGGTTCGAACCCGCCCCAGAACATGCGCTTGCCGTCGAACGGCATCTCGCCCTGCGGCCGCATGCTCTCGTCCTTCATGATCTTGTCCCAGGCCGCGTCACGGCTTTGCTTGTCGGGCCATTCAATGAACGAGAAGACGACGCTTTCGCCATCCTTGGCATCGACGGCGCGATAGAAATCGGTGACTTCGCCGCGCGTCACGTCGTCGCCGAAGGCTTCGACGACGCGCGTTGCGCCATGCTCGCGAAATACCTTCGCCATGCCGGAGGCGAGCTCGCGATAGGCCTCGCGCTTGTCCTCGGGCACCGGGACCACGAACCCATCCATATAGGCGCCGCCGGGTGCCCCTTCCTCGACGATCGATTGGAAGCCGCCGAAGATCATGCGCTTGGCGTCGAACGGGACGTCGCTGCTCATGTCCATCATTCGGCTGTCTTCCATCATCCGCGCATTGGCCGCGTCCCGCGCCTTCCGGTCGGGATATTCGAACCAGGCGAAGACGGCCTTTTCGTCGGGCTGTGCCGCGACGGCTTTGCGAAAGTCGGTGATTTTTCCGTCGGGGACGTCACTTCCCCACGATTCGACCTGCCGAACGACACCGGCCTCGCGAAGAAGTGGCGCCAGCTGGTTGGCGTGGCCGGCGAACGCTTCGCGATTTGCCTCCGGCACCGGCACGATGAAGCCTTCGAAATAGGTCATGCTGCAACTCCTTCGGGTTCGTGCTCGCGGAACGCTTCGAGCTGATCGGACAACGCCTGCGCAAACGCTGGCCGCGCTTCGCCGCGCTTGACGAGGGCGGCAAGGTTGGGGAATTCGGACAATATATCGGTGTGGCGCAACCCGCGCAGGACGGTGACCAGCATCAGGTCGCCGATCGTGAACCGGCCTTCCAGCCAGTCCTTGTCGCCAAGCCAGTCGGATACTCGCTTCAGCTTGACCCGGGCGAAATCGGCGGCCCCGGCACGGCGCAGCTTGGCCCATTCCTGATCCTTGTAGAAGACGTCGATCAGGACGAGGTTGAGGATCGCCGGTTCGACGCTGTTCAGCGCGGCATAGCTCCACTGGATCGCGCGCCAGCGGGCCCGTGGCTCGCTCGGCAACAGCACCTCGCTGCGCTCACCGATATACTGAACGATCGCGCCGCTTTCGAAGATCTGGATATCGCCGTGGCGAAGGATCGGGACCTGGTCGAACGGCTGTTCCTTCAGATATTCGGGCGGCCGATCGGGACCCAGCAGCTGGGCGCAATAATCGAGGCCGGCCTCTTCAAGCGCCCACCGCGCGCGCAGGTCGCGAACCACGCCCTGCGCGAAGTCCGGTACCCATTTGAACGCCGTAATCTCGATTTCAGCATCGGGTTTGATTGGCATGGCCTTGCTCCCAGTGATTCGATTCGCTTGCATTTTGGCGAGTTAGTTATAAATTGCAACTGTGCAGTTAGAAAATATAACTGATACGCGGCGAAGCGACGAAAAGCGGCGTTATGCGGATGCCTGCGGCCTGGCCCATGCGCTGGATCTGCTGGGCGAGCGCTGGTCGATGCTGGTGCTGCGTGAGCTCGCTTACGGGCCCCGCCGCTTTTCCAGCCTGAAGGCCGACCTGCCGGGGATCAGCGCCAACGTTCTCACCCAGCGCCTTGGCGAGCTCGAAGCGCGCGGCCTGGTGCGCAAGCTGAAGCTGCCGCCGCCGGCGTCGGTTCAGGTCTATCAGGCAACGCCCTGGGGGCTCGAAGCAATCCCCGCGATCGCCGCGCTCGGCCGCTGGGCGGCGCGGAGCCCGCTGCACGACCCGACTCTGCCGATGAGCCACGTGTCGCTGATCATGTCGCTGCAGACGCTGCTTTCGCCCGAGCTGGCGAGCGGCCTCGACGCGCGCATCGGCTTCCGGCTCGGCAACGCCGACTATGCCGTCCGCCTCGTCGACTGCCGCCTTGAAGTCGAGCGCGGCGAGGTTGGGATTTGGGACGTGCTGTTTACCGGCGAGCCGACCGCGGTAGCGGCGGTGATCCATGGCGGCGCGCCGTTGGAAACCATCGGCGTCGAAGGCGACCACGCCTTTGCCCGGCGGTTCATCAAACTATTTCCGCTGCCGGCGAAGGTCGAGACAAGTTGAGGCGCGCGCCGCCTTCGCTTAAGGCGATGCCCCATGACTGACCTTGCCAACGCCCAGCCCGAAAGCCGCGCTGAAACCCTGATTGCCGCGCCCGACAAAATGGCGCGGGTGCGCGACCTGTTCGGGGTCGATTCGGACATGGAAGTGCCGGCCTTCAGCGAAGCTGACGAGCGCGTTCCCGATCTCGACCCGACCTACGTCTTCGATGCCGATACCACGCTGGCGATTTGCGCCGGCTTCGCCCGGAACCGCCGGGTCATGGTCCAGGGCTATCACGGCACCGGCAAGTCGACGCACATCGAACAGGTGGCGGCGCGGCTCAACTGGCCGATGATCCGGATCAACCTCGATGCGCACATCAGCCGCGTCGACCTGGTCGGCCGCGATGCCATCGTGCTTCGCGACGGCCAGCAGGTTACCGAGTTTCGCGAAGGTCTGCTGCCGTGGGCGCTGCAGCATCCGGTTGCGCTGGTGTTCGACGAATATGACGCCGGCCGACCGGATGTGATGTTCGTCATCCAGCGCGTGCTGGAGGCCGAGGGCAAGCTGACCCTGCTCGATCAGAACCGAGTGATCCGGCCCAACCCCTGGTTCCGCCTGTTCGCGACCACCAACACCGTCGGCCTGGGCGATACCACCGGGCTCTATCACGGCACGCAGGCTATCAATCAGGGGCAGATGGACCGGTGGAACATCGTCACCACGCTCAATTATCTACCCGCTGCGGTCGAAGCGCAGATCGTGCTCGCCAAGTCTGGTGAATATGACGAGCCCGGGGGCAAGGCGACCGTCGACAAGATGATCAAGGTCGCGGACCTGTCGCGCCAGGGTTTCATGAACGGCGATATCTCGACCGTGATGAGCCCGCGCACGGTCATCAGCTGGGCCCAGAACGCCCACATCTTCGGCAACATCGGCTACGCGTTCCGGCTGAGCTTCCTCAACAAGTGCGACGAAGCCGAGCGCCCGCTGATCGCCGAATATTATCAGCGCGTATTCGGCGAGGACCTGCCCGAAAGCGTCGTTTCCAAAAGCTAGCGCACAAGAAAAAGGCGCCCCGGATTTCCCGGGACGCCTTTTCCTGTTTCTGACAATCGACGCCTAGGCGAAGATGAAGTCGGACATGTGCACGGTGTCGCCCTGGACGACGATGTGCAGATCGTAGGTACCGTTGTGATCGGTGTCGGCGAACACGTTGCTGCCCGAGATCTTGATGGCATCCGCACCAATGTGGAACGCCTTCAGGTCGATCTTGTCGTTCCCGGTCGAGAAGTCACGGATCTTGTCTTCCGAAAGATCGGAAAACACGAACGTGTCCTTGCCTGCGCCACCCGTCAGCTCGTCCTTGCCGGCACCGCCGATAAGGATGTCGTCGCCGGCGTTGCCGAACAGCTGGTTGTCGAGGGCATTGCCCTTGATCGTGTCGTTGCCCGAACCACCGACGGCATTCTCGATCTTGGCGCCATAAGCGATCGCGATGTTGTCACGCGGCGAACCGTCCGCGTTGATCGCATATTTGGCCAGGAAGGTCTGCCATTGGGTTTCGGTCGTCATCCCGAAATAGGCCATGTCCGCAGCCTTCACCGCATCGGTCACCTTGTATCCAGCGCTGCTGAACGCGCCTTCGTTGAGGTCGATGATCGAGTTCGAGTTGAACCCTGACAGGTCGAGCGTGTCCTTGCCGCCAGCGTCCCAGATCGTCAGCAGCGGGTGCGTGTTCTGGGTGAAGTCGAAAACGGCCTTATCGGCAGTGCTGTGGAAGCCGTACGTCGTATTCCCGGTCCGGGTGGTCATGTCGGCGCCATACATCCGCTG
>JBDSGQ010000037.1:0-10561 GCA_039918915.1 Sphingomicrobium sp.
CTCGCTGTTCGACGGCAGCAATTGCGGGATCGAACTGACCGACAGGCCGGCGTTCAGCGTGCAATATCACCCCGAGGCGAGCCCGGGACCGATGGATAGCTTCTATCTGTTCGAGAAGTTCGTCGGGATGATGGCGCATGCCTAAGCGCACCGACATATCTTCGATCCTGATCATTGGCGCGGGCCCGATCGTCATCGGCCAGGCGGCGGAATTCGACTATTCCGGCTCGCAGGCGGTCAAGGCGCTGAAGGAGGAGGGCTATCGCGTCATCGTCGTCAATTCGAACCCGGCGACGATCATGACCGACCCCGAGCTTGCCGACGCCACCTATGTCGAGCCGGTGACTCCGCAGATCGTCGCCAAGATCCTGGAAAAGGAGCGGCCCGACGCGGTGTTGCCGACGATGGGTGGGCAGACGGCGCTGAATACCGCGCTGGCGCTGTTCAAGGACGGCACTCTCGACCGGCTGGGCATCGAGTTGATCGGCGCCAATGCCGAAGCGATCGAAAAGGCCGAGGACCGGCAGAAATTTCGCGATGCGATGGACCGGATCGGGTTGGAAAGCCCGCGCTCGGCGATCGTCCATTCGATGGAGGAGGCGGCCGCGGCGCTCAACAGCGTCGGCTTGCCGGCGGTCATCCGGCCGAGCTTCACGCTTGGCGGGACCGGGGGCGGAATCGCCTATAACCGCGACGAATATGAGCATTTCGTCCGCACCGGGCTGGAAGCATCGCCAACCACCGAAGTGCTGATCGACGAGAGCCTGGTCGGGTGGAAGGAATATGAGATGGAAGTGGTCCGCGACCGCGCGGACAATGCCATCATCATCTGTTCGATCGAGAACGTCGATCCGATGGGGGTGCATACCGGCGACAGCATTACCGTCGCACCGGCGCTGACCCTGACCGACAAGGAATATCAGCGCATGCGTTCGGCATCGATTGCCGTGCTGCGCGAAATCGGTGTCGAAACAGGTGGTTCCAACGTCCAGTTCGCAGTTGATCCGAAGACCGGGCGAATGATCGTGATCGAGATGAACCCGCGCGTTTCGCGGTCGTCGGCGCTGGCGTCGAAGGCGACCGGCTTTCCCATCGCCAAGGTCGCCGCGCGATTGGCGGTGGGCTATACGCTCGATGAGATCGCCAACGACATTACCGGCGGCGCGACTCCGGCCAGTTTCGAGCCGACGATCGATTATGTCGTCACGAAAATCCCGCGGTTCGCGTTCGAAAAGTTCAAGGGCGCCGAGCCGCTGCTGTCGACTGCGATGAAGTCGGTTGGCGAAGTGATGGCGATCGGCCGCAACTTCGCCGAAAGCCTGCAAAAGGCGCTTCGCGGGCTGGAAACCGGGCTGACCGGGCTCGACCGCGTGCCCGAACTGGAAAGCGGCGATCCGGCGGCGATCGAAAGCGCACTGGCGCGGGCGACCCCGGACCGACTGCTGGTCGCGGCGGAAGCGCTTCGCCACGGCTTCAGCGTCGAGCGGATTCACGCCATCGCTGGCTTCGACCCGTGGTTTCTCGAGCGCCTGGCTGAAATCGTCGCCGCCGAGGTGGAAGTGCGCGCGCAGGGCCTGCCGGGGGACGTGCGGGGCATGCGGCGATTAAAGGCGCTGGGCTTTTCCGACGCTCGGCTTGGTCAGCTGTCGCTGCGTTCGGCGCATTCGGCGCGCGATCCGGGAGCGTCGGGCGTGGTCCACGATGCCGTCCGGAACATGACGGGCGGAATTACCGAGGACGAAGTGCGCAAGCGCCGCGAGCAGCTTGGCGTGCGCCCGGTATTCAAGCGCATCGACAGCTGCGCCGCCGAGTTCGATGCCACCACGCCCTACCTCTATTCGACCTATGAAGCGCCGCTGTTTTCGTCGGCAGAGGCGGTCGGGGAAGCCGCGGACGAGGCCGCGATCAGCGACCGGCGCAAGGTCATGATTCTGGGCGGCGGGCCGAACCGCATCGGCCAGGGGATTGAGTTCGATTATTGCTGCTGCCACGCCGCCTTCGCGCTTGGCCGCGACCGCAATGGCCAGAGCGGCGCCGGTTACGAAGTGATCATGGTCAATTGCAACCCGGAGACGGTGTCGACCGACCCCGACACTTCCGACCGCCTCTATTTCGAGCCGTTGACCAGCGAGAACGTGATTGAAATCGTGCGCCGCGAGCAGGAGCGCGGCGAGTTGCTGGGGGTCATTGTCCAGCTGGGCGGGCAAACGCCGCTCAAGCTGGCCGCCGAGCTGCAGGCCGCCGGAGTGCCGATCCTGGGAACGTCGCCCGACAGCATCGATTTGGCCGAAGATCGCGAGCGGTTTGCGGCGCTGGTCGCGAAACTCGGCCTGAAGCAGCCCGAGAATGGCATTGCGCGCAGCCGCGAAGAAGCGCTGCGAGTGGCGGAACGGATCGGCTATCCGGTGCTGTTGCGGCCGTCCTACGTGCTTGGCGGGCGCGGCATGGAAGTCGTCGACGGGCCGCAGCAGCTGGAACATTATATCGCGACCGCGGTCGAGGTGTCGGGCAACAGCCCGGTGCTGATCGACCGTTACCTGCGCGACGCGATCGAAGTCGATGTCGATGCCATTTCCGACGGCACCGACGTCGCGGTCGCCGGGGTGCTGCAGCATATCGAGGAAGCAGGCGTCCATTCGGGCGACAGTGCTTGCGCCATCCCGCCGCACAGCCTGAGCCCGCAAATCGTCGCGGAAATCGAGCGGCAGACCCGCGAACTGGCGCTGGCGCTGGGGGTCAAGGGACTGATGAACGTCCAGTTCGCGGTCAAGGAAGACGAGGTCTATCTGATCGAGGTCAATCCGCGGGCGAGCCGGACGGTGCCGTTCGTGGCCAAGGCAACCGGCCGGCCGATCGCCAAGATTGCCGCGCGCGTGATGGCGGGCGAACTGCTGAGCAACGTCGGGCCGGTGTCCGCCGAGCTCGGCTATATCGCGGTCAAGGAGCCGGTGTTTCCGTTCGCGCGCTTCCCCGGGACCGACCCGGTGCTTGGGCCGGAGATGAAGAGCACTGGCGAAGTCATGGGAATCGATCGCGATTTCGACATTGCCTTCGCCAAGGCGCTGCTTGGGGCAGGGGTCATCCTGCCGCAGGGCGGGACCGCCTTCGTGTCGGTCAAGGATGCCGACAAGGACAATATCCTGCCAGCGGTCGAAAAGCTGGTCGAGCTTGGCTTTACCATCATCGCCACCGGCGGCACGGCGGCGCACCTCGCCCAGCGCGGGCTTCCGGTCAGCGCGGTCAACAAGGTTGCGCAGGGACGTCCGCACATCATCGATCGGCTGCTCGACGGGGCGGTCGACCTGGTGTTCAACACTACCGAGGGATGGCAGTCGCTAAAGGACAGCCATTCGATCCGCACCACCGCGCTGACGCGCAAGGTGCCGTACTTCACGACGGCCGCCGCAAGCGTCGCCGCGGCACGGGCAATCGAGGCGGTGCGCGGCCATGCGCTTGAAGTCGCCTCGCTCCAATCCTATTATTCCGCCTCCGACAGCTAAGGCTTCATCCACAATCTGCCTGATTCGGCGCCCCGCATGGCGGTGCCCGGGCCGGCTTTTCAAACAAAAGGCGTGAACAGACATGGCGACCAGTGCCGACAAGGTACCGATGCTGGCAGAGGGTCATGAATATCTGACCCAGGAGCTCAAGCGCCTGAAGCTCGAGCGGCCCGAAGTGGTCGAGGCGATCGAAACCGCGCGGGCCCACGGCGATCTTAGCGAAAATGCCGAATATCATGCCGCCAAGGAGCGGCAGGGGCATATCGAGATGACGATTGCCGATCTTGAGGACAAGCTGAGCCGCGCACTGGTGATCGACCCGACGACGCTGTCGGGCGACAAGGTGGTCTTCGGGGCAACGGTCAGCCTGACCGACGAGGACGGCAAGAAGCTCAAGTATCAGCTGGTCGGCCAGACCGAAGCCGACGCCAAGGTCGGGCGGATCAGCTACAACTCGCCGCTTGGCCGGGCGCTGATCGGGCGCCAGGTCGGCGAGGACGTCGAAGTGTCCGCCCCCGCGGGCGACCGTTTTTACCACATCAACAAGATCGAATTCATCTGATCGTGGGCGCGCAAGCGCGGACCGCGACGGTTGCAATCGCGATTCTGACCGCGCTTGCGTGGGTGATCGCGGTGGCGCTGGGACAATCGGAGCAGGCGGCGCTGTCGCTGGGCTTCATTCCGGCGCGGATTGGTGGACCGCCAGTGCCGTGGGCCGCGGTTCCGGCGGTGCTGACGCCGCTCAGCGCGACCCTGGTTCACTCCGGGCTCGTCCACCTTGGCTTCAACCTGCTGATGCTGCTGTGGTGCGGAGTCGCGGTCGAGCGGATCCTTGGCCGGGGTGCGCTGATCGTGCTGTATTTGGTTGGCGCTTATGCGGCGGCGGCGGCGCAATGGGCGGTGGGACCGCACGTGGTGGCGCCAATGATCGGCGCGAGCGGCGCGATCAGTGCGGTCATCGGCGCTTATTCGCTAAGTTTCGGGCGGGCGAAGATGCTGACCCGGTCGCCGGCGATCAACCGCTGGATCAATGCGCTGTGGCTGATGATCAGCTGGGCCGTGCTTCAGGCGATGATGGGCTGGCTGGGCGGGGCGCAGGGCTATCTGCTCGCAACGCCCGCGCATATCGGCGGGTTTGCGGCGGGTCTGCTGCTGCAGCGCCCGCTGCTGCTGTGGCGTTACCGCTCGGCCTGAGCCGCGTCGCCGGGACGGCGGATGCCGTCGCCCTCTGGCTCGAGCAGCCGGTGGAGGTGCACGATGACATATTTCATTTCGGCATCGTCGACCGTGCTTTGCGCCTTGCCGCGCCACGCTTCCTCGGCGCTGGCGTAGCTATCGTAGACGCCGACCACATCGATCGACCCCAAGTCGGCGAAGTCGAGGTTGCGCGGGTCCTTGACCCGACCGCCGAACACTAGGTGAAGCTTGCTCATCGGCGAGCGCTACCAGCCGGGGCCGTCGCCGTCAGCCCTTGCGGACCGCATCGGCGGCGGCGTCGGCGGACGCTTTGGCAGTGCCCTTCAGCCCTTCGAAAAAGGCGCGCAGCTGGCCTTCGCCATTTTCGCGCGTGAAGCCGAGGTCGGCGAAGCGATCCTTGCCGGTGTCGCGAGCAGCGGCATAAGCGGCGCGGGCACTATCCTTGGCGCGCCGGGCATAAGGCCGAACCAGCCGGGTTTCGCCTTGGCTGCGTGGCAGCAGGGCGGCAATCAGCGCACCCGCGGCAATGCCACCGGCAAGCGCGAGTAAGGGCGCTTCGCCAAGGGCGCCCGAAACGCTTTCGCGGGCGTCGTCATAGGCTTCGAGCGCACGCTGGCGAACGCTGTCGCTGGAATCGTTGTGGTCGGTGCGATGGTCGGCGGTGTGGTCGGTCATTGGGTTTTCTCCGAATTAACTGGGGTCTTTGATTTGGCGGCGGCCTTGCGTGCCTTGCGGGCCTTGCGCTTGCCGTTCACTCCGCCAGCGAGCTGGCCAGCAAGGTCGATCAGCGGTTCGCGAGCGAGAAACATCGCAATCGCGGCAACCACGCCGGTTGCGGCGAGCGGGCGCGAGCGTACGGCGTCGACTGCATCTTCGGCCAGTCCGGCGCCCTTTTCCTTGGCGCCATCCCAGGCGTCGCGGGCCAGCGTCCGTGGGCTGAGCCGGTCCTGAAGCTCGTGGGCGCGGCCCATCAGCCGCGCCCGGCTGCGTTCGACCTCGATCCGTGCGGCGGCGACTTGCGGAGTGTCGGTCACAGGTCGCTCCGCAACCGCTTGGCGCCGTACCAGGCGAGCCCGCCGGCAATTGCGCCGAAGATCGCCAGGCCCGCGATTCCGGCCGCAAGCGGCCCGATCAGCGTAGCCAGCGCCATCACCACTCCGACGGCGAGCGCAGTCACCGCGGCAAGCGCCACGATGAATGCGCCGCCGAACAGTGCCGCGGGCAGGACCACGGCCCTGGCCTTGCTGCTGGCAATTGCGGTCGCGAGCTTGAATTCGGCGCGGGCATAGGTCTTGCCGTCCTCGATCACCTCGTGGACCAGTTCACCGACCGGGCGTTCGGGCGGCTGCAGACCGGGATCGACCGGTTTGAGCATCAGTCGTTCTCGTCGTCCTCGCTGTTGCCGAGGCCGGTCTTGACCAGGCGGGCAAGCACGAACCCGACCACCGCCGCACCCGCGAGCGCGATTCCGGGGGAATTGCGAACGAAGCTGCGCGTGTCGTCGATCAGTTCGTCGGCGTTCTTTTCGGCGAGTGAATTGGCGACGTTCTCGATCGCTCCGGCAGCACGCCGTGCGTAATCGGCATATTCAGGCCCGAGGCGTTCCTCGATCCCGCCGGCGGTGTCACCGACCATGCGCGAGACATTGGCAAGCGCTTCGGCCGTGCGTTCCAGCCCCTGGCCGACAAAGCCGCGGGCCTTGTCGCCGGCCTGGCCGACGAGCTTTTCGCTGCCGTCGCGCAGGCGTTCCGACAGCCCTTGCCCAGTCGCGCTGTCGATGGTCACGGTGCCGCTGTCGTCGGCGGCATCGGCGCGATCGATCGCGATCGCTCCGCTATTGTCGGGGCGCGAGGCGCCTTCGATGATGGTGTCGGTTCCTTCGGGAAGTTCGACGGTGGTTTCGTCAGCCATTGGCCAGTCTCCTTTATCGTCGTTTCAACCCCGATCGAAGCGCCTTCGTTCCGGGCTGTCGCGGCGAAAGTTGCACGCTCCGCCGCTCTGCTTATTTAGGTCGTCGCATCGGTAATTTCATTACGCCAGCGCAAGAAAGAACGCCATGACCGCGATCATCGACGTCCACGCCCGCCAGATCCTCGACAGCCGCGGCAATCCCACGGTCGAAGTCGACGTGACGTTGGAGGACGGCAGCCTGGGCCGGGCGGCCGTTCCATCGGGCGCTTCGACCGGCATCCACGAAGCGGTCGAGCTGCGTGACGGCGATAGCAGCCGGTGGGGTGGCCAGGGCGTCAGTACGGCGGTGCGCTCGGTCAATGGCGAAATCGCCGAGGCTTTGGTCGGGCGGGAAGCCGAGGATCAGGCCGAAATCGACCAGGCGATGATCCTGCTCGACGGCACCGACAACAAGGGCCGGCTTGGCGCCAATGCGATCCTTGGCGTCAGCCTGGCGGTGGCCAAGGCGGCCGCCGAAGCGCGCGGGCTGCCGCTGTACCGTTATGTCGGGGGAGTCGATACCGGGTTGCTGCCGGTGCCGATGATGAACATCCTCAACGGCGGCGCGCACGCCGACAATGCCATCGACTTCCAGGAATTCATGGTGATGCCCGTGGGCGCTCCGGATTTCGGCGAGGCGCTGCGCTGCGGCGCGGAAATCTTTCACGCCCTGAAGAGCGGCCTGAAGCAGGCGGGCCTGTCGACCGCAGTCGGCGACGAGGGTGGGTTCGCACCGGCGATCGCTTCGGCCCGCGAGGCGCTCGACTTCATCATGAAGTCGGTCGAAGCGGCGGGCTACAAGCCGGGCGAGGACGTGCTGTTGGCGCTCGACTGCGCTTCCAGCGAATATTTCAACGACGGCGCATATCGCATGGAAGGCGAGGGCCGGACCCTGTCGCCCGAGGAGAATGCGGCGTTTCTTGGCGAGCTTGCCGCCGGCTATCCGATCGCGTCGATCGAGGACGGCATGGCGGAAGACGATTGGGACGGCTGGAAACGCCTGACCGAGCGCGTCGGGAACCACATCCAGCTGGTCGGTGACGATCTGTTCGTGACCAACGTCACCCGGCTGCAAAAGGGAATTGCCGAGGGCATCGCCAATTCGATCCTGATCAAGGTCAACCAGATCGGCACTTTGACCGAGACGATCGATGCCGTCCGGCTGGCGCAAGGCAACGGTTATACCGCCGTTATGTCGCACCGGTCGGGGGAAACCGAGGATTCGACCATCGCCGATCTGGCGGTCGCCTTGTCGTGCGGGCAGATCAAGACCGGCAGTCTGGCGCGGTCCGACCGGACGGCGAAGTACAACCAGCTGCTGCGGATCGAGGAAGAGCTTGGCGAAAGCGCGCGCTATGCGGGCAGGGCCGCGCTGAAGGCGCGCCAGACCGGCTGATCCACAGCTTTATCCCCGAATAGTCCCCCAACTTGTTCTTTTCACTTGCCTTCACGCGCCCTTCGTGATTCCTCGTTGACGTCATGAGCGGTGCATCGCAAAGTTTCGGACTGATCCGCCGCGCGGCGATGCCCGCGCTGGCGCTGATCGTCGTCGGGACCTTTGCCGGCCATGCCATTGCCGGGCCCAACGGCGTGTTCGCCTGGGGCGGCTATCACCGCGCGCTCAAGGCGCGGCAGGCGGAACTTGCAAGCCTGCAAAGCGAACGCGTGCAGCTGAAGCATCATTCGGACCTGCTCGACCCGCGCAAGGCCGATCCCGACATGGCCGATGAACTGGTGCGCAAGGACCTTGGACTGGTCCGTCCGGACGAGGTGATCGTTCCGCTCGATTGAGCGGCGCCGGCAGTTGCCGGTCGCCGGTTGCTCGCAGAGTTGGCGCCTCCTATAGACCCGCGGCCTAGCCGAGGAGAGAGGTTACGTGGCGCGTCCCGCGAAGAAGACTCCTGTTACCACCGCCCCCGCGGCACTGCAGATCGAGCGACCGCCCCAGCCGGAGCGGTACGCGGCATCCAAGGATGAACTGCTTCAGCTGTATCGCGAGATGCTTTTGATCCGCCGCTTCGAGGAGCGCGCCGGGCAGCTTTACGGCCTTGGCCTGATCGGCGGCTTTTGCCATCTGTACATCGGCCAGGAAGCGGTAGCGGTCGGACTTCAGTCGGCGATGACGGTTGGCAAGGACAGCGTCATCACCGGTTATCGCGACCATGGCCACATGCTGGCCTATGGCATCGATCCCAAGGTGATCATGGCCGAGCTGACCGGGCGCGAAGCCGGCATTTCCAAGGGCAAGGGCGGGTCGATGCACAGGTTCAGTGTCGATCATGGGTTTTACGGCGGCCACGGCATCGTCGGGGCCCAGGTCGCGCTTGGCACCGGGCTGGCGTTCAAGCACAAATATGCCGACGATGGCGGGGTGTGCCTGACTTATCTTGGCGATGGCGCGGTCAACCAGGGCCAGGTCTATGAATCGTTCAACATGGCCAAGCTGTGGAATTTGCCGGTCATTTACGCGATCGAGAACAACAAATATGCGATGGGGACGGAGATTACGCGGTCTTCGGCCGAACCGCAGCTGTACCGCCGCGGCGAAAGCTTCCGCATCCCCGGTATCCAGGTCGACGGCATGGACGTGCTTGCAGTGCGCGCCGCCGCCCAGGTCGCGCTCGACTGGACGCGCGGCGGCAAGGGCCCGATCATCATCGAATTCATGACGTATCGCTATCGCGGCCATTCGATGTCGGACCCGGCCAAGTACCGGAGCCGCGAGGAAGTCCAGGACATTCGCGAGCATCGCGACCCCATTGCCCAGGCTGAGCGAGAGCTTGTCGAACTTGGCATCAAGTCCGAGGCACTCAAGGCAATCGACAAGGAAATCAAGGACATCGTGGTTGGAGCTGCCAAGTTCGCTGAAGATACGCCCGAGCCCGGGCCAGCCGAACTTTACACCGACGTCCTGGTCGGGAGCTATTGATGCCGACCGAACTCAAAATGCCTGCGCTATCCCCGACGATGGAGGAAGGCACGCTTGCCAAATGGCTGGTCAAGGAAGGCGATGAAGTGAAGTCGGGCGACATTCTCGCCGAGATCGAAACCGACAAGGCGACGATGGAATTCGAGGCCGTCGACGAAGGCACGATTGCCAAGATCCTGGTCAGCGAAGGCACCGACGGAGTGAAGGTCGGCCAGGCGATCGCACTGCTGGCCGGTGAGGGCGAAGACGCGGGTGCCGCATCCGCAGCGCCGCCGCCCGCAAGCTCGCCCGAAACGTTGGAAAAGGCTCCCGCGCCGGTGCCGCTGCCCGAAGGCCAGGCCGACGAAGCGACGTCCGCTTCGGGCAAAGCCAATAATGCGGCGCGCGAACTGGTCGCCGACGTCGCGCGGACTCGCGACGATCCCGAAATGCCCGAAGGCACCAAGGTCGCCAGCATGACCTTACGCGAAGCGTTGCGCGACGCGATGGCGGAAGAAATGCGCCGTGACGAACGGGTGTTCGTGATGGGCGAGGAAGTCGCCGAATATCAGGGCGCCTACAAGGTGACGCAGGGCCTGCTCGACGAATTCGGGGCCAAGCGCGTGGTCGACACGCCGATCACCGAATATGGCTTTGCCGGGCTTGGCGCTGGAGCAGCGATGGGCGGGCTTCGGCCGATCGTCGAGTTCATGACCTTCAACTTCGCGATGCAGGCCATCGACCACATCATCAATTCGGCCGCCAAGACCAATTACATGTCGGGCGGCCAGATGCGCTGTCCGATCGTGTTCCGCGGCCCCAACGGCGCGGCTTCGCGGGTTGGGGCGCAACACAGCCAGAATTACGGGCCGTGGTACGCCAGCGTGCCCGGGCTGATCGTGATCGCGCCCTATAGCGCGGCCGACGCCAAGGGCCTGCTGAAGGCCGCGATCCGCACCGATGACCCGGTGGTGTTCCTGGAAAACGAGCTGCTTTACGGGCAGCA
>JBDSGQ010000038.1:0-7734 GCA_039918915.1 Sphingomicrobium sp.
TCGCGACGGTCGCGACGATCATGGCCGCGTCGATGACTGCGGCCAACCTCGGCTCTCGCGTTACCGGCTCCGGATTCTGCGTGTTCCTTATCGGGTCGCTGGCTTGGCTCGCGGACGGATTGATCACCGGCCAGACAGCGCTGACCTGGACCAACGTCGCGCTGACGGTCCTCAACGTCTTCGGCATCTGGCGCTGGCTTGGCCGCCAGGCGCGCGTCGAGCAGGGCGCCGCGGCAGCGGCGGAGGCCAGTGCAAAGCTGTCGAGCGAAACGCTGTTTCCGGTGTCGCTGCTCGGCCGATCCCCGGTTCGCAGCAAGGGCCGGGACGTAGGGCATTGCCTCGACGCCATGGCCGGGTGCGACAGCGGCCGGATCGATTATGTGGTCGTTTCGCAAGGCGGTGTCGCAGGGGTTGGCGAAACGCTTCGCCGGCTGCCGTGGTCGGTTGCGCGGGTCGAGGACGAGGTGATGGTCGCGGACCTCGGTGCGCGATCGTTCGACAGCCTGGAAGAACTGCCGCGCGATCACTGGCCGGCGCGTTGACCAGCGCTCCGCCAGTATCGCGGCCGCTGATCGTTACAGCCGAATTTGCAGCGGCCGACCTGGCTTGGCTCGACCAGCTTCGTCGGGCGCATTTTCCGCCTGAGCGCAATCAGCTGCCGGCGCACCTGACCATGTTCCACGCCCTTCCGCCGTCGTGCGAAAGCGAGGTGCGAACGCGGCTTGCAGCGCTTGGTCGCGATCCCGCGCCCCGCGCTTGGGTCGAAGGTTTGATGGATCTCGGCGGTGGCACGGCGTTCCGCGTCGCCTCCCCGGACCTGGACGCTATCCGCGAGCACCTGGCAGGCGCGCTCCACGGCTTGCTCGGCGCACAGGACGCGGGCGGCTGGCGCCCGCATGTCACGATACAGAACAAGGTCGCGATGAAACAGGCGCGAGCATTGCGAGAATCGTTACAGCGAGACTTCACTCCGCGGGCCCTCGCCATCGCCGGGCTCGGCCTGCATCGCTATTTGGGCGGCCCGTGGGAACGGATCGCCGTCTATGCATTCAGGGGTCGCTAGGTAACGTCGCCGATGCCGCTGCAGCTGAGGTCGAATGCCGCGAGTCCGGACTCGAGCACCGAGGCAAGCATTGGCTGTTCCAGCAATTCGCCAATTGCACCGTCGACGCCATCGCTGACCAGTTCCTGGGCTTCTTCCATCGCCTCATCCCAGTCCGCCGCTTCGTAGGTTCCCGAACCGACCCAGCAAAAGGCGATGACTTCGGCGAGCTGGTCTTCACCAAGGTCCTCGAAAGCGCCTTGCAGCTCCTCCTCGACGGTGGTGTTGATGTCGTCGTCAAGCACGGACAGCGCGCCTTCCTGCTCGTCATCGACATTGTCGGCGTCTTCGCCGGGATCGTAATCGCTGGCGGTCTGCGCTTCATATTCGCGCGCCCGAAGGATGATCCGGCACAGCGTATCGAGGGGGGTCAACGGGTCCATTTAAAGCCTCTTCATATTGCCGCTTAACACTAGGAAGGGGCTGCCGGTTCCTCGCGTTGACCGTCTTGCTGGCCGCTCCTATATGCCGCGCCTCCGGCGCTCCTTTCGAAGGCGGCGTTCGCAAGCCTTGGGGCGGAGTAGCTCAGCTGGTTAGAGCAGCGGAATCATAATCCGCGTGTCGGGGGTTCGAGTCCCTCCTCCGCTACCAAACACCCTGCGTTCGGAATTAATCTGCTTCGGCTGGGGGTCATTCGTCACCGCCGCGCATTTAGTAGAGCCAGTGAGTCGGTTAGGTCTGCAATGCGTATCCTCGTTTATTTGCACAGTTTTGAAGCTGGGGGCGTCGAGCGCGTGGCGCTTCGCCTTGCCGGCGAATGGGCCGCGCGCGGTGAGGACGTGCATGTTGCAATGGGCCGCGACAGCGGGCCGCAACGGCATCATGCCCCCGCCAATGTGACCTATGACTTTGCTCGGCCGAGCCGACTGGCGGCCCCGTTCGAGACCTTGTGGATGGTGTTCCATCTCGTCGGCGCGATCCGGCGGCATCGCCCCGACGTGCTGTTCTGTGCCGGTAACACCTATACGATCGTCGCGATGCTGGTGCGGCTAATCATTGGCCGGAAATGTCCACCAACGGTCTGCAAGCTCAGCAACAGCCTTGAACGGCGAGACCTTGCCGCGCCGGCACGCGCCGGATTTGCTTTCTGGCTGCGGCTTCACCGGCACTTCATCGATCGCTTCGTCGGCATGGCCGAACCGATGCGCGAAGAAATCGCACGCGTCGTCGGCGTGGCACGGGGCCGCATTGAGATCGTGCCCGACCCGGCGCTGACCGTCAGCGAACTGCACGCGCTCGCCGCGCCATCGATGCCGAGGCGTGTCGGCCGGCGCTTCGTGGCGATCGGACGAATGAATGCCCAGAAGAATTTCGCCCTGTTGCTTCGCGCTTTCGCGGCGTTTTGCGGCCAGGATGATCGATTAGTGATTGTCGGCGACGGTCCGCGGCGGCTCCGCCTGGAGCGCCTTGCGCAACAACTGGGAATTGCCGACCGCATTGAACTGCCCGGATATAGCCAGTCCGTCGTCGAAGGCCTTGCCGGGTCAGATGTGTTCGTCCTGTCGTCAGATTACGAAGGCGTTCCGGCCGTCATCATTGAGGCGCTTGCTGCAGGGATTCCAATCGTCGCCACCGACTGTTCGGCGAGCATGCGCTGCCTGCTTGAAGATGGTGAGTTTGGAACGCTGGTCCCGATTCGCGATCGAAGCGCGCTTGCCGCCGCGATGGACGAGGCACCCGCGCGGGCGACCGTGCCGGTGGACGCAATGCGGGCCAAGGCCGAGCAATTCACCATCGAACGCGCGGCTGGTCCTTATCTGGACATCCTCAGCGCGGCGGCGAGGTCGGCAATCAAATCGTCCGGGTCCTCCAGCCCGACATGGAGCCGGACGAGGTTGGAAGCGGGCGGAGCGGACACCGTCCGGTAAGGGTCGACGAGCAGGGCAAGGCTTTCGAACCCGCCCCAGCTGTAGCCGATTCCGAACAGCTGGAGGCGGTCGATCATCGCCGCTCGGTCGCCGTCCTTGAGCTCGAATGCGAAGAGTCCCGTTGAACCGCTGAAATCGCGCTTCCAATATTCGTGGCCGGGACAATCGGGCAAAGCGGGGTGAAGCACTCGGCCAACCTCCGACTGTTCGTTCAGCCAGTGCGCGATCTGCAGGGCCCCTTGCTCGTGCTGGCTCAGCCTGAGGCCCATCGTGCGCAGCCCGCGCGAGACCAGCCACGCATCATCAGCTGAGACGCATTGGCCAAGACCCCAAGCAAATGCTTGCACCCGCTCATAATGATCGGAGGTTGCTGTGACTGCGCCAAGCATTACGTCGGCGTGCCCACCGGCATATTTGGTCGCTGCCAGGATGGTTATGTCGACGCCCGCGGCAATCGCCGGAAAAAACAGGGGCGTCGCCCAGGTGTTGTCGAGCAGGGTGACGATTCCGCGTTTGCGCGCCATCGTCGCGATTCCCGGCACATCCTGGACTTCCATCGTCAGGGAGCCGGGACTCTCCAGCAGGATCGCCCGGCTATGTTCGGTGATCTCGGGCAGCTGCAGCGGATCGTAAAAACGGGTCGCGACCCCAAAGCGCTTGAGGGTGGTGGTGCAGAATTTACGCGTCGGACCGTAGGCGCTGTCGGGGACGAGCAATTCGTCGCCGGGCGACAGGACTGCCAGCAGAGCGGTGGTGATGGCGGCCAGCCCGGACGGGAAAAGCGCCGTTCCGGCCGCGCCAGGTTCCAGCTCCGTCAGCGCTTCCGCCAGCGCCCAATGCGTCGCCGTGCCTTGCAGCCCATAACGATACGTGCCGAGTCCTGGCGAGTCGCGCTCAAGATCGGCAACGCTGTCGAACAGGATTGTGGAGGCGCGCTCGACGGGCGGGCTGACCAGCCGTCCGCGCCACGCCTTGCTCCGCCCGCCGGTCGCAAGCGCGGTTGCATGCCCTTTGGCCTTGGTCATGAGATGCTTCCGGGGACGGACGCGATCATGACCGCAGTGCCGTCCCCGAAGACATTTTACGCGTCGCCGCTAGTCGCGGCGGGTGCCGCCGGTGCGCGGGATCAGGCCGATCAGCCCGAGCAGCCCGAGCACGCCCCACGGGAACCCTTTCTTTGGCGGGGGAGCCGGAACGACTTCGGCGGTGGTCGTGTCGACCATCGCAACATTGTCGTCGACCGGCAGGACCGCGGTCTGGTTGCCGGCCATTGCCGCCGTGTCGGCGGGCGTCATGGCATTGGCGTCCATGCTGTTGTCGGGCACCATCACGGTGGTGTTGGCAACAGTATCGTTCTGAGCGGCCGCGGGTGCCGCAACGAGCACTGCCATGGCGGCGAGGATTGGCGTCGTGATGCGCATCTGATGTTTTTCCTTAGCTGCTTAAAAAGATCAAATCGGATCGTCGGTGTAGCCGTCGTTGTCGCTCGGCCGCTGAAGGCCGAACAATCCGATCAGCCCAAGGCAACCCAGGATATTCCAGATCAGATCGGAATCCCCGCTGTTGTGGCGGTCCTGGGTTTCGGTCGTTATCCCCGTGTCATTCTGTGCTGTCTGCGCGGTTGCAGGTGCGCCGGCAAGCGCGGCGGCAACCAACAAGGCGGCAGTCCATCGAAGGCGCATGCTTCCTCCTGTTCATTGAAGCGATGGCGGTGGCGCCGGGAGGCGCGCGATGGTGATCCCACCAACTTGGCGAAGCGTCAACACGCTTCGTTGAACGCGAAACGCCCGGATCGACTAGCGATCCGGGCGCCTTGCGTGACGATTGCTCGTCAGCCCCCTTGTAGTTCGCCGCTGTGAGCGTCCCCAGCCACTCGCGGCCATCCGAATTCGGCCTGAAGCCAGTGTGTCCGGACCAACATGCGTTAAGGCCGTGTCCTCGCACTGTCACCGCTCCCGAGCAGGGGCGCGCCATTTTACACGCACCATGTGTCGGGTCCGCCACAGTTGCGGCGCGGTTGCCAGCGTCGCGGCGTGACCGTAGAGCCCGCCGCCATGCGTTGGTCGCAAGCATTCCTCCCAGTCCTGAAAGAAAGTCCGACGGACGCGCAGATCGTCAGCCACAAGCTGATGCTTCGCGCCGGCCTCGTGCGCCAGACCGCGGCGGGCATTTACGCCTGGCTTCCGCTCGGCTTCCGAGTGCTCAAGAAAATCGAGCAGATCGTCCGCGAGGAGCAGGACCGCGCGGGCGCGCAGGAAATGCTGATGCCGACGCTGCAATCGGCCGATCTATGGCGAACCAGTGGCCGCTACGACGCCTACGGTCCCGAAATGCTTCGCATCCGCGATCGGCACGATCGCGAAATGCTGTACGGGCCGACCAACGAGGAAATGATCACGGCGCTGTTCCGCGACGACGTCAAATCGTACCGCGACCTGCCGCGCACGCTCTATCATATCCAGTGGAAGTTCCGTGACGAGGTCCGGCCCCGTTTCGGGGTGATGCGCGGCCGCGAATTCCTGATGAAGGATGCCTATAGCTTCGACCTCGACGAAGCGGGCGCCAGGCAAAGCTATTACACCCAGATGCTTGCCTATCTGCGGACCTTTCAGCGGCTCGGTATCCAGGCGGTCCCGATGAAGGCCGCGTCAGGTCCGATCGGCGGCGACCTCAGTCACGAATTCATCGTGCTTGCGCCAACCGGCGAAAGCGAAGTGTTCTACGATGCCGCCTACGACAGCTTCGACTGGCAGCAGCCTGACCTGAACTACGGCGACGCGGCCGGCCTCCAGGGCCTGTTCGACCGCGTCAATTCGACTTACGCCGCGACGGACGAAACCCACGATGAAGCCCGCTGGAAGGACGTCGCCGAAGCCGACCGCCGCACCGGCCGCGGGATCGAGGTTGGGCATATCTTCAACTTTGGCGACAAATATTCGGCGGCGATGGGACTGAAGGTCTCGGGCCCTGACGGAACCCCGGTAACGCCGATGATGGGCAGCTATGGCGTCGGCGTCTCGCGGCTGGTCGGTGCAATCATCGAAGCCAGCCATGACGATGCCGGCATCGTCTGGCCCTAAGCAGTCGCGCCGTGGCGCGTCGGCATCGTCAGCATGCGCGCGGATGATCAAGCGACCGCCGCCGCGGCGGACTCGCTTTACGAACAGCTGGTCGGCGCCGGAGTGGAAGTGCTGTACGATGATCGCGACGAACGGGGCGGGGTCAAGCTCGGTTCGATGGAGCTGATCGGCCTGCCATGGCAGCTGATCGTCGGCCCGCGTGGCATTGCCAGTGGCAGTGTCGAATTGAAGCGGCGTTCAACCGGCGAGCGCGAGGAGCTTAGCATCGAAAGCGCGCTTGCGAGGCTGACCGCATGATCCTTAACCGCGCCGAGCGGATGCTGGCCCGCCGCTATTTGCTTCCCGGCAAGGGCGAAGGCTTCATCTTCCTGGTCGCCTCGATCAGCCTGCTCGCAGTCGCGCTGGGCGTGGCCGCGCTGATTATTGTGATGAGCGTGATGAACGGGTTCCGCGCCGAGCTGTTCGACCGGATCGTCGGGCTTAACGGGCATGCGGTGGTGCAGGGCTATGACGGCCGGCTGCCCGATTGGCAGAATATCGCCGCCGCCGCCAGGAAGCAGCCCGGCGTGATCTCGGCGGTGCCGCTGATCGAACAGCCACTGATGGCCACTGCCAATGGGCGTTTCGAAGGCGTCCTGGTGCGCGGAATGCGGGTCGAAGATATCCGCGCCAACAAGACGATCGCCGGCAACGTTCGCGCCGGCGATATCCGCACCATCACTCCGGGCAGCAACCGGGTCGGACTCGGCTCGGTGCTGGCGGAACAGCTCGGCGCCTATCCGGGCAGCCAGATCACCTTGTGGAATCCCGAAGGCCGCTCGACCGTCATGGGCACCGTTCCGCGCGAAGTGACCTACACCGTCGGCGCGATTTTCGAGATTGGAGTCCATGACTACGACAAGATTTTCGTGGTGATGCCGATGCAGGATGCGCAGGCGCTGCTGCTGCTCGGCGATCAGGTGGGGATGATCGAGATCCAGACCACCGATCCCGACAAGATCGACCAGATCATCAATCCGTTGCGGCCGTTGGTGCAGGGCCGCGGCGCCATCGTCGACTGGCGGCAGATGAATTCGGCGCTGTTCCAGGCGCTGGAGATCGAGCGAGTGGCGATGTTTGTCGTGCTGTCGCTGATCGTGCTGGTCGCGGTGTTCAACATCCTGTCGTCGCTGATCATGCTGGTGCGAGCCAAGACCCGCGACATCGCGATCCTGCGAACGATGGGCGCTAGCCGGGGGGGAATGATGAAGGTGTTCGTCACCGTCGGGCTGACGATCGCGTCGCTCGGCATCCTGCTCGGCGTCGTGCTTGGCGCGATTTTCCTGTTTTTCCGGCAGAACATCGTCAACGCGATCCAGGCGGTGACCCACCTCAATTTGTGGGACCCGTCAGTCAGAATCCTCGCCGATCTACCATCCAAGACGGACCCCGTCGAAGTCACCGCGATCGTCCTGACGGCACTCGTCCTGTCGTTCCTCGCCACCCTTTACCCCGCCTATAAAGCGGCAAGCACCGACCCGGTGCAGGTCCTGCGCTATGAATGAGCCGGTGCTTGCGACTCGCGGCCTCAAGCGCAGCTTCACCCAGGCCGAAGTCACCATCGATGTGCTGCGCGGCGTCGATCTTTCGGTCCAGCCAGGCGAGATCGTCGCGCTGCTCGGGCCGTCGGGGTCGGGCAAGTCGA
>JBDSGQ010000039.1:0-35061 GCA_039918915.1 Sphingomicrobium sp.
CGGTAGCGCTCCTCAATGTAGCGGCGGCGAATGGCGAGATGGTCGGGCCCGTCCACCCATGGCTCGGCGCGTGGTGCGTCATTGGCGGCATGGGACCGAAACACCGGCGTAAAGGCGCCGATTTCGAACCACCGTGTCGCCAGCTCGGGCGAGGCCCCGCCGATGAAGCCGGGGATGTCCGCGCCCGACCATGAAAAGCCTGACAGGCCCAGGCTCAGCATCTGCTGCACGGCGAGCTTGAGGTGATCCCAGCTCGAACTGTTGTCGCCGGTCCAGGTTACTGCATAGCGCTGGCCCCCGGCGAAGCTGGCGCGGGTCATGACGAAGGGCCGCACGTTTGGGCGAAGCTTCATCATCCCCTCGAAGGTCGCCCGGCTGTTCTCCATGCCGTAAACATTGTGCACTTCGGCGTGCGTCGCCTGACGCGGCGTGAAGCCGTCGCCGTCGATGCGGTGCACGGTGTCGAGCGGCATGGTCTTGCTCGGCGTGTCGAAGATCGCCGGTTCGTTCATGTCGTTCCAGAAACCGGCGATGCCGTCGTCCGCGAACCCTTGGTAAAGCGATCCCCACCACGCCCGGACCGGAGCGCTGGTGAAGTCGGGGAAGACCGACGGGCCGGGCCACACCGGCGCGACATATAAGCCCCCGTCAGGCTGCTTCAGGAAATAACCGCCCGCGGCGCCGCCATCGAAGGGCGCGTAGCCTTGGCCCGGCGCATGAGCGACGTGAAGGTCGGTAATCGCGACCAGCCTGAACCCCGACGCGGCGACATCCGTGCTGAGCTTTTTCAGGTCCGGGAAGGTCTTGGGGTTGGTGGTGAACGGCCGGTTGCGGTCCTGGAAATCGATATCGAGCCAGATGACGTCGGCGGGAATTCGGTCCGACCGCAACCGCGCGGCAATCCCCCGCACCTCGCTGGCGCTCATGTAACTGTACCGCGACTGCTGGAAGCCGAGCGACCACAAGGGCGGCAGCGGTGCCTTGCCCGTCAAATCGGTATAGCGCCGGACGACGTCGCGGACTTGCGGACCGGCGATGACATAATAATCGATCGGCCCGCCATCGGCGCCGATTTCGATGGCTCCCGCCGCGCGGTGGCCAAAATCGAACCAGCTGCGCCAGCTATTGTCGAGGAACAGCCCGTACGCCCCGCCCCCTTCGGCGGCGCCGATATAGAACGGGATCGACTTGTAAATCGGATCCGTCGCCCGATTGAACCCCCAGGCGTCGGTGTTCCAGTTGACGAAGGCTTGGCCGCTACGATCGAAACTGCCCGTCTTGTCGCCCAGCCCGTAGATGCGCTCGCCGGGACGAAGCGTCTTGCGCAACGTGAACGCCGCGCCATCGACGCTAATCGGAGCCGCCGAGTCGGTAAGCAACGCGCGACCCTGAAGGTCGGCGATGCTCAGCGCGAGCGAATGGGGATCAATACGTACATCCAGGCCAGCGGTTCGAAACCCGCCGCTGGTGGCCTGAATAGGTGCGCGGTGGGCGCGGGTGGCCGGCGCGACCGCCCAGCTCACATCTTCCGCAAGCCCCGTCCCGGACGCGATTCGCACCCGCACGATCTGATCTGTCAGCGCTTCCACGCGGATCGTGTTGCGCCCGTTTTGCACCTGGATGCCGCCGGCGACATACTTCGCGACCGGGTTCGCGCCCTGCGCTTGCGCCGAGGATATGAATCCACCGCCCAATGCGAGTGCGAGAGCGACGACCAAGCCAATGCGCATGGCGGTGGAGCCTAGCCGACCGGAGCGCTGCTGCAATGGCCGATAATGGCACGCGGCACTTGGCGGCTTTGCCGAAGCGCCGGACAATCTCTATGAGCGCCGCATGGCCCAGCCGTCTTACCGCAAGCTGGCAGGAATCGCGCTGATCCTGCTGCTGATCGCCGTTTGGGGCATATTCGTCGCAAGCCTGGCGCAGGTGGTCGGGAAATGGCCTGTAATTGTTCAGGCGGCATTCTATCTGTTTATGGGAATAGCGTGGATTATCCCATTGAAACCATTGATTAGGTGGATGCAGGCCGATCCGGCCGCCGAACGTGCAGGAACGCATTGAAACAAGTGTATTATGTGACTATAACAGATTGATGTCCAAAGCCCTGACCCTTGAACGTCCGCTCGACGGACTGCGCCAACGTGCGGCTGATATCGCCGCGCGTGGGAGCATTCGCGCGTCGATGCTGTGGCGCGCCCATCGGCGCGAAACGCTGGGGTTTGGCGTGCTTGGGCTGGTGGGCGCCGCGGCAATTGCCGGATCGGCGTACCAGGCATCCCAGAACGACGCGGCGGCAAGTCCTGCTCCGCCCGCTCCACCGCCACTCGTCATGCGCGCGATCGCGCCCGACCAGGCGATCAAGGTCAATGCCGACATTCCAGTTGCGGCTGGGCCCAATCCCGCGGCGGCGCCATTCCCCTTCAAGGGCACTTCGGCAGCCCGTGGACAGGCCCTCGAATGCCTGTCGAGCGCGGTTTATTACGAAGCCGGAAGCCAGGATGAGGACGGCCAGCGCGCGGTTGCCCAGGTGGTTTTGAACCGGGTTCGCAATGCCGCCTTCCCCGGCAGCGTGTGCGGCGTGGTTTACCAGGGTTCGACCCGCCCCACGGGTTGCCAGTTCACCTTTACGTGCGACGGCTCGATGACTCGCGGCGCCGATTCCGAAGGCTTGAAGCGCGCCCGCCGAATCGCCGACGAAGCGCTTGCCGGCCATGTCTTCGCTCCGGTCGGCCTGGCGACTCATTATCACGCCAATTACGTCGTGCCCTATTGGGCCTCGACGCTGGCGAAGAACGCGATTGTAGGTGCGCACATCTTCTATCGCTGGGCCGGCAGCTGGGGACAGCCGGGCGCGTTCGCCAAAGTCTATGCCGGGCACGAACCCAGTGCCGCGGCGCTTCGATCGGCAGCCCTCGCAGCGCCGCACATCGCGACCGCGCCGCAGGCGGCGGTGGCGTCCGCGATCGACGCAATTCCCGGCGCCGAGGCGATGAAGCTGGCGCCGTCCATGCGCGGCGACAAGCGCGTTGCGGTCCGCTTCAACCTCGTCGCCCGGGAGGCCTCCGACCAGGTCGCGCACGAGGATTATACCAAGAAGTACGCGGCATCCGACAATTTGAAGTGGGCCTTGTCAGGGGATCCGGCGGCGAGCAGCGAAAAGCCGCTTGGAACGGTATCGGCTAACGCCTTGGCGGCCCCGGTCGCCGCGCCGGCAAAGCCGGTGGCGGGCGGTCAGCGCTAACCGGAGCACTGTCGGGATCGCTCGGCGCAAGTGCCAATTCGACCCGCAGGCGGACCCGGTCCAGCCGACCATCGATCGCCAGATAATCGCGCGATAGGCTCGACGCTCCGCTCCACTGGCGACCCGTAACCGCCAATTCGCCGAACGGTCCGCGGTCGCGCAGCGGATCGCGATCCTGAAGCTCGACCACGGCATCGTCGAACGCGGCGCAGCGGTCCAGCTGGGCAACATCGGGATGACGTTTCAATTCGTCGTGGCAGCGGCTGCTTTCAGCTGCCAGCTCCATTTCATCGCGGTTGGTGGCGATGTACCGCGCCTCGCTTACGGCGCCGTCGATTGCGGCTGTCGCAAGCGGCAATTCCATCGCATCGTTCGCGCCCTTGCCGACTTGGCCGACGGCCAGGGGATGCGCGGACACCGGCGACCATTGGCCAAGGCTTTCCCCCATCGGCGTATAAGCGAACAGCAATCCGCCAAGCGCGCTGGCCACGCATAATGCAACGACGGTCCAGCCGAAGCGGCTGCCAGGCTCTTCCGCAAGGTGGTGATTGAGCTCAAGCGGATCGACCTCGGCGAGCGCTGGCCGCAACTCGCGATAAGCGCGGTTGATTTCCGCCGCTCGCCGGGCATCCCCGCCGGCCCGATCGGGGTGGTGTTCCTTGATCAGCCGTTTGTAGGCGCGCTCGATTTCCGCCTGCTCGGCCCCCGGCCGCAGACCCAGCGCTTCATAAGCCGATGCATCCCCCATCGGCTTTCGATCTAATGGAGTTGCGCCACCGGTGAAAGTGGCGCGAGTGACGGGACTCGAACCCGCGACCTCCGGCGTGACAGGCCGGCGCTCTAACCAACTGAGCTACACCCGCGTTTTTTGGCGTGCGCGGCGACTATTAGAGGGTCTGGGGAGTGTCAACCATGGCCGGCTGGATTTCCTGCCGCTCTTCGACCTCTTCCTCGTCGGGATCGCCAGCGTGGGTCAAGGTGCCGTGCTCGAACAGGAAACCGGCGATGTCGGGCGTTCCGGCGGCGGAGAAAATGGTCTTGCCGATGATCAGCAGCGGCACTGCCAGCAACGCGCCCGTCGTGCCCCATACCCACGCCCAGAAGGACAGCGAAACGAGGATCGACAACGGGCTGATCGTCAACCGGTGGCCGACCACCATCGGCGTGAAGAAGTTCGCTTCAATCAGGTGGAAGCTGATGAACGCGGCCGGCGGCAGCATTGCCCCCCACACGTCGGGATAGGTCATCAGCCCGCCGAGAAACAGCAGCAGAGCGCAGACAATTGGCCCCAGATAGGGAATGTAATTGGCAAGCGCGACAATGCCGCCCCACATCACCGGCGACGGCATTCCAAGCCACCACAGCACCAATGCCGTCAGCCCGCCAAGGCCGACATTGATGAGGGTGATGGTGCCAAGGTAAGTCGAGGTTGCATCGACCACCTGCTGGATCACCCGGGCGGTAGTGAGCGCGCCTTCGAAGCTGCCGCGGCTGACGATCGTCTGCTTGCGCATCATCGTCCAGCCGGCGAGGAAGAAGAAGATCACCAGCAGCGCGAAGAACAATTGAATCAACAGATGCGGGGCTGAACTGGTCAGCAGGCCAAGCATCGAATTGGGCGTTTCGATGCGCACCGTCCGAGTGGTCGTCGGCGGTTGTGCAATCGCCACCTGCGACAAGGTGCGGTCGATGAACTTGTCGAAATGCTTGTAAAGCTGGACCACCGGATCGAGCGTATCGCGCACCTTTGAAATCTTGGTCGGTACCTGCGCCACCCAGTCGGTCGCTGGAATCACGATCGATGCGATCGCGAACACCGCCAGCAGCAGGAACACGATGACGCACAGGCCGGCGGAAAGCTTGGCCGGGATGCCACGGCGCTCGAACCATTCGAGCAAGGGCACCAGCGCGATTGCGACGACCAGCGCGGCGGTCACCGGCATGAAGAATTCGGCGCCGGCGCGAAGAGCGAACGGAAGCGCAACAATCAGCCCGACGCCAGCAATCAGCGTCAGCGAGGCAAGCAGCCGGTCCCGTTTCACGGTCATCGTTTCGGCGAGCACCTGCGCATCGTCCGAGTGCGCTTCGAGCGGCGGTTTTTTCTTGGTTCGGGCAGTCATCGGGAGCGACCATATCGCCGCTCCGCTCACCCCGCCAGAGCGGCTTTATGCTGGTGCCCCCGGTCGGACTCGAACCGACACTCCGTGAAGAACTCGATTTTGAGTCGAGCGCGTCTACCATTCCGCCACAGGGGCTCCCGCGGCGACGCTTAGCTAGGCGAGCCGTTGCGCCGAATCAATTGCGCGGCGCTTGCCGGCGGTAGCTCAGCGCTTCGGCGACATGGATTCGGCCGACGTCCGCCGCCCCGGCGAGATCGGCGATCGTCCGGGCAACCCGCATCACCCGATGATAGCCACGCGCCGACAGCCGCATCGCCGCGGCCGCGTCCGCAAGCAGCTTGCGGCCGGGCTCGTCAGGAGTCGCGATACGATCGAGAAGCTCGCCGTCGGCTTCGGCATTGGTGCGCACGCCCGAGCCATTGAAACGCTTCGACTGCACGTCGCGTGCCGCCGCCACTCGCCCGGCGACTTCGGCGCTGCCCTCGGCCGGGCGAGGCAAGGTCAGGTCTGCCGCTGACACGCCCGGAACTTCGACGTGAAGGTCGATCCGGTCGAGCAGCGGCCCCGACACGCGCGCCTGATAATCCGCGGCGCAGCGCGGCGCCCGGCTGCACGCAAGCGCCGGATCGCCCAAATGCCCGCAACGGCACGGGTTCATCGCCGCCACCAGCTGGACCCGCGCGGGAAAGGTGACGTGGGTATTGGCCCGCGCCACGCTGACGCTGCCAGTCTCGAGCGGCTGGCGCAGCGAATCTAGCACCGCCCGCTGGAATTCGGGAAGCTCGTCGAGGAACAGGACGCCGAGGTGGGCCAGGCTGATCTCGCCTGGCCGCACCCGCAGCCCGCCACCGACGAGCGCCGGCATCGATGCGCTGTGATGCGGTGCCCGGAACGGCCGCCGCCGCCGAATCCTGCCGCCGCTCAGCTCACCCGCGACCGATGCCACCATCGACACTTCCAGCGCTTCGGATGGCTGGAGCGGCGGCAGAATGCCGGGCAGGCAGGCTGCAAGCAGCGACTTTCCCGAACCGGGCGGCCCACTCATCAACAGGTTGTGACCTCCCGCAGCGGCGATCTCGAGGGCACGCTTAGCGACTTCCTGCCCCTTTACCTGGGCCAGATCGGGGCCTCCCGCGACCGGCTCCGCCTCGACCGCGGCCGGTGGCGCAACCAGCGCCGTCCCTTTGAGGTGGGCGAGCAGCGCCAGCAGGTCGGGCGCCGCAATCACGTCGAGCTCGCCCGCCCACGCAGCCTCGCTGCCCTGCGCGGCAGGACAGATCAGCCCGCGATCCGACGATGACGCATGGAGCGCCGCCAGCAGCACCCCGGGCGCGGCGGCGATCCGCCCGTCGAGGCACAGCTCACCGACCGCGACATAATGCGACAGCGTCTCGGCATCGGTGGCCCCGATTGCCGCCAGCAACCCCAGCGCGATCGGTAAATCGTAATGCGACCCTTCCTTGGGCAAGTCCGCCGGGGACAAATTGACCGTGATTCGCTTGGGCGGAAGCGCCAGGCCGATGGCGGCAAGCGCCGCGCGCACGCGCTCCCGGCTTTCGGCAACGGCCTTGTCGGCAAGGCCGACGATGACGAAGGCCGGCAGCCCTGAAGAGAGCTGGACCTGGACTTCGACCGATCTGGCTTCGAGGCCGAGATAAGCGACAGTAGCGACGGTCGCGGCCATCAGGCCCCGCCCCCGCGACGTCCAACGCTGTACAAAAGTCCCCCTAGCTCGGCGCAGTGACGCTAACTGGCCCCGCCCCTGGCCGCAACCCGCTTGCGCGCGGCGCCCGCCGTGACCAAATCAGTCCAATGAGCAAACCTGGCCAGTGGCGCAGCTTGATCGACGGCCCGATCGCACAATGGTCGATGTTCGTTGCCGGCATCCTGCTGATTATCGGCGGGCTGGTCATTGCCCCGATCCCGGGTCCGGGCGGGATTTTCCTCATTGCGCCGGGCTTGGCCCTGATCCTGAAGACCAGCATGTGGGCCAAGCGCCACTATGTGCGGGTCAAGCGCTGGCAGCCCAAGGCAGGGGCGTGGATGGACTGGGCGCTGCGCCGGTCGAGCGCGCGGCGGCGCCACGCCTTGCGCAAGGTTGGTGCCAAGCGCGAAAAGCTGGGCGGAGCCGGTGGGCAGAATTGACTTTGCCGGCACCCTATTCTATCGGCGCGCTCGACCGCGGCTGCCTGATCGGCGGCCCTTTTTCTTTGATTTGAACTTAAAGGCATGAGCGATGAAGCGCACCTTCCAGCCGAGCAATCTGGTCCGCAAGCGGCGGCACGGGTTTCGGTCACGCATGGCGACCGTGGGCGGCCGCAAGGTGCTGAACGCGCGCCGCGCACGCGGCCGCAAGAAGCTCAGCGCCTAACCACAATCACGCGCCGCGCCGACTTCGTTGCCGCTAATGCCGGCAAGCGAGCGACCACGCCCGGCTTCATTCTGCTGATCCGCGATCGCCAGGATTCCGACCCCGCGATCCGCATTGGCTTTACCGTCACCAAAAAAATTGGCGGAGCAGTGGTTCGCAATCGCCTGAAGCGGCGCCTGCGCGCGCTGGCGCGCCAGATCGTGCCGGCTGGCGGGTTGCCCGGCGCCGACCATGTGATGATCGGCCGGACCAAGGGCATTGAGCGTGAATTCAGCTTGCTTGCGTCAGACCTCTCTGGCGCTCTCGATAAGCTGCGCCGCGCATGATCGCGCGGGTCATGATCCTGATCGCCAAGGCGTGGCAGAAGGGCCCGTCGCAGGTCCTTCCGCCAAGTTGCCGCTATCAGCCGAGCTGCTCGGCCTATGCGATCACTGCAATCTCCCGCTATGGCGCCGGTCGCGGGGGCTGGATGGCGCTCAAACGTATTTGCCGCTGCCACCCGTGGGGCGGGCAAGGCGCCGATCCGGTGCCGTGATCGGTTTTCGAGGACTTTCCTGAGTGAACGACAGCAAGAATATGATCCTCGCGGTGGCGCTTAGCGCCCTGGTCCTGCTCAGCTGGGGCTGGGTCGCCAATCGCTATTTCCCGACCGCGAACCCGCCCACCACGCGAATCGAAAACGGCAAACAGGTGCCATTGCCGCAGCCCGAGGCCCAAGCCCCGGCGCAGCCCAACGGCACGGCCATTCCGCGGGCGTTGCAGAATCGCTCGGCGGTGCTCGGCGCAACGCCGCGTGTCCAAATCCAGACTCCATCGCTCGCAGGTTCGATCAACCTCAAAGGCGCCCAGATCGACGATCTGATGCTCGTTCGCCAGACCCAGACGATAGCTAAAAACTCGCCGCCGGTGCGGCTGCTATCGCCGCTCGGCGCGCCACAAGCGTATATCGCGACCTTCGGCTGGACCGGTTCGGGCGTGCAGGTGCCGACGCTCGACACGCTGTGGACGGCGGACAGCAGCCAGCTGACTCCGGGCCATCCGGTGACCTTACGCACGGCGATGCCCGACGGCACCCGCTACGAGCTTCGAGTCGCGGTCGACCAGGGCTATTTGTTCACGGTCGACCAGCGGATGCTCAACGGCACCGGCAAACCCATCTCGGTGCGCCCGATCGGCCTGGTCAGCCGCGCCGACAAATCGGCCGATCCCACCAGCTGGCAAAATCACGTCGGGCCAATCGGCGTGTTCGACGACAAGGCCAATTATGACGTCGACTACAAGACGCTCGACAAGGACGGTAGCAAGGCGTTCAGCGGCACTGGCTGGCTGGGCTTCACCGACAAATATTGGCTGACCGCGCTGGCCCCGACCAAATCGGCGATGAGCGCCGACTTCCGCCGCTCAGCGGCCAGCGGCGGCTACCAGGCTGACTATGCGCTTGCTCCGGCCGCCGTTGCACCGGGGCAGATTCTGTCGTCACGCACTCAATTGTTCGCCGGCGCCAAGGAAAAGGCGTGGCTCGATCGCTATGATCAGGCCGGCATTCCGATGCTGACCCGGGCGATCGACTGGGGCTGGTTCCGCTGGTTCATGATCCCGATCTTCAGCCTGTTGCTGATCCTGTTCCACGCGCTGGGCAATTTCGGCTTCGCGATCATGGCGCTGACATTGGTGGTCCGGTTGATCATGTTCCCGGTCGCCAACAAGCAATTCCAGTCGATGGCGGCGATGCGCAAGGTCCAGCCCAAGCTGAAATCGCTGCAGGAACAGTTCAAGGACGACAAGACTCGCCAGCAGCAGGAAATCCTGAAGCTGTACCAGGCGGAAAAGATCAATCCGGCGGCGGGTTGCTTGCCGATTTTGTTGCAGATTCCGGTGTTCTACGCCTTGTACAAAGTGCTTCTGGTCAGCGTCGAAATGCGGCACCAGCCCTTCATCGGCTGGATCCGCGACCTGTCCGCCCCCGATCCGCTGACTCCGGTCAATCTATTCGGCCTGCTGCCCTTCACGCCGCCGCACGCGCTGGCCATCGGCGTGCTGCCGATCCTGGTCGGCTTCACGCAATGGCTGTCGATGAAGCTCAACCCGCAGACGATGGACGCGACCCAGAAACAGGTATTCGCGCTGATGCCGTGGGTGCTGGTATTCGTCATGGCGCCGTTCGCCGCCGGTCTGCAGCTGTACTGGATGACCAACAATGTCCTGACCATTGCCCAGCAATGGTGGATGTACCGCAAATACGGACTGCACTTTTCGGACACGCACCCGGTCAAGTCATGATCTCCGGACAAGACGAGGATATCGCCGAAACCGCGCGCAAGCTGTTTGCGGGACCGATGACGTTCCTGAAGTCGGCGCCGGAACTGCAGTTCCTGCCCGATGCAATCGTGCCCGAAATCGCCTTTGCCGGACGGTCCAACGTCGGCAAAAGCTCGCTGCTCAACGCTTTGACTAATCGCAAGAGCCTGGCGCGGACGTCCAACACTCCGGGACGGACGCAAGAACTCAATTTCTTCGACGTCGGCGATCCGCTGCAGATTCGGCTGGTCGACATGCCGGGCTATGGCTTCGCCGAAGCGCCGCGCGACATGGTCAAGCGCTGGCGCTACTTGATCAACGACTTCCTGCGTGGCCGCACCGTCCTCAAACGAGCGCTGGTGCTAGTCGATTCGCGCCATGGGCTGAAGGACGTCGATCGCGACGTGATGGCAATGCTGGATGCTGCCGCCGTCAGCTACCACCTCGTCCTGACCAAGGGTGACAAGGTGAAAGCCGCTGCGCTCGGCAGCATTTACGAAGCCACCGTCGCCGAGGCCGCGAAGCATCCCGCGGCGCATCCGACGATCTTCATGACGTCGAGCGAAACCGGCAATGGCATCGCCGAGTTACGCACTGCAATCCTCGCCGCGGCACTGACCTAGGGAGCAACCCGCTTGTTGAAGCTGATCATCGGCAACCGTGCCTATTCCAGTTGGTCGATGCGCGGCTGGCTGGCGTGCAAGCAGTCGGGCGAGGAGTTCGAGGAATTCGTCGTGCCGATGTTCGACGCCGACTGGGACAAGCGGCGTGAAGGCGATGAGTTCGCGCCCTCGCTGGGCAAGGTCCCGATCCTGTGGGACGGCGACTGCGTGGTGTGGGACAGCCTGGCGATCATCGAATTCCTGGCCGACCGCGTCGGGCCCGCGAATTACTGGCCCGAAGACGACGGCGCGCGCGGAATGGCGCGCTCGATGGCCGCCGAAATGCACTCGAGCTTCGCTGCGCTTCGCCGCGAACTGCCAATGAACGTCCGCAAAAGCTATTCGCCCAAACCGCTCGACGATGACGTCAAGGGCGACATCAACCGCATCCTCCAACTGTGGGCACAGGCGCGGGCGCGGTTCGGCGGGACTGGCGATTTCCTGTTCGGCGACTGGTCAGCGGCGGACATTATGTATGCTCCGGTCGTCACCCGCTTCATCACTCACGGCGTGCAGGTGCCGCCCTTCGCCGGTTTGTACATGAAGTCGGTGCTGTCCCAGCCGCACGTCAACGAATGGATCGACAAGGCCCAGGACGAACCGTGGGTGATCGAGCAATATGAAGCGGATGAAGCGGCGGCTTAACGGTAAGGCGTGCCGTCCTTGTGGACATAACTGCCGTCGGCGGTGAAGCGCATGTCGATGTCGGAATAGCCGCCACCGGTGCTGGTCCCGCCACCGACCACCACGAACATGCAGTCGGCGCTGCTTTCGTTGATCAGGTGGTGGCCATTGGTGCTGCCTTTCGGCCAGGCCGCGCAATCGCCCGTGCGCAACGCCGTTCGTCCGTCATCCTCGACCAGCACCGCTTCGCCGGCAAGCATTACCAGGAATTCGTCCTCGCCGTCGTGCCAGTGGCGCTGCGACGACCAGGCGCCAGGTTTCAGCGTGACATGGCTGACGCCGAAGTCGGTCAGCCCAGTGTCCGGGCCGATGCGTCGTTTCCAGCGGCCTTCGACTGCGCGGTCGAACGGCGGCGGATAGCCAGTCGTGTTGTTAAAATCGAGCGACTCAAGGTCGACCTTGGGCATATCTGCTTCCTTTGCTAGGCCCGGACAATGACGATCGATCCCATTACCCTGGCGCAATCGCTGATCAACTGCCCCAGCGAGACTCCGGCGCGCGGCGAAGTCTTCGACCTGCTCGAAAATGCGCTCCAGCCGCTCGGCTTTACCATCCACCGCTGGGTGCTGGGCGAAGCGCCCGATGGCCCGACCGAGAATATGGTCGCGACCCGCGGCGAAGGCGGCCCCCACTTCGGCTTTGCCGGCCATGTCGACGTTGTTCCGCCGGGCGACGGGTGGACCACCGACCCCTATCGCGCGGTCATCAATGACGGGCTGCTGGTCGGGCGCGGCGCCAATGACATGAAAAGCGCGATCGCGGCGTTCGTCGCGGCGATATCGCGGATGACGCCCGGCAACGGCACGCTGTCGCTGCTGATCACCGGCGACGAGGAAGGCTATTCGACCTTCGGCACGCCGCGGATCATCGATTGGCTCAACGAACGCCAGATCCGTCCCGACATGATCCTGATCGGCGAGCCAACCTCGGTCGACCGGCTTGGCGACACGATCAAGATCGGCCGGCGCGGCTCGGTCAATTTGTGGATCGATGTTCCCGGCGTGCAGGGCCACGTCGCCTATCCGCACCGCACCACCAACCCGATCCCGCCGCTCGCCCGAGTGATTGCCGCGCTCGATGCCCTGCACCTCGACGACGGCACCGAGACATTTCCGCCGTCGAACCTCGAATTCACCGGCATTTCGACGCCGACCATCTTCAGCAACGTCATTCCCGGAGGCGCTTCGGCGCAGCTCAACATCCGTTTCAACAATTTGCAAAATGGCGCGGACCTGGTGCAGCTGGTCGAAGGCATCGCCGAGCGCGAAGCGCCGGGGGCGACCGTCCGCGCGCGCATTTCGGGCGAAGCGTTCCTCACTCCTCCAGGGCAGCTTTTCGACGTGGTGGTGGAAGCAATTACCGAAGAAACCGGGATTGCGCCCGAACTGTCGACCAGCGGCGGCACGTCTGACGGGCGCTTCCTGATCCAGCTGTGCCCGGTAGTCGATTTCGGCTTGCCCAACGGCACCATGCACAAGGTCGGCGAATGCGCCGCGGTCGAGGACATTCGAGCCTTGTCGCGGATTTACGAACGGATTGTCGGCAAGGTTCTGCGCTGAAGCCTTAAGCGACCGACTTGGCGCCGCCGCTGGCGTTGTTGACCCAGCTGAGGAACTCCTCCTCGAACATCGGTGCGCCATAGACGTAGCCCTGGACCGCGTCGCAGCCCATCGCCCGCAGGATATCGGCCTGCGCCGCTGTCTCGACCGCCTCGGCGACGACTTCGCAGCCAACGCCCTTGATCAACTGAATGACTGCCTGTGCCACCACCCGCGCTTTCTCGTCGGTGCCGATGTCGGCGATCAGCAACGGGTCAAGCTTCACCCGGTCGAGCGGCAGGGTGCGCAACCGCGCGATGTTCGAATAACCCGTACCGAAATCGTCGATCGTGATCAGCGCTCCGTCGGCCCGCAATGCGGCGATTTCCTCCAGTGCCGCGGGGCTCACTTCCATCGCCGCGCTTTCGGCGAATTCCAGCTCGACCAGCGACAACGGGACTTCGGCGTCGGCGAACGCCTGGCGCAGCCGCGGCACGAAATCGGACCGTTCAACCTGGCGTGGGCTGACATTGAACGACAAGCGCCCGGTGAAGCCCCGGCGATGCCAATTGCCGAGGACGGCGACGACTTCGGCCAGGACCCAGTCGCCGATCTCCATGATCACGCCGGTTCGTTCGGCGATTGGAATGAAGGTTCCGGGAAGGCGCATCCCGTCGCGCGGGTGGTTCCAGCGAAGCAGGGCTTCGGCGCCCGCGACTTCGCCCGTGACCAGGCTCAGCTGGGGCTGGAACGCCAGTACGAAATCGCCGCGCTGCACGGCTTCGGTCAGCGCCTTTTCGGTATCGATCTTCAGCTGATGCTCATGCGCCAGTTCCAACGTGAACAGGCAATGCTGGCCACCGCCGCGCTGCTTGGCGCGGTACATGGCGATATCGGCGGCGCGCATCAGCGCTTCGATGCTGTTGCCATGTTCGGGCGAAATGGCGACGCCTATCGACGCGCCGATGTCGACGCTGTGGGCGCTGAGCTCGAACGGCTCGGACACGGCGTGGACCAGGCGGCGGGCGATGCGCTCGACTGCTTCAGCAGACTCGATCGCCGGAAAGAACAAAGTGAATTCGTCGCCCGCAAGCCGTGCCAGCAACGGCCGCTGCCCGGCATTGCCACTGAATTCGGCATGGACCGCGACCCGCAATCGGTTCGCGACCATGATCAGCAACTGGTCGCCGCGGGCATGGCCCAGGCTGTCGTTGACCGTCTTGAACCGGTCGAGATCGACGAACAGCATCGCCGACGATGATCCAGCCGCGGCCTCGCTCAGCATCTTGTCGGCTTCCGACCTGAAATGCAGGCGGTTGGGCAAGGATGTGACCGGATCGTACATGCCAAGCGCATGGGCGTTGGCGATGGACGCGCGAACTTCGGCGAACAGGGTGTCCACCGCCGCCGCAAGCTTCGGCATGGTCCGTCGCACGATCGGCGGTGCCGGGGACATCAGATCGCCGTCCTCGACCGCCAGCAGGCGTTCGCCCAAAGCCGCCAGTGAGCGGGCGCTTTCGCTGTTGGGCCGTTCCGAAGCAATGTAGCTGATCAGCAGGCAAAAGGCGCCGGCTGCCAGCGCCGCGACGATCTTCTGGTCGAATTCCGTCAGGTAAAGCAGCGCGGTAAGCGAAAAGATGAAGGACGCGAAGCCAGCGGCACACGACAGGATCGCGTTGCTGAACTTCTGGGCCGTGCCTGCTTTCATCGATGCTGTGCCCCGGCGACACGTTCGCCAAGTGATCCGCGTTAGAGAGCAGGGGTTAAGAAAAGGTCATCGGCTCCCTTCGCGCGAACGCCGCAGGATGAGGTACAAGCTGCCGCCTCCGCCATGGCGGCGATGGGCGCCGCGGACCGCCGCAATCTGTCCTGCATGGCGCGAGGCGGCCAGCCAGTCGTGAACCGCGGCGCGGATCTTGCCGCGCTGGACCGGCGGTTCTCCCGGACGGTGATGGCCAGTGATCAGCAAGATCACCCGGTCGCCGCGAGCAATGGCCCGATCGAGGCCGGTGTCGATCGCGCTCCACGCCATATCCATCGTCATGCCGTGCAAATCGAGAGTCCGGTCGGGCTGAACCGCGCCGTCGCGCAGCCGCCGGTCCCAGCTTCCGTCGAGCGTTTCTCCAGGGACCGGCTTGGCCGGCGCCGGCGCCGAGGCCGGGGCCGGACGCCTGGCAACGGGTCGCGTCTGCTTCAGGGTCGGCGACGGCGGTGGCTTCGCCGATGTCGGTGGCGGCGGCGGATCGTCAGGGAATTCACGCGATAGCGGGCGGATGGTTGCCGCAACCCGCGCCCACAGTTCGGCTTCGTCAGGGTTGAGCGAGCGCACGCGCCGAAGCGCCCTTGGGCAGCAGGATCAGCGCTTCGCCATTGGCCGACATGCCGCCGGCCAGCGCGACGGCGTCGGGACCAGCGCCCCAGAACGTATCGAACCGGTTGGGCCCCTTGATCGCGCCGCCAACGTCCTGCGCGACCCAAATGCCCTGGGCTTCGGGCCGGTCGGCACGGCGAATGAAGATTGGCGCGCCCAGCGGGACGTATTTGGGATCGGCGGCAACCGACCCGCGCGGAGTCAGTGGCACCCCCAGCGAGCCGAGCGGCCCGGCGCCGGTCAGTTCCTGGAAGAAAATATAGGACAGGTTTTCGCGCATCAGCGCCCGCCCCGCGTCGGGGTTGGTGCGAATCCAGTCCTTGATCGACTGCATGCTGGCGCCGCCCGGCGGAAGAATTCCGCGGTCGCGGAGCAGCTTGCCGATCGCGACATAGTCGCGGCCATTCTGTTCGGCATAGCCGATGCGCATAATGCTTCCGTCGGGCATCCGGATTCGGCCCGAACCCTGGATTTCGACAAAGAACAGTTCCACCGGGTCCTTCGCCCACGCGATTTCCGCGCCCCTTCCGGCAAGTGCGCCGGACTCAATTTCGCCACGGCTGAAATAGGCCGTGCACCGCCCCGTCGCCGGGTCGATCCGGCCGCGCCCGCTGGTCCCGTCCGGTCGCGTGCAGCGAATGAGGTCTCGCGGCGTGCGGTGAATCGGCACGTAGCCGGGAAGCGGCGTCCGCGATCCTTCGATCTCGGGTTCGTAATAGCCGGTTGCAAAGGCGCGGCCGTCCCCGACCCGGACCCAGTCGAAGCCATAATAAAAGAAGCCCGGCGCAAACGCAGGGTCGAGCGTTGCCGCCTGCGCGCATACCCCGCGCCAGTCGGATGGCAGGCTGAGGCCCGAGGAATCGTTGCGGCGCGCCACTGCCGAGCAACTGATTCGAAAAGCTGCCAGCGCGCGCTGCGCCTGCTGCGCTTCGAGCACCTGCGGCGCATCAATGGTGAAGCCGGTCGCCCGCGCGGTTGGGCCAACCGGCGACGGCGGCAGGGGCACTGGCATTGGCATTGGCAGCGGAATCGGCCGCGGTTGGGGCGCGGGCATTGGCAACGGCGGGGCCGGTGCCGGCAGCGGCTGGCTGGCGCAGGCGGCCAATAACAATGCGGAAGCAAGCGCGAATGCGCGGCCGGCGATACTCACTCTTCCTCGTCGGTTTCGATCAGCAGCCAATTGGGGTCGCGGGTCGAAAGATCCCGGCGGAACGTCCACAAATCCCGTGTCTGGATCGCATCGCTCATCGACCCAGCAACGACCTCGCCGGCGGCATTGCGCGTCACGGCGGCAATGTCGGCTTCGAACCGGACGGTAACCACGGCGAGTTTTCGCTCGGCCGAAGCATCGGCGATTACAGCCTGGTCGATGGCGACCAGCCGGTTGTCGAGTTTCAGCCCGTCCTTGGCCCGCTGCTCGGCGGCGGCGGAAAAGGTTTCGAAAATGTGATCGTCGACGTGGGGGCGGATCGTATCCAGGTCGCCCTTCCAGAATGCTTCGAGGATCAGGCGATAGGCGGCCCGCGATCCTTCCAGGAACCGAGCCACGTCGAACGCCGGATCGGCGGCCAGGATGGCGCGGACCCCGGGGCCGGCGGTCGGCACGAACGCCATGTCGCCCGCATCCACGGCCGCCCCTGGCGACAGCGGCTGCTGGCTGACTCGCGGCTCGACCCGGGCATCGGGGTCCGCGGATTTGAGGATCGGCTGCTGTTCATGGCCGGTGCGTTCGCCCAGCACGCTGTACAGGCGAAGTCCGATAAACAGGGCCACGAGGGCGAGGATGACGATTACGGTCAATCTGAATCCTTACAATCTGCCCAGCCAACATAGTGCGCCGTGTCGGAAGATTCCAACACCGCGAACGCACGAAGGCGGCATTGCGCCTCAAACATGCGGCTGCTAGTCGCGGCCTGCCCGAGAATGCCGCATTTCGACGCGGCTCCCGAACCAATTCAACACTTTGTAAGGACACGACGAATGGCGGACCAGGAACCGAGCGCAAACGGCAACGGCTCGGCTGAAAACATGCCCCAGCCGCAGGTTTCGATCATTGCGCAATATGTGAAAGACCTTTCGGTCGAAAACCCCAGCGCTCCGCAAGTCTTCCAGTGGCAGGTCCAGCCCAAGGTGGATGTGCAATTCAACATCTCGGTCGCTCAGGCCGCGGACGACGTCCACGAAGTGACGTTGAAAATTGAAGTTTCCGGACGTTCGGACAACGGCGTCCACTTCGTCGTCGAGCTGAGTTACGCGGGGCTGTTCGCAATCAGCGGCCTGCCCGACGAAGCTTTGCAGCCGTTCCTGCTGATCGAAGCTCCACGGCTGATTTTCCCGTTCGCCCGGCAGATCGTGGCCGAAGCCATTTCCAACACCGGCTTTGCGCCGTTGCTGCTGGACCCAATCGATTTCGCCAGCGCCTACATGCAGCAGGTGGAAGCCGCCGCGGCTGGCGAAGGCGGAACCGGCGACGCGGGTTCGGGCGACCAGCCGGCGCCGTCCGACGCCTAAACGCGCTGGGACCGGCATGAACCTGTTCAAGGCGACGGGAACGATCGGCGGACTGACCATGGTCAGCCGAATTGCCGGATTTGCGCGTGAAATGCTGATGTCGCGAATCCTCGGCGCGGGGATCTACACCGATGCCTTTTACGTCGCCTTCCGGTTGCCAAACACCTTCCGCCGGCTGTTCGGCGAAGGCGCGTTTTCGGCCGGCTTCGTGCCGCTTTACAGCCAGCGCCTGCAATCGGGCGGCGAAGCCGAGGCCAAGTTGTTTTCGGAAGAAGTGCTGGCCGTTTTCCTGCCGACCCTGATCCTGTTCTCGCTGATCTTCATGCTCGGCATGAAGCTGTTCATTTACGCCATCACCGGGTGGCACGGCCAACAGCTCGACTTCGGGACATTCCTGACCCGGATTACATTTCCATATTTGCTTCTGATCAGCCTGGTTTCGTTATTTTCGGGCATTTTGAACAGCATTGCGCGCTTCACTGCGGCGGCGTTCGCACCGGCGCTGCTCAACCTGGCAATGCTGGTGGCGCTGATTTTCGTCCGCACTGGCGGCGCCGTCACCGCCACCGCGGTTGCAGCCGCGGTGACTCTGGGCGGGGTGCTTCAGCTCGGACTGCTGATCATTGCCTGCAAGCGCGCCGGCATCGTGCTCAAACTGCGCAAGCCCAAGCTGACGCCGGGCGTCCGCCAGTTCGTCCGGGTCGTAATCCCGGCCACGCTCGGCGCCGGCGTCTATCAGGTCAGCGTGTTCATCGACACGTTCTTCCTGACCCGCATCGGCACCGGCGCGGTCAGCTGGTTCAATTATGCCGACCGCCTCAACCAACTGCCGCTCGGCGTGATCGGGGCGGCGATCGGCACCGCGATCCTGCCGCAGGTCAGCCGCCACGTCGACATCGGCGAAACCGCGCAGGCGGCCAAGGTCCAGGGCCAGGCGACCGAACTTGCGCTGCTATTGTGCCTGCCGGCGTCGCTGGCCCTTGCGGCCAGCGCGCTGCCTTTGGTCTCCGCGATCTTCGAAGCCGGCCGATTCACTGCCCGCGATGCGCATTTTACGGCACTGACGCTGTCGATCATCGCGCTTGGCCTGCCCGCCTACGTCTTGGTCAAGGTGCTCACTCCGGGGTTCTACGCGCGGCGCGACACCGCCACTCCGGTCAAGGTCGCGATTGGCGTGCTGATCGCCAACGTCATCCTCAATTTCGCGCTGATCCCGGCGTTCGGTATCGCCGGGCTCGCCGCCGCAATCGCCATCAGCTCATGGCTCAATTGCACGGTGCTGTACGTGCTGCTGCACCGCCGCGGACATTTCCGCGTCGAAAAATGGCTGGCGTCGCGGATTATCCGGCAGCTGATTGCGGCAGCCGCGATGTTCGCCGCGCTAATCGCCATCCGCACCCAGCTTGCCGGCTGGTTCGACGGTTCGTTCACCCAGCGCCTGGCGGGCGTAGCGGCCATCGTCGGCGGCGGCATGCTGGTCTATTTCCCGCTCGTCTGGGTGCTTGGCGGCACGGACCGCGAGGAACTCAAGGCACTGATGAAGCGCAAGCGGCCCGAAACCGATGCCAGCTGACGACACTGCCACTCGCCCTGCCATGCGGGTCGTGTCGGGCATCCAGCCGACCGGCGATCTTCATCTCGGCAATTTGCTCGGCGCCATCCTGCGCTGGGTCCGGATGCAGGACGAGGCGCAGTGCCTGTTTTTCCTCGCCGACCTGCATGCGCTGACGATCGAGGTCGATCCGGCGCAACTCTCGGCAAGTATCCGCGAAATGGCCGCCGCGCTGATCGCCAGCGGGATCGATCCGGCCAAGTCGATCCTGTTTCGTCAAAGTGCGGTTCCGGCCCATTCCGACCTCGCCTGGATCCTTCAGGGGACGGCACGGATGGGCTGGCTCAACCGCATGACGCAGTGGAAGGACAAGGCCGGCAAGAACAAGGAAGGCGCCTCGGTCGGCCTGTTCACTTATCCCGTGCTGCAAGCCGCCGATATCCTGGTTTATCAGGCCACGCATGTCCCGGTTGGCGAGGACCAGAAGCAGCATGTCGAACTGACCCGCGATATCGCGCTCAAGTTCAATACCGATTTCGACGTCGACCTGTTCGTCCCGCCCGAGCCCTATATCGGTGGCGGCGCCGCGGCCCGGGTGATGAGCCTGCGCGACGGGCAGTCGAAAATGTCCAAGACCGATCCTTCGGACATGAGCCGGATCAACCTGACCGACAGCAATGACCTGATCGCCCAAAAGGTGCGCAAGGCAAAGACCGACGCCGAGCCGCTTCCGCAGGACGCCGAAGGTCTCGACGAACGGCCCGAAGCGCGCAACCTGGTCGGGATCTACGCGGCGGTCACAGATGCTAGCGTCGAGCAGGTGCTCGGCCAGTTCGCGGGCCAGGGTTTCGGCACCTTCAAGCCCGCGCTCGCCGACGCACTGGTCGCGCTTCTCGCGCCGCTGCGGACCCGGCTCGAACAATTGCGCGGCGATCCGGGCGAGCTTGATCGGCTGCTCGCCAGCGGCGCCGAACGCGCGCGCGCCTTGGCCGCGCCGACGCTTGCGGCGGCGCATCGCGCGGTCGGACTGACGCACTGACGCGTCGCTTCATCGACGGTTCACTCGGTTCCATGCTATAAGCGCCCTCTAAACAACGGTTTTTCCCGATTCGAAGGGGTGTACACATGCGTATCTTCAAGACAGCCACGCTTGCGGCGCTGACGATCGGCGCGTTCGGTCTTTCCGCCTGCGCCGAATCATTGAACACGACGGTTTCGCGTTATCAGGCCATGCCGGTACCGCAGGGCCAGACATTTTATGTCGTCCCGGCTGGCGGCATGGCGGCCAATGGCGGGCTCGAATTCCAGCGCTATGCCGGAATCGTTTCGCAGCAGCTTGCGGCGCGCGGTTACCGCCCGGCTTCAAGCCAGCAGGACGCCAATTTGATCGTGCAGTTCGGTTACAATATCGACCGCGGCCAGGTGCGCGTTACCGACACGTCCATGTTCGGCAGCGACTTTGGCTATCGCTCGCCCTTTTATGGCCGGTACGGCAGCCCGTTCTATTATCCGCGCTACGGTTATCGCTCGGCCTTCTCGTACGGCTGGAACGACCCGTTCTGGTATGGCGGTGGAATCGACTCCTACGTCGAATACCATCCGCAGATCGACCTCCACATTCGCGCTTCGGGCACCAACCAGCCGCTGTTCGACGGCCGCGCCGAGGCGCGCTCGATGAACAATCGTCTGGATGTCGTCGTGCCAAGCCTCGTCGAAGCGATGTTCGCGGGTTTCCCGGGCCGCAGCGGCGAAACCGTCCGGATCACCATTCCGACACGGCCGGTGGCTCGCTAGGTCGCAGTTCGGCGTAAACAAGAAGGGCCCGCCGGAGCGATCCGGCGGGCCCTTTCTTTTTGCCCTTGAAACAGCGCGGCGCGAAGATCAGCCTTCGAGCTGGCGGGTCAACAAGCGGATGTCGGCATCCAGCTCCGCATCGCAGGCGCGCAGCTTCTCGATCTGGCGAACCGCATGGATCACCGTCGTATGGTCGCGCCCGCCAAAGCGGCGGCCAATGTCGGGCAGCGACTTGGGCGTCAGCTGCTTCGACAGATACATCGCGACTTGACGCGGTCGAGCCACTTCGCGTGCCCGACGCGCCGAAGTCATCTCGGCCTTGCGGATCCGATAATGCTCGGCAACCTGGGTCTGAATCTCGTCGATCGAGATCCGCCGCTGGTTGGCGCGAAGAACGTTCGCCAAAACTTCCTCGACGAACGCGACGTCGATCTCGCGTCCGGTCATCATTGCATACGCGCCGATGCGGTTGAGCGCGCCTTCCAGCTCACGGATGGAACTGGTCACTCGGCGGGCGAGGAAATCGACCACGTTGCGCGGCATTTGCACGCCCGGCAGGACTTCAAGCTTGGCGAGAATGATATTGAAGCGAAGCTCGTAGTCGGCCGAATTGATATCGGCGACCAGGCCCCACGACAGGCGCGAAAGAATCCGCGGCGCGATTCCGTCCAGGTCCTGCGGAGCACGGTCAGACGTGATCACCAGCCGCCGCCCGGCAGTGATGATCTCATTCATGGTGTGGAAGAATTCCTCTTGCGTGGAATCCTTGCCGGCGATGAACTGGACGTCGTCGATCAGCAGCAGATCGGCATTCCGAAGCCGTTGCTTGAATCCGATCGTGTCGTTTTCCTTTAATGCCCGAATGAATTCGACCATGAATTTCTCGGCCGACATCGAGACGACACGCGCACCGCGATTATGCGCCAGGAAAGTGTGGCCGATGGCATGCAGCAAGTGCGTCTTGCCGCGCCCCGTGCCGCCATGGATGAACAGCGGGTTGAAGTTGACCGCGGCGGCGGTGGCAAGCGTATGCGCGGCCGTTGCCGCCACTTCATTGGCCTTGCCCAGAATGAAGGTTTCGAACCGGTAGCGCGGGTCGAAATTGGGGGTGTCCGGATTCCGTTCCGGCGGAGCAGGCGCCGCCTCGAGGATAAGCAGCGGTGTCGGGCGCGGCGCATCGACGGCCGCGACCACGCGCACTTCGCGAACGATTGGAAGAACCGTCTTCCACGCCAGCGTCAGCCGCTCGCCGAAATGCGACCGCACCCAGTCCGCCATGAACTGGCTTGGCATCACGATTTCCAAAGCCCCGCTGTCGGGTTCGAAAGTGCCGAGTTCGGCCGGCTTTAGCCAGCCGTCAAAGGTGCGAACGCCAAGGTCGCGGCGAAGTCCGGCCCGGATTGATTCCCAGGCTGCTTCCAGCGGCGCGGCGACTTGCGCCCCCGTCAGCTCTCCAGAGGAATCCGCTATCGCCCCTTGCACTCCTTGCGCCTCCCGCATCTAGCCCCTGTGGCGGAGACAAAAGGTCTCTCTGCGCGCAACCGAGTCGCGCGCCCAAGGCCTCTTTTCTCTCTAGCCCCAAGCGCGAATTCGCGCCCGGAAAGACCGTTCTGTGACTGTCGAGCAGTGCATGCAAGGGCCGTTTTTTCACAGAAGTGAAATAATGGGGATTGACAACGGAAACCGGCGGTTGCTTCGCCTAAATAGCGGAAAACTGCGGTTTTTGTGGTTATTCCGAAATTAACCTGTGCGCGAATCGCGGGAATTACTGTGTTTTTTAAAGTTCCCGAAACGGGACGGGCCGCCGGTTTCCCGACGGCCCGTTTCAACCCCGTACTTATGTCGGATTTTAACCGAGCGACGCAACTCGCTTGGACAGGCGGGAAAACTTCCGCGAGGCGGTGTTCTTGTGGATGATGCCGCGCGCAACGCCGCGGAACATCTCCGGCTGCATCTTCTTGAGCGCTTCTGCAGCATCGTCCTGCTTGCCAGCGGCAATCGCCGATTCGACCTGCTTGATGAAGGTCCGGATCCGGCTGATTCGCGAATGATTGACGGTCGCGCGGTTAGCGTTGCGACGGATGCGCTTTTTGGCCTGCGGCGTATTCGCCATTGTCTTCCTCTAGCTCAATGAAAAACGGCGCGGCCAAAAGGCACGCACCGAAGTGGTCGCTCCCCTAGCTGCAAGCCGCCCGAAGGTCAACGCTCGGGCTCAATGCTGGCAACGCGGGCAGTAGAAGGTCGAACGCCCGCCCTGGACGATCCGCCGGACCTTGCCGCCGCAGTCGCAATCCTGCCCTTCGCGGCCATAAACCGCAAAGCTTTTCGAGAAATAGCCAAGCTCCCCGTCCGGCGCCGCAAAGTCGCGAAGCGTCGATCCGCCGGCCGCGATGGCCTCGTCCAGGACCCCATGGATCGCCGGCACTAGCTTTTTCAGCCGAGCGAGCGACACGGAGCCACCGGCCCGCGTCGGGCCGATCCCGGCGCGATGCAGGGCTTCGCACACATAGATGTTGCCCAGGCCCGCGACGATCCGCTGGTCGAGCAGCAGCAGCTTGATCGGAGCGCTACGACCGGCAAGCCGCCGCTTGAGTTGGCCCGCATCGAGGTCGAACGGCTCCGGCCCAAGCGCCTTGAATGGCGGCCATTCGCCCAGCGCATCGGTGCGCACGAGGTCGAGGGAGCCGAATCGCCGGGGATCGTTGAGAGCGAGCCGGCGCCCGTCGTCGGTTTCCATCAGGAAATGGTCGTGCTTGCCGATTTCCACCGGATCGATCCGCCAGTGTCCCGACATCCCGAGGTGAAACACCAAGGTGTCGCCGCGGTCGGTTGCGATCAGGCCATACTTCGCGCGGCGGCCAAGACCGGTCACTCGCGCTCCCGTCAGCCGCTGGCCAAGATCGCGCGGAAGCTCTCGGCGGAGGTCGGGACGCCGGGCCTCGATGTGCGCGATCCGGTGTCCGTCGAGCACATGCGCCAGGCCGCGGACCGTGGTTTCGACTTCGGGGAGTTCGGGCATCACCGGCGATATGGCGAACCACGGCCAAGCCCGCTAGAGGCGCAAGCCTATGCCCGACACAGTGAATTTCGGCGACGAACTCGTCAGCCCCGAAGAAAAGACGCGGCGCGTCGGCCAGGTCTTCAGCTCGGTCGCCCGGCGCTATGACGTGATGAACGACCTGATGTCGGGTGGCATGCACCGGTTGTGGAAGGACCGCTTCGTTGCCCGCGTGAAGCCCCGTGCCGGCGAACATATCCTCGATATGGCCGGGGGCACCGGCGATGTCGCTTTCCGAATGGCGCGGCGTGCAGCACTGGTGACCGTCGCCGACATCAATGCCGACATGCTGGCCGTCGGCCGCGATCGGGCCGAGCAGCGCGGGCTGGCGGGCCTGACATGGCAAGTTGAAAACGCCGAGCAGCTCAGCTTCGCGGACGGTGCGTTCGACGCGTACACCATCGTCTTCGGAATCCGGAACGTGACCGACATCCCGGCGGCCTTGCGCGAAGCCCGGCGCGTGCTGAAACGCGGCGGCCGCTTTTACTGCATGGAATTTTCGTCGAGCGACTGGCCGGGCTTTTCGACGCTTTACGACGCGTTTTCGAGCAAGCTTATCCCGCGTATCGGCAAGGTCGTTGCCGACGACGAGGAAAGCTATCGCTATCTGGTCGAAAGCATTCGCCGCTTCCCGCGCCCGCCAGTATTCAAGGCGATGGTCGCCGAGGCGGGCTTCGTCCGCGCCGCTGCCGAACCGATGCTTGGCGGCCTGGTCACCATCCACAGCGGCTGGAAGATTTGACCGCCTCCGTTACGCATCTGTGGCGGCTGCTGAAGTGGGGGCGGACGCTTGCCCGCCATGGCGCCCTGCAGGGGATCGAGGATGATCCGCTCACCCCGCCGCCGGTGCGGCGCCTGGCCCGGATCGCCCGGTTCGGAGCGCGGACTCCCGCGACGCCGGATTACGCCGCAGCGCTGCTCGCCATCGGCCCCGCGGCAATCAAGCTTGGCCAGGCGCTGTCGACTCGCCCCGACCTTGTCGGCAAGCAGGCGGCCGCGAACCTGTCGCAGCTTCAGGACGATCTTCCGCCAGCGCCCTTCCCGCTGATCCGAAATGCCATCGAAACCTCCTTCGGAGCGCCGCTGGAATCGCTCTATTCGACGTTCGACGAAGTGCCCGTTGGCGCGGCCTCGATCGCCCAGGTCCACCGCGCCGTCACGACCGAGGGCAAGGACGTCGCGGTCAAGGTCTTGCGTCCGGGAATAGAGGAGGAACTGGCCAAGGCCATCGAAACCTATGAATGGGCCGCCGCGCACGTCGAGCGTTACGGCGAGCAGACCAGGCGGCTTCGGCCGCGCCTGGTGGTTGCGCAGTTCAAGCAGTGGACCGCGCGTGAACTCGATCTTCAGCGGGAAGGCGCGTCCGCTTCCGAGCTGAAGGAGAACATGATCGCCGAGCCCGGCTATTATGTCCCCGAAATCGACTGGCGCCGGACCGCCCGCCGAGTGCTGACCATGGAATGGCTGGACGGCGTCAAATTGAACGACCGCGAAGCCTTGATCGCGTCCGGACTGGACCCGCATGAATTGGCCTGCATCCTGGTCCGCGCGTTTCTTCGCCAGGCCGTGGTCGACGGCTTTTTCCACGCCGACCTCCACCACGGCAATCTGTTTGCCTTGGCCGACGGGCGGATCGGAGCGATCGACTTCGGGATCATGGGGCGAGTTGACCGCCGGGCGCGCGTGTGGCTGGCCGAAATTCTCTACGGCCTGATTACCGGCAATTACCGCCGCGTGGCCGAAATCCATTTCGAAGCGCAATACGTCCCAGCGCATCACAATGTCGAAGAATTCGCGACTGCGCTTCGGGCCGCGGGCGAGCCGATCCGCGGCCTTCCGGTCAAGGACATATCGGTCGGCCGGATGCTGGAAAGTCTGTTCTCCATCACCCGCGACTTCGACATGCCCACCCAGCCGCATCTCCTGCTTTTGCAAAAGTCGATGGTGATGAACGAGGGCGTCGCCTCGGCGCTCGATCCGGATATCAACATGTGGGAAACCGCCGAACCGTTCATCGGCGAATGGATTCGCTCCGAACTTGGCCCCGAAGCCTTTCTTGCGGATCGCGTCACGGCGCTTGTTCGAAGCATCAAGAAGCTGCCTGAGCTGATCGACCGTATCGACCAATATTATCCTCCGGTCGGCGGTGCCCCGCCGGCGCCGCCGCTGCCGGAGATCGCGATCATCGAGCGTGGCCGCCCGTGGACTTATGCGCTGGTCGCGCTGGTTGCAGCGGTGGTCGGCGCTGCCGCCATGTTTGTGCTAGGCTGAGCCAATGGCGCGCGTGCTCCTGATCGTTGGCGGTGGAATTGCGGCCTACAAGTCGCTCGAACTGGTGCGCCTGCTCAAGAAAGCAGGGCATTCGGTGACTCCCGTGCTGACCAAGGGCGGCGAGCATTTTGTGACCGCTATGAGCCTTGGCACACTTGCCGAAAGCCAGGTCCACACCTCGCTGTGGGAATTGAAGGACGAAGTCGAGATCGGCCATATCCAGCTGTCGCGCGCCGCCGACCTGGTCCTGGTGTGCCCAGCGACCGCGGACCTGTTGGCAAAAATGGCGGCCGGGATCGCCGACGATCTTGCAACCACCCTCCTGCTCGCCACTGACAAACCCGTCGCCGTCGCGCCGGCGATGAACGTCCGCATGTGGCAACACGCCGCAACCGTACGAAACATCGCACAACTCCAGGCCGACGGAGTGCGCGTGATCGACCCGGTGGAAGGCGAGATGGCGTGCGGCGAATATGGCCCCGGTCGACTGCCGGACCCGCAGGACATCATGGATCAGCTCGCCGACCTGCTGGAGTGAGTCTCGCCGGCAAGCACATCCTAGTCACCGCCGGCCCGACCCACGAGCCGATCGATCCGGTCCGCGTAATCGCGAACCGATCTTCGGGCAAACAGGGGTTCGCGATTGCTTCGGCTGCTGCCGAGGCCGGCGCTCAAGTGACTCTGATCGCTGGCCCCGTGGCCTTGCCGACCCCGCCGGGCGTCGACCGCATCGATGTCGAAACCGCCGAGCAGATGGCCGACGCCGTGTTCGCGGCACTGCCGGCCGACGCCGCAATTCTCGTCGCCGCAGTGGCCGACTGGCGGGTTGAACAGTCGCCGGTCAAGCTCAAGAAAAGCGCTGGTCCGCCCTGCCTCGACTTTCGGCCGACGCGGGACATTCTGGCGGAGCTCGGCGCGAGCGAACAGCGCCCCCGCCTGCTGATCGGCTTTGCCGCCGAAACCGAGCGCCTGATCGATTACGCACGGGCCAAGCGAAGCGAAAAGCGCGCCGACTGGATCGTCGCCAACGATGTCTCCGGCGACGTGATGGGAGGAACCCGCAACCGCGTTCACCTCGTCACTGGTGAGAAGGTCGAGGACTGGCCCGAAGCAAGCAAGGACGAGGTCGCCCAACACCTGATCGCGCGGGTCGCACAGGCCCTAGGCTGACCCGCAGGCGCGGCATTTGGGATCGAGCGGAATTCTGATCGTCCGCCACTCCAGTTTTTCGCCGTCGAACACGTGCAGGCGGCCGTCCTGCTTGTCCCCGACCCCGACGATGAAGTTGATCGCCAGCAATGCGGCGAACGCGCCGATCGTCGCGGTCAGCGCACCAAGCACTCCCAGTTCGGCGCAATTGTCGCAATCCTCGGCATCGAATGCATCGCCGACGAAACAGCGGTAGCATGGCCTCGAACGGAACAGCCCGACCTGCCCCTGAAACTGCACCGCCGCCGCCGACAGCAACGGAATTTCGAGCCGGACGCACGCATCGCTGACCGCCAGCCGAGTCGCGAAATTGTCGCTTCCATCGATCACCAGATCATGGCCGGCGAGGATTTGTTCGGCATTCGCCGGCGCGATCCGTTCCCGCACTTGGCGCGTCTGCACGAAGCGGTTCAGCCGCTGTGCGAACTGTTCGGCAATTTCGGCTTTGGGATGACCGGCGTCGCGCTCGCGAAACAGCGGCTGCCGGTGCAGATTGTCGACTTCGATAACGTCGTCGTCGATGATCGTCAGCTGGCCGATACCCGCGCCCGCCAATGCCGGGATGACGCCGCTGCCAATGCCGCCGGCACCGATGATTGCGACGCTGGTTTCCTTGAGGCGTCGCTGACCGAGCCCGCCGACCTGGGGGAGCACGATTTGCCGGGCGTAACGCTCGAGCTCGGGGTCCGACAGGGTCACCGCCTGCCGGTCACTGGCCGGTGCTTCCAAAGCCCCCTGCCCCACGCCCGGTTTCGCTCAGTTCGTCGACTTCGCGAAACCCCGCCTTGAGGACTGGGGCCGGCACCAGTTGCGCGATCCGTTCGCCGCGCTTGACCGCGAACGGTTCGCCGCCGAGGTTGGCGAGGATCACCTTCACTTCGCCGCGATAATCTTCGTCGATGGTGCCCGGCGTATTAAGGCACGTGATGCCGTGCTTCAGTGCCAGGCCCGACCGTGGACGGACCTGGACTTCGTAACCCGGCGGAATGGCGATGGCGAAGCCGGTCGCGACCGCATGGCGCTGGCCGGGCGCCAGGATCAAGTCTTCCGCCGCGACCACATCCAGCCCTGCCGCGCCGGCTGTCGCGTAAGCGGGCACTGGCAAGCCTTCGCCGTGCTTCAGCCGCTGCAGCTGGATGTCGATCATTTGGCCTTCTTCCGCGCCGGCTTGCGACCGCCCTTCTTCTTCGACGGTCCCTTGGCGGCGCGTTCATCGATCAGGCTGATCGCCTGGTCGAGTGTGATCGTCTTGGGATCGGCGCCCTTGGGCAGTGTCGCGTGCGTCGTTCCGTCGCTGACATAAGGACCGTAGCGGCCTTCCATCACCTTGAGGTCTTTGCCGCTGACCGGGTGAGCGCCAACCACCGCAATTGGCTCGCGTGCCGCGCCCTTGCGGGCACCGCCCGCGGCCGCGTCGGCCAGCTTTGCAACCGCCGCGTTCATGCCCGTTTCGAACACTTCTGCGGTCGAGCCGAGCTTCGCATATTTGCCATCATGCGCGAGATAAGGCCCGTAACGTCCGATCGAGGCCGTAATCGACTTGCCGCTTTCGGGATGCGAGCCAATCTCCCGTGGCAGCGACAGCAGCCGCGCGGCCACTTCCGCGTTCACATCTTCAAGCGGAATGTCCTTCGGGATCGACGCGCGCTTATCTTCGCGCTCGACATAGGGGCCGAAGCGCCCGCTCTTAAGCGTGATGCCGTCACCGAGATCCTGCGGGCCGTCACCGGCTTCGCCTCCCGGCTGGCCGAACTTCTGCGTATATTTGCATTCCGGATAGTTGGAGCAGGCAACAAAGGCGCCAAACTTCCCGCCGCGCAGCGCCAGCCGGCCGGTCCCGCAATTGGGACAGAGCCGCGGATCGCTTCCGTCCGCCTTGTCGGGGAACAGCCAGGGCGACAGGAATTCGTCCAGCGCCGCGGTGATCTCGCTCGGTTGCTGGTCCATGACTTCGCCCGCCTTGGGCTTGAAGTCGCGCCAGAACTCGTCGAGCAGCTTTTGCCAGTTGAGGCGCCCGCCGGACACGTCGTCCAGCTCTTCCTCCAGCTCGGCCGTATAATCGAAGCTGACGTATTTCTCGAAAAAGCGCTCGAGGAACGCTGTCACCAACCGCCCGCTTTCCTCGGGAATGAAGCGCGCCTTGTCGACCCGCACATATTCGCGGTCCTTCAGCGTCTGCAGGATCGAGGCATAGGTCGATGGCCGGCCGATCCCCAGCTCCTCCAGCCGCTTGACCAGGCTTGCTTCGGAAAATCGCGGCGGCGGCTGGGTGAAGTGCTGGGTCGAATCGACGCCCGTCTTGGCGGGCGCGTCACCGCTGCGCAGCAACGGCATCCGGGCGCCGTCTTCATCGTCGGCCTTTTCGTCATGGCCTTCTTCGTACAGCGCGAGATAGCCGGGGAAGAGGACGACCTGGCCCGAGGCCCGAAGCAGTGCCCGGCCGGCACCGTCGCTCAGCTCGACCGTCGTCCGTTCGAGCCGCGCCGTAGCCATCTGGCTGGCAAGCGCGCGATTATAAATGAGCTCATACAGCCGGGCGTGGTCGCCCGAGCCGCCGCGCGGCCGGTCGAAGTCGGTCGGGCGGACGGCTTCATGCGCTTCCTGGGCGTTCTTGATCTTGCTTTGATAATGCCGCGGCTTGTCGGGCACATAGCCCGAGTCATAGCGCGTCGCGATCGCTTTCCGAGCGGCGCTCACGGCCTCCGGGGCCATGTCGACACCATCGGTCCGCATGTAGGTGATCAGCCCTTCTTCGTAGAGGCCCTGGGCAACGCGCATCGTGTGGCTGGCGGCAAAGCCGAGCTTACGGGCTGCTTCCTGCTGCAGGGTCGAGGTGGTGAACGGCGGCGGCGGGTTGCGCGAAAAAGGCTTGGTTTCAACCGAAGCGACAGTGAATCGCCCGGCCTCAACCACCGCTTTGGCTTCGTCGGCCTCGGTTTTGCCGCCGATCGTCAGGCGGTCGATCTTTCGTCCGTCGAGGTTGGCGAGCCGCGCGGTGAAGCGCTGACCATCAGCTTCGAAACTGGCACTGACCGACCAATATTCCTGCGGCTTGAAGATCTCGATCTCGCGCTCGCGGTCGACGATCAGCCGAAGCGCGACCGATTGGACCCGGCCGGCCGACTTGGCTCCGGGCAGCTTGCGCCACAGGATTGGCGACAAGGTGAAACCGACCAGATAATCCAGCGCCCGGCGCGCGCGATAAGCGTCGATGAGGTCGACATCGAGCTCGCGCGGGCGCTTCATCGCCTCGGTCACCGCATTGTGGGTGATGGCGTTAAAGGTGACTCGCTGGACGTTGGCCGGAAGCGCCTTTTTCTGGCGGAGCACTTCCTGCACGTGCCAGCTGATCGCCTCCCCTTCACGGTCGGGGTCGGTGGCGAGGATCAGGGTGTCGGCCTGCTTGGCTTCGTCGACGATCGCCTTGAGTTGCTTGGCGCGGTCGGGCGAGACCTGCCACAGCATGGCGAAGTCGGCGTCAGGATCGACCGACCCATCCTTGGGCGGCAAATCGCGAACGTGCCCGAACGAAGCCAGCACGCGATGGCCGCTTCCGAGATACTTTTCGATGGTTTTCGCCTTGGCGGGCGATTCGACGACGACGAGCTTCAAAATGTTTCCTCACGCATACGCGTAAAGGTGGGGCTGCAGGATTCGCCGCGTCAAGAGTCTCGCAAACTGACTTTGCCGCCCGCGTGCCGCTCGAGCCGGCCGGCGAGGTCGAGTTCGAGAAGTGCCATCTGCACCGCTCCAGTCGGCGCCTGCGACAGGCGAATGATCTCGTCGACCGGCACCGGCGACGGACTGAGGAGCTGCTCGACCGTTCCAAGAACGCCCTCGTCCAGCTCCGCCGCGGGTTCGAAGCGAAGTGTCGGAGCGGCCACCCGCGACGGCGCCGGACGCAGCTCCTCGAGCACGTCGTCGGCGGTCTGGACCAGCGTTGCGCCATCGCGGATCAGCTGATTGCAGCCCTGAGCGCGGGGATCGAGCGGTGACCCCGGCACCGCCATCACTTCGCGGCCGGCTTCCGCTGCCAGGCGCGCGGTAAACAGCGACCCCGACCGCGGCGCGGCTTCGACCACCACCGTGCCGCTGGCCAGTCCGGCAATGATCCGGTTGCGATAGGGGAAATGGCGCGCGCGCGGCTCGGTCCCGGGCGGCATTTCGGCGAGGACCAGGCCATTTTCGAACATGGCGCGCTGCCGAGCCTCGTTTTCGGGCGGGTAAAAAACATCGATGCCACCCGCGATGACGCCGATGGTCCCGCCTTCCTGCGCGCCGTCATGGGCGGCGCTGTCAATGCCGCGAGCAAGGCCGGACACCACCACAATGCCGCGCTGGCCGAGGTCGTGGGCAAGGCCGCGGGCGAAGCGGCACGCCGCCGCCGAAGCATTGCGGGCGCCGACGATGGCAACCGCCGGCTGATCGAGAAGATTGAGGTTCCCCTTGGCAATCAGCAGTGGCGGAGCGTCCTCCAGCTGTGCCAGCAGCGTTGGATACAGCCCCTGGCCAAGCGCCAGAAACCTGCCCCCCAGTTGTTCGACCCGGGCGATCTCCCGCTCCGCGTCATCACGGTTGCGCACGGCCGGCGCCTTGCCCCCGCCGCGGCGGGCAAGGTCGGGCACGGCGGCAAGCGCCGCTGCGGGCGTGCCGAAGCGGGCGATGAGCTGCCGCATGGTGACGGGACCAATGCCCGGCGTTCTGACCAGCCTTAGCCGGTCGCGGAGGTCTTCGATCCGATCCGTGGCTCGGTTCCTTTCGTCAGGCGGAAGATGTTGGCCTTGTGTTTCCACACGACCAGCACCGCGAAACCGAGCAGCAGATAGATAAGTGAGGAATGCAGAATGAAAGCGCTCACCGGCGCACTGGCCGCCGCGGTCATCCCCGCCACCGACGAGATTCGGATCGTCAGCAGGAGGGCAATCCAGACAGCGGCATAAATCGCCGCCGCCGGCCACAGCAGCGCAATCAGGATTCCGAACAGCGTTGCGACGCCCTTGCCTCCCCGGAAGCCGATCCAGACAGGATAAAGGTGGCCGAGCAGCGCCCCGGCGGCAGCGAAGGCAATGGCCTCATCGCCGAAAACCAGACGGGCCAGGATGACTGCGGCGGTGCCCTTGAGGCAATCGAGGACCGCCGTGAGCGCCGCGAGAAACTTGTTTCCGGTCCGCAATACGTTCGTCGCGCCGATGCTGTGCGAGCCAATCTCGCGCACGTCGCCCTTGCCCGCCAGCCGGGTGAGGACGAGGCCGAACGGAATCGACCCAAGTAAATAGCCGAGCGCCAGCGCGAAGAGCATGTCCCGGGTCATCGCCACGTTGGTAGCAAAAGCTCGTGCGTCTGCAATCACGTCATTGCGAGCAATGTGAAGCAATTCAGTCTGCGCAATGGGATTGCTTCGTCGCCCCGCTCCTCGCAATGACGACCGAAATGGACCCCTCGGCCCCGATCCTGTTTTTCGATTCCGGCGTCGGCGGGCTGTCGGTGCTGGGCCCGACCCGTGCGCTGCTGCCCAATGCGCCGATCGTCTACGCCGCCGACAGCGCGGGCTTCCCCTACGGCAAGCGGAGCGAGGCCGAGATTGCCGAGCGGGTGCCGCGCCTGCTTGCCCAACTCGTCGAGCGCTTTCGCCCGCGCCTTGCGGTGATCGCCTGCAACACCGCTTCGACGATTGCTCTCGATCACGCCCGCGCCGCGCTGGACGTGCCAGTGGTCGGGACAGTGCCGGCGATCAAACCCGCGGCCCAAATGTCGCGGACTCGCGTAATTGGCGTGCTCGGGACCCAGGCCACGGTTCGCCAGCCCTATGTCGACGACCTTGCCGCAAGGTTCGCGGCGGACTGCGCCATTGTCCGTCACGGGTCGCCCGAACTGGTGGAACTCGCCGAAGCCCAGCTCGCCGGACACAATGTTTCGGTGGATGCCGTGCGCGCCGCGGTCCAGCCGATGTTCGACGCGCACGGCGGCGCCAAGATCGACACCGTGGTCCTTGCCTGCACTCATTTCCCACTTCTGGATAACCAGCTTCGAGCGGCGTTTCCGGACGTGTCATACGTCCACGGTGGCGACGGTATCGCGCGCCGGATCGCGCATTTGACCGATGGCCAGCATTGGCCCGGCCAGGCCGCGCCCGGCTTGATGCTGTTCACAGCGGCTGGCGCGCACCCGGCCTTGGCTGCCCTGGCCCCTTATGGGATCGGTGAAATCGACACCTTTGATCCCGCCTAATTGCGAGTCGTTCGCAATGGCATTGGCGCTGCGGCAAAGCTAAAGGAGCGGCGAGCGAGGGCTGAGTTGGACTACGACCGCATATTCAAGTCGGCGATTGAGCGGCTTCACGATGAAGGGCGCTATCGCGTCTTCATCGACATTTTGCGTACCAAGGGCAGCTTCCCGAACGCTCGTTGTTTCGGCGGCAATGGCCCCAAGCCGATCACCGTGTGGTGCTCCAACGACTATCTGTGCATGGGCCAGCATCCCGCGGTCGTCGCCGCGATGGAACAGGCGCTTCACGAAGTTGGCGCAGGCTCCGGCGGCACGCGCAACATCAGCGGCAACACCCATTATCATACCGAGCTCGAAGCCGAGCTGGCGGCCCTCCATGGCAAGGACGGAGCGCTGTTGTTCACGTCGGGCTATGTCTCGAACGAAGCGGCGCTGTCGACGCTTGGCAAGCTCCTCCCCGAATGCGTGATCTTCTCGGACGAACTCAACCACGCCTCGATGATTGCCGGAATTCGAAGCTCCGGCTGCGAAAAACGGATTTTCCGCCACAACGACCTCGATCATCTCGAAGAACTGCTTGCCGCCGAAGATTTCGAACGGCCCAAACTGATCGCGTTTGAAAGCGTTTATTCGATGGACGGCGATATCGCGCCGATCGCTCAGATCTGCGACCTCGCCGACCAATATCAGGCCCTCACCTACCTCGACGAAGTTCACGCCGTGGGCATGTACGGCGACCATGGCGGCGGCATCTCCGAGCGCGATAGCGTGGCCGATCGGCTGACCATTATCGAAGGAACGCTGGGCAAGGCGTTCGGAGTGATGGGAGGCTACATCTCCGCCGATCAGACGATCATCGACTGTATCCGCTCCTATGCGCCGGGCTTCATCTTTACCACGTCGCTGTCGCCGGTCCTCGTCGCGGGAGCGCTCGCCAGCGTCCGGCACCTCAAGCAATCGGCCGAGGAGCGCCAGGCGCAACAGCAGTCGGCGGCGATGCTAAAAGCGAAATTCGCTGCGGTCGGCTTACCCGTCATGCCCAGCGCGACCCACATCGTTCCGCTGCTGATCGGCTGCCCGATCAAGACCAAGCGCGTCAGTGACGTCCTGCTCGCAGAATATGGCCTGTACGTGCAGCCGATCAATTACCCGACGG
>JBDSGQ010000040.1:0-16456 GCA_039918915.1 Sphingomicrobium sp.
GGCGGCTGGTGGAGCTGAGGGGAATCGAACCCCTGACCTCTGCAGTGCGATTGCAGCGCTCTCCCATCTGAGCTACAGCCCCGCGCCTCCAGCAGGCCGCGCGCCGATGGGTTCGGAGCGCCGGAGAGCGGCTCCACTAGCCCTGATTTTTCGCGCGTGCAATCGCTTGTCCAGCAAGCCTTTCGCACTGCCGTTTTCGTGCCGTTGAACGCCGCTTCACCGGAACGGCGGCCGTTGCGCGCTCGTTTCTCCGGTCTTTTTTACTTCTGATGCGGCCACAGGCTAAAGCGAAGTCGTCACCCAGCCCCATCGAAGGAACGAGCATGGCCCGTGCATGGCATCTCAAGAGCCGCCCGGACGGCATGCCGGGGCCTGAGAATTTCGAATTGAAGTCGGTTGAGCTGGAGCCTGTGGGCGACGGCATGATCCGGGTGCGCAACCACTGGCTTTCGGTCGACCCCTACATGCGCGGCCGCATGAACGACGTGAAAAGCTATGTGCCGCCGTTCCAGGTCGGAGCGCCGATGGATGGCGGCGCGATCGGGGAGGTGGTCGAAAGCCGGGCCGACGGGTTCGCACCCGGCGATCTGGTCCAGCACATGGCCGGCTGGCGCGACGAAGCCGTCATCGCCGCGCGCGGCGCCAGCAAGCTCCCCGACCTTGACGTGCCGCCGCAGCAATTCCTCGGGATTGTCGGAATCACCGGAGCCACCGCTTTTTTCGGTCTGCTTGACGTCGCCGGCGCAAAGGCCGGGGACATCGTCTTCATATCCGCCGCTGCCGGCGCCGTTGGCTCAGCCGCGGTGCAGATCGCCAAGGCCATGGGCCTGACCGTCATCGGGTCGGCCGGGGGCGCCGAGAAATGCGACGTGGTCCGCTCGCTCGGTGCCGATCAGGTGGTCGACTATCGCGCCGGACCGATTTTGAAGGGCCTCGCTGGCGCTGTGAAAGCGATCGGCTCCGAAGGAATCGACGTCTATTTCGACAATGTCGGCGGCAATCATTTGGATGCCGCGCTGGCGATGGCCAAGGACCACGCGCGAATCGCGGTTTGCGGCATGATCGCCGATTACAACAACAGCGAAGCAACCCCGCTCCGCTTCATCATGCGGACCATTGCCGCGCGCATTCGCCTGCAAGGCTTCATCGTGTCCGATTACCTGCCGCGGTTAGCCGAGTTCTACGCTGCCATGGGGCCGTGGCTGGCGAGCGGCGCGGTGCAATCGCGCGAGACGGTAGTGGACGGGCTCGAGCAGACGCCCGACGCCTTTCTCGGCCTGTTCAGCGGCGCCAATACCGGCAAGATGCTGGTCCGGCTGTAAGCGTCATTCCTCGGTGCGGATCAGCACCGTCTCGCCGATCAGCAGAAACAGGAAGAACGGCGCCCATGCCGCGATCAACGGCGGGTAAGCGCCGGCATTGCCCATTGCGAGGCTGAAATTGTCGGCGACGAAATAGGCAAAGCCGAGCGCCATGCCGAGCGCGGCGCGCATCAGCACCTGCCCCGAACGGGCCAGCCCGAACGCCGCGACCGCTGCCAGCAGCGGCATCAGGACGGTCGACAGCGGACTTGAGATCTTATGCGCGAGCCCCGCCCGGGCCTCATCCGATGGCCGGCCGGCGGCCTTCAGTTCGGCGGTCCGCGCCTTCAATGTCCAATAGTCCAGGTCGTTGGGATCGACCCGCGCCAAAGTGAGTTGGTCGGGGGTGACTCCGGGCATTGCATCGAGCATCGGCGTGCGCCTGACGATGTTCATGTTCGCATCGTAAATTCGCACGTCGAACAGGCGCCAGTCATTCCGTGGCGCCTGCCGGACAGCTCGCCGAGCGGTGACTACGCGCTGCAGAACGCCGCCCGTCCGCTGGTAAATGCTGACCCGTTCGACGGTAAGGTCAGGCACTCGGCCGGCGACAATTCCGGCGTGGATCAAATGATCGCCCTGAAGCAGCCACACATTGCTCAGGATGCCGCTGTCAGGCGGGATCGGCTTGTAATCGTTTTCGGACCAGGCGGTGACCACCCGTGCCGATTTGACCACCACCAGTTCGTTGAACGCGAACAGCGCAACTGCCATCGCCAGGCTGGCCAGGATCAGCGGCGCCAGAATCTGGTGTGCCGAAAGGCCGGCGGCCTTCATCGATACGACTTCGCTGTTCTGATTGAGTGTTACGAACGCGATCAGGGTCCCAAGCAGTGCCGCAAACGGCAGGAACCGCGACACCAGCGGCGGAATGCGCAGGATGACATAATGCCACAGGTCGGCATCGGTATTGCCCGGAACCGCGAGGATCTTCCCGGCCTGACCAAGTAGGTCGAGGGTCATTAGCACTAGCACCAGCATAACCAGCACCGCCAGCGTGCGCGTGAAGAACAGCCGCGCCATGTAAAACGCCAGCTGGCGCGACGGAAAAAAGGAGAAGTTGATCATTGCGCGCCGCTTGCCCCGGCCGACGGCGGCTTGTGGCCACCCGCGCTCGGCAACAGGCCGCGAATGGCTTTGGCGACCTTCCCGGCGGCCCGTTCCAGCGCACCGATCGGCTGGCCGCCGGGTTGATAGGCGAGAACGTAATACATCCACATGATCACCGCAGCGAGGGCGATCAGCGGGCCCCACAGCCCGACAATCGCATTCAGCCGCCCCTGCGCCGCGCTGGCTTCCGCATATTGATTGACCTTGTGATAGGCGACGATGATCAGGATCGAGACGAAGATCCCAAGCGCCGACGAGCTGCGTTTGGGCGGCACTGCAAGCGCCACTGCAAGGAACGGCAGCATCAGCATCATCAGCACTTCGACCAGCCGGTAGTTAAGCAGCGCCCTGGCCTCCAGCCGCTGGACGCGGTTGGCCGGCGCGGTGCCGTAGCCCCGCTGCCACAGCTCACGCAGGTTAAGCTCGTTGGCCTCGCTTCCGCCACGGCCGCGGAACTGGCCGATGGCGGGCAGGCTGACCGGCAGGTCATAGCTGTCGAAGGCGAGCGCTCGCGGCGTTGAAAATTGCGGGCTGTCCTGGATCAGCCGTCCCTTTTCCAGGCGAAACAGGATGGTGTCGGGATCGTCGGTGGCAAGGAACCGGCCATGCTGCGCGCTCGCTGCGACCACCATCCCCTTGCTGTCCTGCGATTCGACGAAAATGCCGCGCAGCTCGGTGCCCTTGTTCTCACTGCTTTCGATGCGCAGCGTCAGCCGCTTGCCCAGCCGGTTGAACTCCCCGACCTTGATCGCCGCGCCAAGCGCTCCGGATTTGAGCTCGAACGTCAGGCTTTTGAAGCGATATTCGGCATAAGGCTGAAGGAAACCGACGATCGCCAGGTTGATTGCAAGCAGCGGGATTGCGTAAGCGAACGGCATCCGCAGCAACCGTGTATAGCCGACGCCGATGCCGCGCAGCGCATCGAGTTCGGACGACAGCGCCAGCTTGCGGAATGCCAGCAGGATGCCGAGCATCAGCCCGATCGGGATGCCGAGTGACAAATATTCGGGCAGCAAATTGGCAAGCATCCGCCACACCACGCTGACCGGGCCGCCGGCATCGACGACATATTGGAATAAGCGCAGCATCTGGTCGAGCACGAGCAGCATTGACGCGAGCACCAGCGTGCCGATCAGCGGCACCGCGATGGAACGCGCAAGATAGCGATCGATGAGGTCGACTCTCGGCACAGGCGTTGCTCGTGGTCCCGGTAGTGGCCGCCCGGCGATCGGGCTTGGCGATCCTATAACGCAGCGAGTGCCGAATTCATGTGCAAAACGCGCCGGCCGATGGCGCGGCGAATGATCAGCCCTTGGCGGCGGCGGCCGAACTACGCGGCGGCCCCCGGTCGCGCGACAATGCGGCCGCGACCGCGCTGGCCAGCGCGCCAACGGTGAATGGCTTGCGCAGCAGTTCATGCCCGCGCAGTTCGTCGCTTTCGCCGTCGCCGACGAAGCCCGTGACGAACAGCACCGAAAAGTCCCTGTCGTGAGTCGATTTCAAGTGCCGGATGAGTTCGGGGCCCGTCATCTCCGGCATGATGACATCGCTGATCACCAGGTCGAATTCATTCGCCTGGAACAGCGCAATGGCTTCCGCGCCGCTGGAGCAGGCGACCGGCTCGTAATCCAAATCCTCGAGCGCGCCGACGGTTGCCGTGCGCACTCGCGGGTCGTCCTCGACCAGCAGGATGCGCGCGCCCGGAACGTGGGCGTCGGCGTCCGCCTGGCGCACGGCGGGATGAATCCGGACCGCCGCCGGCTCGTGCGTGCGCGGCAGGTAAATCGACACGCTGGTGCCCTTGCCGACCTGGCTTTCAATGCCGACTTCGCCTTCGGACTGATGGGCAAAACCGAAAATCTGGCTGAGGCCGAGACCGGTCCCCTTGCCCACCGGCTTAGTGGTGAAAAACGGTTCGAACGCGCGGTCGACGACCTCGGCGGGCATGCCGCAACCGGTATCGGTCACGCTGACCTTCACATATTCGCCGGGGCGGACATCGCCGACCTGGTTTGCGGCAAGCGTGATATTATCGGTCGAGATCCGCATCGATCCTTCGCCATCCATCGCGTCGCGGGCGTTGACCGCGAGATTGAGGATCGCGTTTTCGAGCTGGTGCGGATCGACATAAGTCGGCCAGGTGTCGGGCGCGAGTTCAATCTCGACCCGAATGCGTTCGCCCAGCGTGCGGTCGAGCAATTCCGACATGCCGCCGATCAGTTCGCGGCTGTCGACCCGTTCCGGCAACAGCGGCTCGGAACGCGCGAACGACAGCAGCCGGCGAGTCAAAGCGGCGGCCCGGGTCGCCCCTTCCATGGCGTTGTTGAGATGCGTCGTAACCTCGCGCCGCGGCCCGTTGAGCCGGCGCAGCGCAAGATCGATGCCACCGACCACGACGGCCAGCATGTTGTTGAAATCGTGCGCGATGCCGCCGGTCAGCTGGCCGACCGCTTCCATTTTCTGAACCTGGCGAAGCTGGGCTTCGGCGGTCTGGCGTTCTTCGGCTTCGGCCTTGAGCGCCTGGTTTGCTTCCCACAATTCCTGAGTCCGTTCGCGAACCGCCTGTTCGAGCGCCGTCGCGCGTTCGGATTCGCTATCCGCCTGGCGGCGAGTGACCGCGTTTTGGCGCAGCGCCTGGACGGCAATGACGCCGAGGAAAATCGCGCCGAGTCCGACGAGGAAGCCGAGCCAGCTCAAATAGTCGGTGAACTGGTCGGCCTGCGCCGAGAACAGCTGGCTCTGCTGAATCCGCTCGCGCAGCGCCTGCCGCTCGGCGCGGATGATTTCTTCAAGCTCGTCGTCAAGCGCCTTGCCGGTGCCGCTGGTCGCGGCTGCGTAGTAATAGCTGATGCCGGCTTCGCCCTGCTTGCTGAGTGCTGCTCGGGCAGCCAGTGCAAGTTCCGCATCGCGCTTGCGGTAGAGGGTTCCAAGCCGAGCGACGCGCGCGCGCTGTTCGGGGCTGCCGCTGGTCAGTCGGCGGAGCTGGTCGATCTGATATCCGGCGAGCTGCCAGTCGCTGGCGTAGATGTTGCCGCTGGTGCTGACATTTTCGTCGAGCACGAAGCGCGACAGCGCCGCTTCGGATCGCGACACGTTGGTGCTGACGTTGCGGACCACCAGCGCGACTTCATAGGTATGGCGTTCGGCGGCCAAAGCATTTTCGCGGGCGTCGTTGGCGACTTTGACGAGGAACACCATCGCCACCAGCACCAGCGCCGCCGCAAGGCCGGCCGCGGCAGCGCCGCCGCCGCGCCAGTCGAAGCGGATTTTATCTTCGTCCCCGTCCCCGATCATGCGGCCAGTGTAGGCCCGTTAACCTTTTCAGAAAACCCGGTACTTCCCCCACCGCGCCTCAACTGATGCAGCCGGTGGCTCGGCCTGCCGCAGCAAACATCCCGAGGATTTCGCCAACCTGTTCCTCGCTGTGCAGCGCGCATAGCGAGCAGCGCAGCAAGGTCATGCCCGCCGGAGTCGCCGGGGGCCGCGCCAGGTTTACGTACAATCCCTCGTGCAACAGCGCTTCCCACATCGCCGCGCCAGTTTCCAGATCGGGCATCAAGACGGCGATGATCGCCGATTGCGGCTGATCGGTGCCAAGCTTGAAGCCAAGCGCCTTCAGCCCGGCATGGAGGCGCTTGCTGTTGGCCCACAAATGCGCGCGCTTGTCGGCGCTGCCCATCAGCTTGCGGATCGAGGTCGCGGCGGTCGCAACCACCGATGGCGGAAGCGACGCGGTGAACACGTAAGGCCGGCAAACCAGCCGCAGGATTTCGAACTTGGGGTGATTGGAAACGCAGAATCCGCCGACCGTGCCGACCGACTTGGAAAAGGTGCCGATGATGAAGTCGACATCGTCGATCACGCCCTGCGCTTCGGCGACGCCGCGGCCATTGTCGCCGATGAAACCCATCGAATGCGCTTCGTCGACCAGCACCATGGCGCCATTGGCCTTGGCCACCGCGACCATCTCCTTAAGCGGGGCGACATCGCCCATCATCGAATAGACGCCTTCGAGAACGACCAGCTTGCCGGCGCCATCGGGAATGCGCTTCAGCCGTTTTTCGAGCGCTTCGATATCGTTGTGGCGGAACGGCACGATCTGGGCATTGCCGAGCGCGCAGCCGTCGTAGATCGAGGCATGGCTGTCGATGTCGAGGACGACATAATCCTCCTTCCCGGCAATGGTCGAAATCACGCCGAGATTGGCCTGGTAGCCAGTCGAAAAGACCATGGCGTGGTCCATTGCGTAGAAATCCATCAACGCCGCTTCGCACTCGCGGTGCCCCCGATAGGTGCCGTTGAGGACCCGGCTGCCAGTCGTGCCCGACCCAAATTCGTCGAGCGCCTGCTTGCCCGCGGCAATAACGTCGGGATCGAACGTCATGCCCATGTAATTGTAGGTTCCGAGCAGGATCGTGCGCTGGCCGTTGCAAATCGCGACGGTCGGGCTTTCAACCCGTTCCATGACCAGGTTGAAGGGGTCGGTGAGGCCCGATTCAAGAAGCGCCGAACGCTGCGCGATGATGGGATCGAACTTGGAAAACAGGTCGCTCACGCCTTGAGCTTCTCCAATGCGTCGATCAATTGCCCGACGGTTTCGATTTCGGCCTGCATGTTCATCGAAATAAGGACGTCGAATTCGTCTTCGATAGTGGCCACGAAATCGAGCACGGTCAGGCTGTCCCATTCGAGATCCTGGGCGAATCGCGTCGCTTCGCCGACCGTGACGCCCTTCTTGTTGAACGGCGCGATCAGTTCGAGGACTTTGGCGAGAGTTTGCTGGCGGTCTGACATGCTCGGCTGGTTAGTCGTGGAACTGACCTTTCGCAACGCAATGGGGCGTCAATGCGGCGGATGGCGATCCGGCGGCGGTCCGGCGGCGTTTAGAGCCAGCCCTGGGCGCGGTACCAGTCGGCGGTTTCGTGGAGCCCGCGGTCGGTCGGGATTTGCGGCTGCCACAGCTCGGGAGGGCAAGCGCGCTTGGGCTCCACCACCCAGTTGCGGTGCGAGAAATAAGCGGCGCGATCGACGGTCAGCTTGGCCCTGGGCCCGCGCAGCAGCTGGTCGGCGCGGGCCGCCAGGCGAAGCATCATTCCAGGCGCTGACAGGATTGCCGGGCGAGTCCCGACCGCAACCCCGAGAGCGCGCGCGAATTCGCGGTGAGTCCAGCCGTCGGGCTTGCCGTCGTCGGGCTCGATCAGGCAGGCGGACGGCGCGCTCTCCGCCGCCAGCGCCAGCAACAATCGCGCGAGGTCGCCGGCGTGGATGACCGACACGCGCCCCTTGGGCGGCATCAGCATCAGGCCGAGCTTGGCCATTCGAAACAATTCGAGCGTTTCGGTGTCGCCCGGCCCGTACACCGCCGGCGGCCGAACGATCACCCAGTCCAGCCCCGAACGATGGACCAGCGCCTCCGCTTTCGCCTTGGATCCGCCATAGAGCGACAGCTTGGGCTCGCGCGCCGCAAGCGAGGAGACGTTGACGAAGCGCTGGACCCCGCCGGCAGTCGCGGCGGCAAGCATCGCCAGAGTGCCGGTGACATTGCCAAGCTCGAACGCTGCAGCGCCGGCGGCACTGATCGTGCCGGCAACGTGGATCACGGCGTCGGCGTCGCCGACCAGCGACTCCAGCGCCGAACGGTCGCCAAGGTTGCCCGGCACCCATTGCACGCCCTCGCGCGGCGGTTGGTCGCGCCTGGTCAGCGCCTTGACCTGGTGGCCGGCGGCCAATGCGGCGTCGAGCAGGTGACCGCCGACGAAGCCGGTGCCGCCAGTGATCGCAAGCTTCACAGCGGCGACCAGTCCGGATCGGATTCCTGCGCCTCGCTGTCCTGGCCTTCGGGCGCGGTGCCAAGCCGCTCGATCAACGCGTCGAGCAATGGCTCCATGCCGTCGTCGAGCGGGGCCGAGACCGGGAAGACCGTCGCGCCGCTCAGCTTCTCAAGCGCCTTGACGGTGGCGGCGAGGTGCTTGGCGTCGATCAGGTCGGCCTTGGTCAGTGCAATCAGCTCGGCCTTGGCATCGAGCCCGGCGCCGTAGCTGTCGAGCTCGCCGCGAACGACGCGCCACGCTTCGCCCGGATCCTCGCCGGCGCCGTCGACCAGGTGGAGAAGCACGCGGGTGCGCTCGACATGGCCAAGAAAGCGGTCGCCGATGCCCGCGCCCTCGGCGGCGCCCTCGATCAGGCCCGGAATGTCGGCAATGACAAATTCGCGGCCCTTGTGGCGGACGACCCCAAGCTGCGGGCGAAGCGTTGTGAACGGATAATCGCCGACCTTGGCGGCGGCGTTGCTGACCGAGTTGAGAAGCGTCGACTTGCCGGCGTTGGGCAATCCGACCAGGCCGACGTCGGCGAGCAGCTTGAGCCGCAGCCACAGCCACAGCTCTTCGCCCGCTTCGCCGGTCTGGTGCTGGCGCGGGGCACGGTTGGTCGAGGTCTTGTAGCTGGCGTTGCCCCGCCCCCCGAGCCCGCCCTTGAGCAAGCTGACCTGCTGGCCGACGCGGGTGAGGTCGGCGATCAGGCTGCGGTCTTCGTCGTCGGCGAGGATCTGCGTTCCAACCGGAACCTTGACGATCAGGTCGCTGCCGCCGGCGCCGGTGCGGTTGGACCCGGAGCCGCCCTTGCCGCGCGGGGCGCGGAAATGCTGGGTGTAGCGAAAGTCGATGAGGGTATTGAGGCCGGGGACGGCTTCGAACACGATATCGCCGCCCTTGCCGCCGTTGCCGCCGTCGGGTCCGCCATATTCGATATACTTTTCGCGCCGGAAGCTGACTGCGCCCGGGCCGCCCGCGCCCGACCGCACGAAAATCTTCGCCTGATCGAGAAAATGCATCGTCCGACCGGTTAGGCGAAGCTGGCCGTGAGTGGAAGCCGGACGGTGCGTTGGGTGAAATGCGGCACCAGGATCAAATGTTGGTTTGCAAGCCGCCAACCGCCCGTTTGTCCCCTGTTTGTTCCCGGATTCCCGAAGCCCAGGGCCACTTCGGCTCGCTGCAAATCAGGCTCGCTCAACCGATTCTCTAGCGAAACGCTAGGCACTTCGGATGCTGATGTGCGTTCTTTACGGATATGATGATTTAGCCAATGGAGCCGCCAATGCAGGATCGGATCGTTGCGGTCGGCCTGCTCACAAACCACGACCTGAGCTTGCTTGGACCTGCTTTCGACCGGGTCTGGCCGGTCGAGCAATCGCCGAGTTTCGGCGAACTGCTGCGCGCGATCGACGAAGCCGACCGCGATCTTCGCGCTTGCGACGACGGTCCCGAACGGGCTTAAAACCGGTCGAGCAGCCGATCGACGATGTCGTTCGCGGTATCCTGCTTGCCCGCTTTCAGCGCCTTGGCGTGGCGCTCCAGCGCGGACCGGATCATTTCGATCTGCTTGTCGGTGAGGTGCTCGATCCCGATGAACTGCTCGCGCGCGCTGTCGACTGCGCGAAGCAGTTCGTCGAGCTTCGCCTGCATCGCCGCGCCGTCGCGATTCTGGCTGTTCTGGATCAGGAACACCATCAGGAAGGTAACGATGGTGGTGCCGGTATTGATGATCAGCTGCCAGGTGTCCGAATAATTGAACATCGGGCCGGTGACGACCCACACGAGGATGACGAGCACCGCCGTCAGGAAGCTGAGCGGCTGGCCTGCGGCAGTCGAGATTTTCGTCGCGACTCGATTGAACAGATCACGCATGGGGCCGAAACGCGCCTAAAACGATAAGGTGCCGCCGATTTTAGTTGGGCCGGACCAGCTGGCTGTCGCCATGCTCCGCTTGCAATCGTCCCCGCAAGCGCTCTGCCGCCAGCTCCCTGGCGGTGTCGTGGGGGAGATTGAGCGCATCGGCGATCGGCATGCCCAGCAGCGCGTCGCCAAGCGCGTTCAGCACCAGCGACAGCGTGCTTTCGGCAACATGATGGTCTTCGTGGCCGACGGTCAGTTCCGCCACCAGGTCGCGAATCGATTCGAGGATGGGATTGAGCGCATCGCGGTTGCCGGTCAGGATCATCCACGCCGCAAGCGGTCCGGCGCCCTCCTTGCCGAAAGCGTCGAAGGTCCGGTCGACGATCTCCCGGGCATCGGATTCGCCCGCCCGGGCGCGCGCCACCGCACCCGCGATGCTGGCCGTCACCGAATCGGCGATCGACCGCGCCAGCGCACCCTGAAGCCCGGCGGCGGAGCCAAAATGATGCAGCAGATTAGCGTGAGTCCGGCCGATCCTGGCCGCGACCGCCTTCAACGTCACCGCCGATGGCCCCTCGCTCAGCAGCAGTTCGCGCGCGGCCTTGATCGCCGCCGAGCGGCTTTGCTCGGGGCTGAGGCGCGTTCGTTTAATTGACATTGGTGTAAGTAACTCTACTGTTTCCCCATGGCTTCCCGCTCCCTGCCCACGCCCGCCGGTCTCGCGATCGTCCCGCGCGACCGCCGTTTTGGACGAACGTCGGCGACGCCCCGACTGTGGCATGGCGGGCGCGTTGAAGCGACCGCCATTTATAACGCGCTCTCAACGACTTTTCCAAAAGGAGAAGCCTTTTTCGTCGACAGCGTCCGCGCCTTTCGCGAGGGCGTTCCGCCCCGGCTGGCGGCGGAGATCAAGGCCTTCACCACGCAGGAAGCCATCCACAGCCGCGAACATGACGCGTTCAATCGGCGGGCGCTCGATTCGGGCTACGACCTGGCGCCGCTCGAACGAAAAGTGACCGAACGGCTCGCGATGACTGCCTCCAAGCCGTTGATCGTCAGCCTTGCGGCGACGATGGCACTCGAACATTTCACCGCGATCCTGGCGCATGAGCTGCTCGCCGATCCGCGCCACCTCGACGGCGCCGAAGCCGAAACCGCGGCACTATGGCGGTGGCACGCAGCGGAGGAAATCGAGCACAAGGGGGTCGCGTTCGATACCTGGCTTCACGCCACGCGCGACTGGACTCGCTGGCGCCGCTGGAAGGTCAAGGCCCAGGTAATGCTGTACGTCACCCGCAACTTCCTCGTCGATCGCACCGCCGGCGCGATCGAACTGATGCGCCAGGATGGCGTCACTGGCGCGCGCGCGTGGCAGCGGCTGCTCGCCTATCTGTGGGTTCGCCCCGGCATGTTCCGCAAGATTGCGGGCGCCTGGGTGCGATATTTCCTACCCGGCTTTCATCCCTGGGACGAGGACGACCGCGCGCTTCTGACCGCTTATGACGCGCAGGCGCCCGCCACCGCTTCCCCCGTGCGAAAAGTCCGGACCGCGAGCTGACGAGGCGGTTAGGCGGCAAGCGGCTCGCCGACGTCCATCGCTGCCACTGGCGCTGCCAGCTGCAGCCGCATCAGCCGCGCTGCCCCGTCGCTGCCACGGGCGCAACTGAACCGCGGCGCGACGATCCCCAGCGGCTCGAACCCGAGCTTCTCAAGCACTCGCGCCGAAGCCGGGTTGTCGACGAAGTGCGAACCTTCGAGCCGCGCCAGGCCAAGCGCCCGGGCGATGGCGATCAGCGCCGAGCAGGCTTCGGTCGCATAGCCGCGCCCCCAGAACGGGCGCGCGATCCAGTAACCCATCTCGATCGCTCCCGAGGCGCGGCGGCCAAGTCCGCACGATCCGACGAGCTCGGGCGCGGCGTTGGTCCGCTGGAACACCAGCAGCTCGGGGAGGACAGGATCGCGGGCGGAGGCCAGCAGCGCTTCGGCGTCGCGCACCCGGAACGGCCACGGCACCGTCGCCAGGTTGCGGACGATGCCCTCGTCGGCAATCGCAGTGGCAAGCGCTGGCGCATCCTCGGCAAACCCGGGCCTCAGTAGCAATCTCGGCGTTCTCGCGAACATCATTCGTCTCCCTCGCCGGCCGCTAGCGGCGGCCGATGACAATTTCGGGAGAAGGGCATGAAAAAAGGGGAGACCCCTTGCGGGGGCTCCCCTTCTCCCTTGTCTGGTCTCGATCTGGTGTCAGATCTCGGCCGGGCCGCCCCCTTGTGGGAACGGTCCGTTGGTGACCGTTCCTATGCGCTGATTTCCGTCATCGGCATGACGTGGACGTACTTGCGCCCAAGCTTGCCGTCTCGGAACGTCACTTGGCCGTGAGTGAGTGCAAAGAGCGTATGGTCCTTGCCCAGGCCGACGTTGTCGCCCGGATGCCACTTGGTGCCGCGCTGGCGCACGATGATATTGCCGGCGAGGACGTGCTCCCCACCGAACTTCTTCACGCCGAGGCGCTTGCTTTCACTGTCGCGGCCGTTGCGGGATGACCCGCCTGCCTTTTTATGTGCCATGGCTAGTTACTTCGCTTTCGGAGATTTCTTCGGCGCGCCCTTAGCAGGTGCAGCATTTTTTGTCGACGGGGTTTTGGCAGCGGCCTTCTTCGCCGGCGCCTTGTCCGGCGCGGGCTCATTGCCCTTCGCCGCCTTGTCGTCGTCCGGTGCCGGATTCGGGGTCGGCTGGCCGGCCACGTCGCCGTCCTTTTGCTGGCTGGTCGTGCCAGCTGCCTTGGCCTTTGCCGGAGCTTTCGCGGGAGCTTTTGCCGCCGGGGCTTTTGCTGCCGGAGCTTTGGCTGCCGGGGACTTCGCCGTCGGGGACTTCGCCGCGTCGGTGGCGGGGGCCGGCTGATCGGCGGCAGGCTTGGCCGCCTTTGCCGCGGGCTTCGCCTTGGGCTCTTCCTTATGATCGCCGATCGCGACGATCTTCAGGATGGTGTGCTGCTGGCGATGGCCTTTCTTGCGGCGATAATTGTGGCGGCGGCGCTTCTTGAACACCGTCACCTTGTCCGCCTTGGCCTGGGCGACGATTTCCGCCGCAACGGTCAGCCCGCTGGTCGACTGGAGCTTCGCGCCCTCACCCGCCAGCAGGACTTCGCCCAGCGTGATCTTGTCACCGGCGTTGCCGTCGAGCTTTTCGACGACGATCTTGTCTCCGGGGGCGACGCGATATTGCTTGCCGCCCGTGCGCACGACTGCGAACATTGGCTCTTCTCTTCTACTAAAAATCGGCTCCCGCGCGCGTGCAAACGCTTCATTCACCGCGGCGCTCGGGAAGAGCGAGCCGACTATGGCAGGGGGCGGCGGGTGTCAACCGCGGCGGGGCCGGCAGCCGCCTAGTGGCGGCGTTCGGGGCGGAGCTGGTAACGGCCGCCCTCCAGCCCGGCGAACATCGTCGTGATCGCCGGATGGTCGACCGGTTCGTCGCTGTCGTCGGTCACCAGATTCTGTTGGCTGACATAAGCGACGTAGCTGCCCTCCGCATTTTCGGCGAGCAGATGATAGAATGGCTGATCCTTTGGCGGTCGCATCGGTTCGGGGATGGCGTCATACCATTCCTCGCTGTTGGCGAAGAGCGGATCGACGTCGAAGATCACGCCGCGAAAATCGAAGATGCGGTGGCGAACGACTTCGCCAATGGCAAACCGCGCGAGCGGAATGTCGATTTGCTGGACCATAAGTGAAGAACGTTCGGAAGGTTCGATGGGGGCCATGCTTCTCTATCTAGGCAACCTCAAGGCGCGCTGCTAGAGCCCGCGTCCGACCGGCGCCGGCGTTCGTCCGGCCCCTGCGACCCCGCGCGGAGAGGTGGCTGAGTGGTCGAAAGCACCGCACTCGAAATGCGGCGTGCGGGCAACCGTACCGTGGGTTCGAATCCCACCCTCTCCGCCACAAACCCCCAGCACTAGTCTCCTGCCCCAGGCAGTTCACACAAGGGACCACAAAGCGGGCATTTGTGCGCGCCAATCCGTCACGCAACCACCACGCACGAGCTTTTGCCGTCCTCGGTGAGATAAAGGTCAACCGAGGTAAAAGCATAGCGCCGGCCCCAGTCCGTTTCGCCGCGATAGGGCTCGGCGTCGCGCAATGTTACTGACAGCAGCTCGACGAATTTCGTCAAGCCTTCGGTCTTTCCATATGATCCATAGTGACTGAGAACCTGATCGCAGGTTGGACCATCGATCACGCCCTTTTGAACCACGGAGCAAGCCGGCTGCCCACCGTCTTTCGCGTAATCGAGGATGACAGCGAAATAGCCGTTGGTCGGGGCGCCGCCCTGCAGTCGCCACGTCGTCGGTTGCGTGAAAGAGCTGGCAACGGGCTTGCCGTTGACCATGGCTGGCATGAAATGCGCTTTCTCCATGACGATCTTGCAGGTTGCATCATCGAGGGAGGGCGTGCCGGAGGATTTCTCGATGTGGCAAGCCGTCGGGTGTCCGTCAGCTCCAACTTCGACTTCAAAAACGACCGTTCCTTCTTTCCCCGCCCGCTGGGCTTCGGCGGGATAATCATCGGCCTTGAACCACGATCTCACATCGATGGGCGTGGGCTTCCCCGCAGTTGCCACGGTAACCGGCGCGGCCTTGACCACGCGGACTGGTTGGGGGGCGGGAGTTGCGGCAGCAGCCGCGAGGAACGCGATCAACATGAGGCGAGATTAATCAGCCATCGGTCCGATGCGCAATGGAGTTGCTAGGCAGCAGAGACCGGTTGCTGGGCCGGCGCCGCCGTTTCCACTTCGGCCGGACGGTCGGCGAGAGATATTTGTGGCTCACGGCCCAACACCCGCGGCATCATCGCCGACCGAAGCCGCGACGCGCTTTACCGAGGTTGAGCGGGCGTTACTGACGGCAGGGATGATGGCAGGAATGGGTGGAAGGCGGACACTAGCTCAGGCGAGTTGAGCCGGTCCAATCACGTCCTCATCGCCTTGGCGGAACGAGATGCCATAGAGAGTAATCTCGTCCTGTGCCGGTAAAAGCATCGGTCTAGCACGCTCGCCCCGCCCGATTGCTTCCATTGCCTCTTCGAATGTCCGTCCAACGAGGAAACACGCCGGATGGACGAGGCTGCAACCAACGACCTGCCCCTGTTCAGTAAGGTATAGTTCGGCGTGGCCGTCGTCCTCCTCGGCGATTCCCACCATCGTTGTCCCAAGAGCTGCTTCCCATTCGGCGACATCGTCCGCGCCCTCGGCGACGTGCTGAAAGGCAATCGAACAAACGTTAGGGGCGGGTTTCAACAAGGTGAGGCCACTAAGTTCCGCTAGAACGGCAGTTGCTGGGTGACCCGTTGGCACATCCGCATCCAACGTAACATGCCGCCCCTCAAACCAACCTGCTGCCCGAAATGGAATCTGCATACTCTCTGGAACGATGCTCATGGGGCTAGCCTAGTGGTAAGCCGCTAATGTCCGCAATGGGTCGAAAGAAGACGTTAGTCGCAGCGCGGAGCGTAGCGGACTGGTTTGGCCGCCTCTTCGGTCAAATCGATGCTCTTCACCCTACCAAGAGCAAGCAACCAATCGCTCCACATTGCCGGATCGGCGGGTCCGCCATCAGCCCAGATCGCAATCTCTCGGTTCGTTGCGCTTAGTAGGAACCGGAGATCATCTGACTCTTGGAGGCCGCGCTCCCAGTGGCTTTCAATGAAGACGCGCATCGCGTCGAACGCTTCCAAAGCCGACAAGTGCGGCAGTGAAGCAATGTCCGGGGCATCAGGGCCGGTCCAATCCGGAAAATCGGTCATGAGGCGAAGGTGTCACGCACCGCTTATGTCCGCAATGGGTGGAAAGAGGACGTTGCAGCGAAATGCCATATCTGCGACACCCAGCGAGTGACGGGCTATCACGTCGTTGTGCTGCTAATCATCGTCGGGGCTATGGCTTCGGCGGCGCGGCTCTTTCCTCGCCGTCCCTTTGTCCAGTTCTTTGCGGCGCTTGGCATCGCGCTCGCACTCGGCGGCCTGCTGGTTCTTGGGCTCTACCTCTATTTCCTCGCCACAGGCCAAGCCTAATTTCTGCTTTGGTTCGAAAGCTGCCGCTCGCCAATGGCAGGAATGGGTGGAAAGCTGACGATCGTTCAGTGGACGCACTTCCCGCCATGCCAAGCTCCGCCACCATCAAGGCATGCATCCTGCGCGACCCAAGGTGAGACCCTGATGAAGGCGACGAACGCGATCGCGGCGACAATCACGACGAGCGCGAGCAATCTTCCTTTGCGACCAATCATGCAGAGACTCTGACCGCTCTTCCGAATGTCAGCAA
>JBDSGQ010000041.1:0-14029 GCA_039918915.1 Sphingomicrobium sp.
ACGCCAGTGCAATGAAGGTTCTGGCCGCCGACGCATCGGCGTTTACCGCGCTTGCCGCCAACGCCCAGGCGTTCAAGGCGCTGGCCGCCAACGCCCAGGCGTTCAAGGTCGCCATGGCACCGCAGGCAATCGGCGCGATGGCTGCCAACGCCCAGGCGTTCAAGGCGCTCGCGGCCAATCCGGCGGCGATGATGGCATCGGCGCAGGCAGCGCAAGCGATGACGGCCCAAGCGGCGGCGGCGGCGATGCCCGCGCAAAGCTTCAATGCGCAGGCGATGCAAATGGCAGCGGCCTATCCGCAGGCGTTCGGTGCGATGGCGGCCAATCCGGCGGCCTTCAATGCGCTTGCAATGCAGCCGCAGGCGTTGGCGGCATTCGCCCGCAACGCCGAAGCGTTCAAGGCGCTTGCAATGCAGCCGTCGTTCGCGGCGCTGGTCAGCAACGCGTCGTTCGCGGCAGCCGTTCAGAGCAAGGATTTCGCCAACGCGATGAGGGCCGACTAAACGACGGCGCACCGCGCCTGCTAGGGGGAGCATGACGGGGGAAGAAGTGTCGCTGCGGCCGCGCTTGGCCGCAGCCTTGGTAGTTGCGTTGTCGATCACTTCGACCTCCGCATTTGCGCAAGCCCAGCCAAAGCCGGCACCGCCGCAGCCCGACACCACCGTCGTCGAGGAGCCGGTCGCTGCGCCGGAGACTCCGCCCGCCGATCCGATCAAGGACCCGGCGAAGGAGGGGCCGGAGCATGTTCCGCCCGATGCGTCGGGGATCAACCTGTCGGAGATCGATACGCACGACTTGTCGTTGCTCTATTTCGACCCCGCGCAGACTTACCTCACGCCCTACATCGGCCGGGCGTTCACCAACGCGCTCAATTTCCACAAGCGCACCTTCAACTGGCAGCCGTGGGAACAGACGACCCTGCTGCTCAAGGACTTCGGCGATTATGGCAATGCGGCGGCGCGATCGTCACCGAACGACGCCGTGCTGCTCGACGTGGCCCCGCTCAGCCAGTCGATGGAGACGTTCACTCCGGGTGAGCGCTTCTTCACGCTGATCAACCACGAACTGGCGCACGTCGCGACCATGGACGTGTGGAATCGCCAGGACGCGCGGTGGCGGCGATTCCTGCACGGCAAACCGATGCCGGTGCAGGAACATCCCGAATCGATTCTGTACAATTACCTGGCAACTCCGCGAAACAACGTTCCGCGCTGGTACCTCGAAGGCAGCGCGGTGTTCTTCGAAACCTGGATGGCGGGCGGGCTTGGCCGCGGGCAGGGCGCCTATGACGAAATGGTGTTCCGCGCCAAGGTTCGCGACAACGGCCGCTTCTTCTCTCCGCTCGGGCTGGAATCCGAAGGCACTGCCGTCGACTTCCAGGTGGGGGTCAACGATTATCTCTACGGAACGCGCTTCTTTTCCTACCTCGCGCTCAAATACGGGCCCGGCAAAACGGTCGAGTGGCTTCGCCGCGACGAAGGCAGCAAGGGCTTTTACGCCTCGCAATTCCATCATGTGTTCGGACGCTCGATCGACGACGTGTGGTCGGAGTGGATTGGGTTCGAGCATGAGTTCCAGAAGGCGAACCTGGCCAAGCTCAACCAGTATCCGGCGACCGAGCCGAGCCCGCTAAGCGCCAAGGGCCTGGGGTCGATTTCGCGCGGGTTCGTCGACCCCAAGACCAACAGCCTGATCGCGGCGTTCCGCTATCCCGGCGCGATCGGCTACGTCGGCCGGCTCGATCTTGCATCGGGCAAGCTCACGAAGCTTCAGGAAATCAAGGGCATGATGCTCTATCGGGTGACGAGCCTGGCGTTCGATCCCGACGCGCGCACAGCTTATTATACCGAGGACAATTACGCGTATCGCGACATCATGGCGGTCAACGTCGACACCGGGAAAAAACGCAAGCTGCTGAAAGATGCGCGGATCGGCGACCTCGTGCTGAACCCCGTCGACAAGTCGATGTGGGGCATTCGCCACCAAAACGGATTTGCGACCATCGTCCGGATCCCGGCGCCCTATTCAAGCTTCAACCAGATCCACACTTTCAAATACGGCCAGACGCCGTTCGACCTCGATATCTCACCCGACGGTTCGATGATCTCGGCCTCGCTTGGCGAAATCAACGGCGACCAGTCGGTCCGCGTGTGGGAATTGCCGGCGCTGGAAGCAGGCGGGGAGCCGAGCGAAATCGCGCGGCTGTCACTGCCGCCATCGACTCCCGAAGCCTTTGTCTTCGCGCCCGATGGCAAGACGATGTACGGGACGTCTTATTATACCGGCGCATCGAACGTTTTCCGGTTCGACATCGCGACTCAGAAGTTCGACGCCGTAAGCAATGCGACGACCGGCTTTTTCAAACCCATTCCGCAAGCCGACGGTTCGCTCATCGCCTACGATTATAGCGGGCAGGGACTGCGCCCGGTGCGGTTCGCGCCCAAGGTGCAGGACGATCTGGGAACGGTCGAGTTTCTGGGCACGCGAGTGATTAACCAGCATCCGGAATTGAAGGCGTGGGGCGTGGGATCGCCGGCCAAGGTGAAGCTTGACGAACTGATCACCAGCCGCGGCAAATATAATCCGACCAAGCGCCTCAAACTGGCCGCCGCCTATCCGATGGTCGAAGGCTATAAGGGCGCGATTTCGCCGGGGTATTATTTTCACTTCGAAGACCCGATGCAGTTCAAGCAGATCGACGCCAGCGTCAGCGTTTCGCCGTTCGGAAGCATGCGCGACCGCGACCGGCTCCATGCCAAGATCGAATTCAAGGACCAGAATTGGCATATCAAGGCGCAGCACAACGGCGCCGATTTTTATGACCTGTTCGGCCCGGTGCAGCGCAGCCTGCGCGGCGACAATATCAGCATCCGCTACGACAAGACGCGCATTTACGATCCGCCGCGGTTGTTCGACCTGTGGGGCTCCGCGGCGCTCTATACCGGGCTTGAACGGCTGCCCAATGCGCAGAACGTGTCGAGCCCGTCCAACGTCGGCTCGCTGGAAGTCGGTGCCAAGTACACCGACACGCGCAAGGCGCTGGGCGGGGTCGATCACGAAAAGGGCCTGGAATGGCAGGCGATGACCGACCTCGATGCCGATCTTGATGAGGGGCGATATTTCCCGAAGGTCTATGGCGGCGTGAACTACGGAATGCCACTGCCGTTCGCCAACAGCTCACTGTGGATTTACGCGCACGGCGGGCTTGGCTGGGGCGAACGCCTGCACCCGCTGGCGGCCTATTATTTCGGCGCGTTCCGCAACAATTACATCGATAACCGGCCCGAAAAGCGGTACCGCGAAATGGAGAGCTTTCCGGGCTTCAACATCGACCAGATCGCCGCTCGCAACTTCGGCAAGGTCACGGCCGAGATCAATCTTCCACCGCTCCGCTTCGCCGAGCTTGGAAAGCCCGCCTTTTACCTGAGCTACGTACAGCCGGCGGTGTTCGCCGGGATCATGGCAACGGAAGCTCCCGACGGGACCAGCCATCGCTATCAGGATGTCGGCGGGCAGTTCGACCTCAACTTCACGGTCGCCCTGCGGCTGCCGATGGTGTTTTCGGTCGGCGCCGCGGCGGGGTTCGAAGATGGCCATTATCGCAAGATGGAATGGCTCGCGTCGCTAAAGATCCTATAAGGGCGTCCGATGACGACCTTGTTCGCCGATACTGCCCATTGGGGCGTTGCACTGATCCCGGTGCTGATCCTGCTCGCGCTGTTCGTCTGGCTCGACGCGTTCAAGCTGATGAACATCAAGGAAATCCTGGTCCTGCTGGTGCTTGGGGCGATCGGCGCAATGGCCGCTTACCCGGTCAGCGGCCGGATGATCGACGTGCTTCCGATCGGCTTTTCGAACTACAGCCGGTTCGTCGCGCCGTGGATCGAAGAAGCGATCAAGGGCGTGCTCATGATCATGCTCTTCCGCTTCAACCGCATTGGCTACAAGCTCGACGCAGTCATTTCGGGGTTTGCGATCGGCGCCGGTTTCTCGGTCGCGGAAAATATCCTCTACCTGATTATCTACCCCGACTACGGCACGGGCACGTGGCTGGTGCGCGGGCTTGGCACGGCGGTGATGCACGGCACGACCCTGGCCATTTTCGCAGCGGTTGCGCACGAACTGGCCGAGCGCGAAAATCGCGAAGCCGCGGCGGACTATCGCTTCAACCTGCTGTGGTTTCTGCCCGGCTACCTGATCGCGGTCGCGATCCACACCGCGTTCAACCAATTCCCCGACCGCCCGCTGCTGGCGATGCTTGGCGCGATGACGATTGCGCCGATCGCGCTGATCGGCATCTTCAGCTTCGGGACCGCCGAAGCCCAGCGCTGGCTGGCCAAGGAATATGTCGAGCACCAGGCGCAGCTCGATGCGCTGGCCGCCGGCGGGTGGCCGGACAGCGACGCCGGGCGCAAGATCGCGGCACTCGCCGGACGGCTCGATCCGGAAGCGGCCAAGCGCGTGCGGCGCTATTGGGAAGTGCTTGCCCGGCTGGTGGTCGAAGCCGAAGAAACGATGATCGAGGAAGCGGCAGGGGACGTCGAATTGAATGCCGGCCACGTCCGCGCCGCTTTGACCGAGCTTGACGGGCTTCAGCGCGCGTTGGGCCGAAGCACGTTCACTGCGCTGCGGGCATTGCTGCCGTTCAGCCGCAACGATTATTGGGAGCTTGGCGAACTTCGCCAGCGCGTCGGCGCGCGCTAACCGCCAACCTGATCGTTCGGACAGCGGAACCATAGCCAATGATGTGGGCGGACCGCGCCGTTTCAATACGGCTTACGCTCGCTCCACGCCCGTGAACCCCGGCTCAGGCGCGTTCCGAGCGGGAGCCAAACGGCGTGAAGTCCGTTCAACTTCGTACCATGAAAGCAATTTACGCAAACAGCCTTGGCTGCATTGGGCTGCTGACCGGCGCCTGTGCCGTCCAGCCACAAGTCGCGACGCTGGCTGCGGCCCAGCCGCAATGCGCATCGATCGGTTTTCCCACCAACGACCGGATTGACGGATGGTCGGTCGACAAGTTCGGCGGCCGCTATTCAAACCCTGCCGGCGAACTCATCGTGCACCGTGACGGGCATCGCCTGTTGGTCGACGGCTGGAACTTGGGCACGCGGGAGCTGACCGCTAACGACGTCGGCAGCTGGACCTGGCGCGACGGATGCGGGGTGCGCTACGACTTCACTTTGCCGCCCGATGGCCCTGGCGCTTGGCTCCGCATCAGTCGGCCTGACGGCACCACCAGCGAATGGCACCGCTAACGCATTCGGGCGGGAAGCTGGCGGTGCGGGCAGTCGCCTGACAGCCCGGCTCCGGTTATCCGCATCTCGGATAAGTTTTCTCGGTGGGCATCGCCGCCCTGGCGACCCTTCGTCGCCGACTCAGACCATGCCACGCGGTCGATATGGCAATGGCCGATGTTCGCCAGGCCTCCAGCCGCCGTTGGTCGAAGCACTGCTGCAGTGGGACGATTAAACGCTGGAGTCTCAACCGGGCACGGTAAGGTTGGCGTCAGTTTAAGTGTGTCGAATGTTGTTTGCTCGGAACATCAGGCAGTTTGATCCTGCCCTGCGGCCGGCGCCGGCTTTTGCGGGCCCTTTCGCGCGGCCGCTGCAATGACGCGTAGCGGGTTCGGGGCGCGGGCCTCCGGCGCTGGCCTGCGACTGGTCGAAGGATCCCAGCGTCCGCTGCAAATCGCGTTACTGGAAAACCGCGGGCTGCTCCTTCGATTCCTGGCAGCGAGAGGCGTCCCCGACCCGGAGGATGTGTACCAGGAGCTGTGGGCCAGGCTGGTCAACGACCATTCGATTTCGCATGACCCGCTTTCTTACGTCATGAAATCTGCACATAATCTGGTGATCGACCGCATCCGCTCCAGCCGGCAGCGGCTGCTTCGCGAAAAGGCCTTTCATGAACTTTCCGATGTGACCGACGGCCTTGCCGGTGAAGCGTCCCGAAGCGATCGGATTCTGATCGCGCGGCAAGAGGTCGAGCGGGCGCGATCGGCGATTTCAGAGCTTGGCGAACGCAATTCGAAAATCTTCTATCGCTTCCGCGTCGACGGCCTGTCGCGACCGGAAATCGCGCGTGAATTCGCCATCAGCGTAAGCGCTGTCGAAAAACATTTGAGCCGCGCCTATCGCCGACTGACCGAGCTTGCCGATGCCCCGGACGTGAGCAGTCCTGAGCGTGGTTCCGTCATTATGGCAGCGAAGACCGAACAATGAAGCGCACCGATCATGACCGCCGAGCCGAGGCGATTGCCTGGATGATCAGGCTTCGCGAAGGTGTCGGCCCCGAAACCGAGGAGTTCGTCTCCTGGCTTGAGGAAAGCGCCGGGAATCGGACGGCATTCGATCAATTAGCCTGGGCCGATGCCGATGCCTTCGGCGCGCTTGAGGACCAGCGTAGCGTTCCGCCGGCGCGCGAATTCGTGACCATGCCTGCCACGCGTTCCAGATGGTGGCTTGGGCCAGCCGTCGGCGCGGCGATCGCCGCCGCTTTCTCCGCAGTCCTCCTGTTTCCAAGAGGTGCGGCGCCGCAGCTGATTTCCACCGGCCCGGGGGAACAGCGCACGATCGCCCTCGCCGATGGCAGCCGGATCGAGCTTAACGGCGACACCCGGCTGCTCGTCGGTAACCGCCAGTCACGCGACGTGTCGTTGCAATCCGGACAAGCCTATTTCGCGGTCGTCCACGATCCGACGAGGCCATTTCGCGTTCGCGTCGGCAAAGCCACCATCGAAGATGTCGGGACGGCATTTGCAATCACGCGTGACGCTAACCGGCTGGAAGTATCGGTCGAGGAAGGCCGGGTGGAATTCCAGTCCGGGCCCAATTCCGTGACTCTTGGCGCGGGTGAGGCAATCAATTCCTCGGCCACCGGCATGCGCGCGACAAAGATCGATCGGTCGGACGTTGCCGGTTGGCGGAAGGGCATTTTCTCCTATTCGGGTCGGCCGATTGGCGAAGTTGTCGAAGATGTCGAACGGGCCCGCGGTTACCGGCTCGATGTCGATTCCCAGGCAAAGAGCCGCCCGTTCAGCGGAACCATCGTGCTTCCGCAAGACCCCACCGCCGCAGTCCGCAAGCTTGGCCTGTTGCTTGGTCTCGACGTCATTCAAAGGGGTGAACGGTGGCAGCTTCGATCGAAGACAAGTGTGGCGAAGTAGCCCGCTGGTCCTTGCTGCGATGGCATGTCCGGCAGCAGCTAACGCGACAGCCCCCACCGTCAATTTCAACATTGATGCCGGGACCTTTGGGTCGGCGTTAGCAGCGGTTGGAAGGCAGGCCAGGATCAGCATTTCGCTGCTCGACCCGTTGCTTGCGTCGGCAAGGGTCGGTGGGTTGCACCAGCGGATGGCGGCGGATGAGGCGATTCGCCGGCTGTGCAGCCAGGCCAATGCGCGCGCGATCAAGATTGACGACGCGACGTTCAGGATCGTGCGCGCTTCTCCCGCACGGGCGCGACGCCCTGCGCTGATCGTCACGTGGGCGCCCCGGCGCCTGGCGCCCGACCCGGCGCAGCTGAACGAGATCGTGGTGGTCGGGAGCCGCCGGGACGTAGCCTTGCGAGACTATCCCGGACCGGTTCTGATTCTGGGCGATGACGAATTGAACCGCGGGTTGGGGCTGAAAGGCAGCGAAGCACTGGAGGATTCGACGCCGCTGGTTTTTTCCACGCATCTGGGGCCGGGCCGCAACAAGCTGTTCCTTCGCGGGATCGCCGATTCGAGCTTCATCGGAACGACCCGATCGACCATTGCGCAATATTTCGGTGAAGCGCGCTTGAACTTTGCCGGTCCCGATCCCGACTTGCGTCTGTTCGACGTGCGGAAGGTGGAGATTCTGCCGGGGCCCGAGGCCACGCTCTACGGGTCCGGCGCGCTTGGCGGAGTGATCCGAATCCAACCCAATCGTCCGGATTTCAGGCAATTGTCCGCACACATCGATGTCGGGGGTTCGGCCAACCAGGCGCAGCAGTTGGGCTATGATGCCGCCGCGGCGGTCAACCTGCCGCTGATCACCGATCGCCTGGCGGCGCGGATCGTCGCTTACGGGTCGCTTGAACCGGCCTATGTCGATGCGCTTCTAATCTCCAGGTCCGCGGCTCCTCCCCAGGGGCCGGCCCCCAATCCGCGGCCGTTGCAACGCCTTTCCAACACCAATGGCATTTCCATCACTGGAGCCCGTGCAATGCTTCGCGGCAAGGCTGGCGGCTGGACCTTCGATGCGATGGGTTTGACGCAGCGGATTCATGGGGCCGATGCGCAATATACCAACGGCGACGAAAGCCGCGCCCATCGCGCGGCGTTGCTGCAGCCCTATTCCGACCGATATCGCCTGGCGAACCTTGCGGTTCGGAAGGATTGGACGACAATCCATGTCTCGGGGTCGGCGACGGTTAGCCGGCAACAGGTGGAGCAGGTGTTCGATGCGACGCAGGACAAACTGCCGGCGGCCTATGTCGATCGCCTCGACTACATCGTGCATAGCGCAGACATACGGGTTTGGACCGACGGGTCGTCGGGGCGGAACTGGCTGTTGGGCGCAAGCGCGCTGTCGGCAACGACCGCGGACCGGCGGGCGCTTGGCCCGATCGACGCGATCGTTCCAATCACATCGTTGGACAACCGGCAATCGGACATCGCGGTGTTCGGGGAATCGAGCTTTTCCCTGGCGGCGGGAATCAACGCGACCGTCGGGCTCCGCGCCGGCCGGTCGTCGGCCACTGGCCGCAATGTCGGAGTGACCGAAGCAACGGCAGCAACAAGCACCGCCAACTATCTTTTGCCGTCCGCCAGCCTGAGCCTGCGGCCGACTGACCACGCCCTGTTTTACGCCCGCTATCAGGAAGGCTATCGCCCCGCCGGGTTTTCGATCTTCGGCGATATTGTCGAGCGGTTCCGCCCTGACCGGATGCGGTCGGTCGAACTTGGTGGCCGGTTCGGTGGCCCGACCTCGGTCTTGTCCGCGGACGCTGCGGTCGCAATTATCCATTGGCGGGACGTCCAGGCAGATTCCCTCGATCTGTCGGGATTGCCGAACATCATCAACCTGGGCGATGGCCGGATCGAAACTGCGTCGGCGAGCCTGCGCTGGAAAGTGAACGCCGGCTTGTCCGTCGAAAGCTCCATCGTTTTGAACCGAAGCCGGCTCGTCCGCTCCGAGCCGAGCGTCGTCGTTCCCGCGAAGTCCAAGCTGCCGAATGTCGCGCCGGTGGATGCGCGCCTGTCCGTCGATCAATCCTACGCTTTCGGACGGCTTCACGGCTCGGCCTTCGCCAGTGCCCGCTATGTCGGACGGTCTACCCTTGGTGCCGGTCCCATCCTCGGCAAGACGCAGGGACCATCGCTGTCGGTCGACGGCGGAGCTCAGTTCGGTACCCAGCGCGGGAGTGTAACCCTGGCCATAAGCAATATCTTCAACGCGTCGGCCAACCGTTTCGCGTTCGGCACGCCAATCGGTCTCGGCGAGGAGAATCCCGTCACGCCGCTCCGTCCCCGGACGGTTCGGATTGGCTATGAGGCTGCCTTCTAGCAGCGCGTTTCGAGCCCGGTTCGGCCGGCGCTCGCGCCCTTCCACGGAAAATTTCCCGCCCTCGCTGTGCCGCTGAGCAATCGTTTCCGTCTTCAGGCAGGGGGAGGGCTGTTCGCTTCCCGCAAAGGCAAGGGTGGAAGCGCGATGTACAAGCCGAATTTGAAGCCGTTCCTGACTGGGGCATCCGCCGCTGCGCTGGCAGTTGGAAACGCATCGGCGGTCCATGCCGCAAATACGATCACCGAAGGCGTTCATCAAACCGGGCCGAACAACCACTATGTGGTTCCCGCTGGAACCGATGACGAGTTCGGGATGATCGCCATCGACATCGAGCCCGGCCTGCCAGCTTCAACCACCGCCGCCGTATTATGCGGGACTTCGCTGCAATGCGGATTTCCGGGCGCAATCTCGCAAACGGCCATCAACCTGGTCGGCCCGGCGGCGAATCAGCTGACAATCGAAGGCACTGCCGAAGTCATTGCCAGCGCGTCGGCCCTCGGCGCGTCGGCGGAGGCCAATGCGCTGATCCGCCACGGAGTTCATCAATTTGCTTCCGGATTCACCGCTTCGGATCTCATTTCGGTGACTGGCGAACTCGACATCACCGCCGTCGCCAATGCTTCGGCAACCAGCGGCTCGGCAACGGCCAGCGCCCGCATCTCGAGTGAAGCGCTCGCCCAAACGGCAATCGGCGACGGGACCGCCGCCGCGTCACTGGCCAACGCCGGAACGATTTCGATCGATGTCGCGGCCGCCGCTAACGCTCACGGCGGCGACGCCTTGGCAATCGCCGTGATTGGCGGCTCCACCATCGCCACCCAGGCCGTCATTCAGCAGCTGGCGATCGCCGATTCGGCCGCCGCGACCTTGTCGAACGATGGCACCATTTCGATCGTTGCCGACGCTCATGCATTCGCTTCGGACTTCGCACTGCCAACGGCCACGATCGGGATTGGATCGCCGATCGGTGCGGGAACCGCGACCGCAAGCGCAAATATCGGTTACGGAATTGAACAGTCCGCGATCGGTTCAAGCGCCGCTTCGGTTAGCTTCGCCAACCAGGGATCGATCAGCATTACCGCTTCCGCAACCGCTACCGGCAATGCGTTCGGTGGGGCAATCGCCCGCGCAAACTTGGGCATTCGGCAGTTCGCGACGGCGACTGGCAGCGATGCCGACGCCACGGCGGCGATCGTCAATGGCGGTCCCATCGCAATCGCGGCGAACGCGGCGGCGCTAGGCGGCACGAGCGCGATTGCGGAAGCGTCCGTAACCGACGCCATCGTCCAGGACGCGCGCGCGCCCGCACTGGCCACGGTTTCCCTCGATAATTCCGCTTCGATCGCAATTGCCGCTGCGGCCCATGCGCAAGCGCAGGGGAGCGCTTATGCAGCGGCGAACATCCTGTTCGGCTTCGACCAGTTGGCAACCGCGACCGGGAATCCGGATGGGGTTGCGACCATCGCGCTCGATAATGCCGGGTTGATCAGCATCGGCGCCATCGCGATCGCCAGCGCGCTGCCCTCATTCTTTGCCCAAAGTTCGGCCGCAACGGCCGTGGCCGAAATGGAATTGGGCATCTATCAATTCGCATTCGCCTCAGCGACCGCGACCGTGACGCTTGAAAATACGGGCAGCATTGCGCTGCAAGCTTCGGCGCAAGCGTCTGCTTCGGTCGGTTATGCGACCGCAACCATCGGTACCGCGATCCTTCAGGAAGCCGGCGCTCACGGCGATGCCAGCGCGCACCTCGACAATGTCGGAAGCATCCTGATTGGCGGGCAAGCGACGGCCGTCGGCGAAGGCTCGGCAGGCGCGCTAGCGTCCGTCGGCGAAGCAATTTCCCAGTCGGCCATGGTGTTCGGGAGCGACAACGCAGCTTCGGCTTCGATCAATAACAGCGGCTTGATCAGCGTCGACGTATCCGCCGCGGCGCGGGCGAACGACGGTTTCGCACAGGCCGCCGCAGTGATCGGTGCCGGCCTGGTCCAGCAAGTGGCGGCGGCAAGCACCGCGTCCGCGTCCATCACCAATGACGGGACAGTGAGCATGGCCGCGTCCGCATCTGCGGCCGGCGCCGATAGCGGTCTTGCGATCGCGATCGCGTCGAACCCGCTTTATCAAAGCGCGTTTGCCAGCGGATCGTCGGGGTCGGCAGCGGTTGCGCTGACCAATCAGGGCAGCATCAGCGTTGAGTCGCTGGCCAAGGCACGCGCCGGCGACAATGCACTCGGCGGGGCTGATATCGCCGCGGGCATCGTCCAAGTCGCAATTGCGCCCACCGGCGTCGCCAACGTGATTCTAAGCAATGCCGCGACCCTTGCCTTTACGGCCGATGCGTCGGCGGCGGCCGGCCGCTTCGCGCTTGCCGTGGCCACGATTGGCGTCGGTGTGAATCAAGGCGCAAGCGCGGAAGATGGCGCTTCCGTCAGCTTGGATAACTCGGGCTCGCTGACGGTTGCCGGAGTGGCTCACGCAATCGCCAGCAATGCGGCTGGAATCGGCGCCGACGCCTCCGCCCTTGGTTATGTTTCGGGCCTTCAGCAGACCGCGGTCGCGCAACATTATTCGTCGTTTGCGGGGACGACACCCGGCGGTGGATTCGCGTTTGACCTTGTCGATGTCGGCGCCGGCCCGGCCAGCGCGTCGATCGTCAATAGCGGCGTGATCGACATGAGCCTGTCAATGTCGGCCAGCGCCGACCGTCACGCGAACGCTCACGGCACATTTGTGGCCGTTCAGCAGGAAGTGTTTGGGAGCGAAGCCACCGCGGTCATCGATAATAGCGGAACCATCGACTTCGCCGTTCATGGCGTGGCGACCGCGTCGAGTTATGCGGGAGCGGGTGTATTTGACAGCGGCGTCATGCAATCCGCGCGTGCCACCGGGTCATCGATTCATGTCCACGCGACCTCGCTTGGCGGCTTTGAGTTCCAAGCCGCGTTTGGAGCGACGGGCGTGGCCAACGTCATCCTCAATAACACGGGTTCGATCGACCTGGCGGCGATCGCCACCGCAAGCGCTCACGGCGGCGATGCAGTTCCTATCGGAACCGGTTCCGGCACTGGCGTCGGAGCAGTCGCGGGCGCTTATATTCCCGAAATCATCATGCAGAACGCCGCCGGCACCGATGCTTCGGTGCTGGTCGTCAACGACGGTTCGTTGAGCGGCGTCGCGTCGGCGCATGCCTATGGCGAAGATACTGCGGCGGCCCAGGTGATCGCCCAGGGCGTGCGGCAATTTGCCATTGCGACCGGCCAATTCGCCTCCAGCGCGTTCGCGCCCGGCGGAACGTTCCTCGGCGGCACCTTTACCGGCGGACTAGTCGGTTCGGTTTCAGCCAGTTTCGTCAATTCCGGTTCGCTCGATGTTGAAGCCATCGCCTATGCGTCCGCTTCGCAGGCCGGCTACGCCCGGGTTGATGCGACGGCAAATGCCGTGTTCCAGGCCGTTGCGGGCGCATCGGCCAACCTGGTCATCAGCAATAGCGGCACGGTAACGGCCCTTGCTTCCGGAACCGCCATCGGAGGAAGCGTCACGGCCTTTGTCGTCGCCGCTGGCCTGATCGAGAAAGACACGCTCGGAGCCTTCATTGGCCATGGTCTGATAGAAAATTCAGGGTCTCTCGACGTTAGCGCCCATGCCGAAGGGCTTGGCGCAGTGTCGGGCTCTGCAGTGGCGATCGCAGTCGGCGAATCGCAGCAAATGCTATCGTCCGTTGAAGCGCCCGTTTTGACGATCACCAACTCGGGATCGGTCGATGTCGCCGCCTTTGCAGTCGCCAGCGGCACCTCGTATGCGGCGGCGGCGGCGCTTGCGATCGGCGCTCAGCAACCGCTCCATAACAGCGCTCTCGACGTAACCTTCGGAAATTCGGGGCCAATGTCGGTCCAGGCTTCGGCACAGGCGATCGGCGCGGACCTCACCGCTTGGGCCACGGCGATTGCCGAAGGCTATGAAGTGATCGGCGCGAACATGGCCGCCGAGGTTACGAACTCGGGCGAAATGCTCGTTTCGGCGAACGCTCAGGTCACCGCGGCCGCGGGCACGGCAAGGGCCGTGGCCGTCGGGCTGAGCCTCGCTGCTTTTGCCGGCTTCGGCAGCAGCGAGGTTGCTGGAACGCTGGAAGGCGATGTGCTCAACTCCGGGACCCTGAAGGTCAGTGCAAACGCCAGCGGGCCGGTATCAACCGCGAGCGCGAGCGCCATTTATCTGGCTTCCCGGCAGAACACTTCGGTGATCACCAACAGCGGATCGATCAATGTCGAGGCGATCGCCAACGGCGGAACGACCTATGCCGCTGGTATCGTTGCGACGATCGTTCCGCCGGTTGAGATTCCCGGCGGAGGATTTCCCCCACCGCCGACGCCCGCTGCCGACGGATCGCTGCTGACCATCAACAATTCGGGCGACATCATCGTGCGCTTCAGCGACGATGGCGGAACCACCTTCCATCGCGGCACTGCCATCGACGTCGCCACGGCCCCCAATCC
>JBDSGQ010000042.1:0-70894 GCA_039918915.1 Sphingomicrobium sp.
GACCGCGCAGTCAGGGAACGTACACAAGCCCTAGTCAAAGCGGAGTGCCACTGATGCTTGCGCAACCTCCCCTCTGGCTCGTCCTGATTGCGTTCGTGTGCGCGCTCGGACCGCTCGTCTTTTTTCATGAATTCGGCCATTATTCGGTGGCTCGGCTGTTCGGCATTCCGGCTGAAACCTTTTCCATCGGGTTCGGCCGGGCACTGGTCGGCTGGACCGATCGCCAGGGCACGCGGTGGAAGATCGGCTGGCTCCCCCTTGGCGGATATGTGAAATTTGTCGGGGACATGAATCCAGCGAGCGCCGGAGTGGACGACACGCTTTCGGCTCAAGATCGCGAACGGGCGTTCCAGTTTCGGCCGGTATGGCAGCGGTTCCTTGTCGTGCTCGCCGGGCCGGCCGCCAATTTCCTCCTCGCAATCATCATTTTCGCGTGCTTTTTCATGTTCGTCGGGACGCCGCGCACGAATGTGGTCGGCGGCGTGGTGGCCCAATCCGCCGCCGCTCAAGCCGGGCTCCGCGCCGGCGATCGAATCGTCGCGATTGCAGGACGCGGGACGCCGAGCTTCGATGAGGTATTCAGCGTTGTTGCAATGCGGCCCAACGAAACGGTGCCTATCGATGTCGAGCGGGGCGCTCGGCGCTATCGCCTGAACGTCCATCTGGGGGCGGAGGCGACGGATGATGGATCCGGCCAGAAGTTCCAGCGCGGCAAGCTTGGCGTCGCATCGACCACTGCCATTGGCGCGCCGGTTTCGCCTCTCCAGGCCGTGCCGATGGCGGTGCAATATACCGGCAATCTGACGCGTTCGATCTTCGATGGGCTGGTCCAGCTGGTCCGTGGACAAGTCTCGCCCAAGCAGCTCGGCGGTCCGATTACGATCGCGCGGGTGGCTGGGCAGGGGGCGGAGCTGGGCATTTTGCCGTTCGTTCAGCTGCTCGCGTTGCTCTCAATTAATCTCGGATTCATCAACCTGTTGCCAGTCCCGATGCTGGATGGCGGTCATCTCGCATTTTATGCGGTCGAAGCCATTCAGAAGCGCCCGCTTAGCGAGCGGGCGATGGAATGGGCGTTCCGGGGTGGCCTTGCGCTGATCCTGGCCCTGGTCGTGTTCACGACCGCTAACGACTTGGGCTCGCTCGGCTTATGGGATCGGCTTCAGCGCTTGATTGGCTAGGTAGCTTGGGGCAGGGCAGTAACGGGGGCTTGGCGGCAGATTGGCCGTCGCACCAACTCACAAGAGGCGGGGTCGAGTGATTTCAACACGTAAGAGTTTCAATCGTCGTGCCGGCACGCTGCTTCTCGCCGGAACGATGCTCGGCGGATGGGCCGTGCCGTTGATGGCCCAGGCTGCGCCCACTGCTTCTGCGCCGGCAGCGGCGACGGCGCCGGCCGCCCCGGCCGAGCGCAAGATCCGTTCGATCCTCGTGCGCGGCAACCAGCGCCTCGAGCCGGAGACGATTCGGGCCTATGCCGGACTTGCCCCGGGCCAGACCTACACGACCGAGACGCTCGATACGGCACTGAAGACGCTGTATGCCTCGCAGCTCTTCGCAGACGTCACGATCAGTGGCGCTCCCACTGGAGACCTGGTTATTGCGGTGCGGGAAAACCCCGTGATCAACCGCATCATTCTGGAGGGCAACAAGCGGCTCAAGGACGACAAGATCCTTCCGGAGATCAAGCTTGCGCCGCGCCAGATTTTTACGCGGTCGGCAGCTCGCGCGGATGTCGAGCGAATCCTGGAGCTGTACCGCCGCCAGGGTCGGTTCGGGGCCCGCGTCGATCCCAAGATTGTCCAGCTTGACCAGAATCGCGTCGATGTGGTGCTGGAGATCGTCGAAGGCGACGTCGCCAAGATTCGGGCGATCAACATTCTTGGCAACGATCATTTCAAAGACGGTCGGCTGCGCAAGCAGATGTACACGCACGAGTCAGGCGGCATTCTCGGCTTCTTGAAATCCAATGATTCCTATGACCCGGACCGGCTGGCCGCCGATCAGCAAAAGCTTCGGTCGTTTTACCTCACCGAGGGCTACGCGGATTTCCGAGTGGTCTCCGCGCTTGCAGAATTAACGCCCGACCGGCGCGATTTCGTCATTACCTACGTCGTTGAAGAAGGCCCGCGCTATCGATTTGGGACAGTCGAAGCGGAGAGTGCGCTGCGCGACCTTCCGTCAGCGACGGTGCTCAAAATCGCCAATCTCCATCAGGGCCAGTGGTTCAATGCGAAGGCGGTCGAAGATTCGGTCACGGCCCTCAATGAGGTGGCCGGCAACCTCGGCTATGCGTTCGCGGACTTCAATCCGAGCTACGATCGTGATGCCACCAAGCACGTGATGAAAGTGACATTGCGCGCCGGTGCCACGCCGCGGGTTTACGTCGAGCGGATCGATATCGCTGGCAACACCAGCACCAGGGACAAGGTCATCCGCCGCGAATTCCGTTTGAACGAAGGCGACGCGTTCAGCGCTGCCAGGGTCAAGCGCAGCCAAGATCGGATTCAGAGTCTCGGCTATTTCGGCGACAAGCTGGAAGTGAAGCAGTCGGATGGTTCCGCCCCGGACAAGATCGTCCTCGGCCTGGACGTCGAAGAAAAACCGACTGGCCAGCTGTCTTTCTCGGGAGGCTATTCAAGCCTCGAGCGGTTCGTCATCCAGCTGTCGGTCAGCCAGAACAATTTCATGGGCAAGGGCCAGCAGCTGCAGGCTTCGATCAATTATTCGGCTTATTCCAAGTCGATCGAAGCGGGCTGGGCGGATCCCTACTTCCTCGACAAGCCCATCCTGTTCGGCGCCCAGGTGTTTCGCCGCGACATGAATAGCTTCAATTATCTCGCCAGCGGCGAGCGCAATACGACCTATTCGCAGCTGAGCACTGGCGGCGTGCTCCGGATGGGTTTTCCAGTCACCGAATATTGGAACTTCGGGGGCCGTTATGGCCTCGTGAAGGACAAAGTCACGCTCGACCGGAACACCTTTTACACGAATGGGGTGTGCGATCCGTTGAAGGCCGGCCGATACCTTTGCGACGAACTCGGCGGGCGGCTGACCTCAAGCCTCAGCTACTCCGCGTCATTCAGCAACACCAACGGCATTCACCCCACCAGGGGGCAAAACTTTGTGCTTAGCCAGGATTTCGCGGGTCTCGGCGGCGACGTGCGCTACATCCGCACGAGGGTCGATGCGACAAAATACAAAAGCATTGGCGCTGGATGGGTGGCGTCGGTTCATGGCGAAGGAGGCTACATCGCGCCGCTTCAGTCCTCCGCGGGGCCGGGGCGAGACGCGATCCGGCTGACCGACCGCTTCTTCGGCCCGCAGCTGCGCGGCTTCGACATCCGCGGCATTGGCCCGCGCGTCGAGCGGGTGCCCTATGACCTTACCGGAGTGCTTTCCACCGACGTCAGCCAGGTCGCGGACTCGCTTGGCGGCCGCGCTTATTACATGGGCCGGCTTGAACTCGAAGTGCCGGCCAGTGGCACCCTGCGCAGCCTTGGCATGCGCCCGTCGATATACCTGGACGTGGGGTCATTGTGGGGGCTTACGCGGCCAATTCTGACAAATGTTATCGCGACTTGCATTCCGTTGGCGGCGAACACCACCGGAACCGCTTTCCAGATCACTCCTGACAATCTCCACGGCAACACGTGTGGGCCAACGGAAGGGACCGGCGGCTTCTCACGCATTGCCGGTTACAAGGAAATCTTCGAAGGCAATTCGCCAAAGCCGCGCGTGTCGATCGGTGTTGGCGTCAACTGGACGTCGCCATTTGGCCCGTTGCGGCTCGACCTTGCCAAAGCCATCGTCAAGCAACGGGGTGACGAAACCAAACTCTTCAGCTTCAACGTAGGGACTTCATTCTGATGAAAAACATTCTTGCTTGCGCCGCTCTAGCGGTCTCGTTTGTCGCACCGGCCGCTGTCCAGGCCCAGGCCCTTCCGGCGCCAGTCATCGCGGTCGTCGACCTCGAACGGGTCACAGGCCAGTGCAACGCCTGCAAAGTTGCGGCAGCAACGCTCCGGAGCCAGGTCAACGCTGTTCAAGCTCGTGAAAAGACGCTCGGCGCTCCACTCCAGGCCGAACAGAAGGCAATCCAGGCCGCGATCGACGCGCTTAAGGGCGCCGCGCCTGATTCTGCGCTCCAAGCGCGGATCAGGGCGTTCCAGACAAAACAACAGTCCGGAGCGGATGAACTCAGCCGCCAGCAGCAACAGTTCAAGAACAACCAGGCCTATGTGCAAAAGCAGATTCAAGACAAGATTGGGCCGGTTTACACCCAGACGATGCAGAAGCGTGGAGCGAATGTCCTGCTCGAGGTAAGCTCGACTCTGGCGGCCGCAGGTTCGCTTGATGTTACCGCAGATGTGTTGGCGGGCCTCAACGCTGCATTGCCGTCGATTGCGACAACGGCGCCGGCAACCGCGGCTCCAAGCACTCAGGGCCGCTAAGCACTTTATGGAAGAACGGCCGGCAGACGCTGCGATGGGCCCGCTCGATATTCGACGGGTGATGGCAGCGCTGCCGCACCGCTATCCGATGCTGCTCATCGACCGGGTCGAAAGCCTCGACCCGGACAAGGGTATCAGCGCGATCAAGGCGGTGACGATCAACGAACCCTTTTTTCAGGGCCATTTTCCGGGCCGCCCGATCATGCCCGGGGTGCTGATCGTCGAAGCTCTGGCCCAGGCCGCGGGCGTGCTTGCAGTCGAGGCGTTGGGCCTCGCCGGATCGGGCAAGCTGGTCTATTTCATGGCCATCGACGGGGCCAAGTTCCGCCTGCCAGTGGAGCCCGGCGTGCTGCTCCGGCTGGACGTGGAATTCATCCAGAGGCGCGCCAGCGTCTGCAAATTCGCGGGTCGGGCAAGCGTCGACGGGAAACTCGCCGCCGAAGCCCAATTCACCGCGATGATCGCGGACCCGCCAGCCTGATCCCGGCGAAGATCGCGCGCGGTTCGGTGCGGTAACCGGCGGAATCCTCGTAATGCTGGTTGAGAAGGTTCGATCCGCGGACGAACAGCTCCACTCCGCGCTGGGCAGCGTAGGAGATCCGGGCCCCAGCGAGCCAATAGGGCGACAGCCGAACCACGGGGTAGGGATAGGCCTCCTCTCGATCGAGGTGCGAGCCGACATAAGCCAGCGAACCGCCATAGTTCCACCGACCAGCGCTACCATCGATCGCGACCGAGCCGCTGTGCGCTGGCCGGCGCAGCTCCTCGACTTCGCGATCGGGGACATCACCGGGCTGGCTGGCCTTCAGATAGGCGTAGTTCGCGGTTAGGCGGGTGCCGGGCGAAAGCAGCCAGCCAAGCTCTGCTTCAATCCCTGCCCGGCGGCTGATCCCTGACGAATTTTGGGCCGTCGAGATCGGATAGAAGACGTCCAAGATCTCGTCATGCAGCCGCTGACGATAGGCGGTCAGCGCCGCGGAAATCCGCGGCCGGCGAAAACGGAGCGAGGCTTCGAAACCTCGTGAACTCTCCGGGCGCAGCGCGGGATTGCCCACGAAATTGCCCGGGAAGAAGCCGTACAGGTCGAAGAAGGTTGGTTGAGCGATCCCTTCGGCATAAGCGCCCGCAATGCCAAACCCGCCACCGAGTCCGGCAAGCAGCGAAGCGCGAACGGTCGTCGCGTCGGCAAAGCGGTTGAATAGGTCGCGGCGGATGGCGATGTCGCCGTGCAACAGGCCGGCGTCGCCGCGCCATTCGGCAGTCAGCGCCTGATGCTCGCGGGCGCGGTTCTGGTCGCTCAGCCCGCCGTAGATAACGTCGCGCGAGCCAAAGGTTTCGCGATCCGCATCGAGCGCCAGGATCAACCGTTGACTGATCGGGCCGGTGACTAATGGCCGCTCGATCTGCGCTGAAATGCCTTGTCGCGTGCCACTCGTCCGATTGACGGGTTGATCGGCCAGATAATTGCGGTTCGATGATGCGAGCAACGATGCACCAATCTGGCCCGACCACGCGCTAGCGGAATTGCCGAACTCGGCCCAGACCCGCCCTGCCGCAAGTCGGTTGCGGCTATTATCCAGCGTGTCGGCATGATCGTACGTGACTGGATCATAACCGTCGAACTCACTTCTGCCGCTTAATGCGACCGCGGCCACGGCGAGCCGAACTGCACCGACCCGCAGGGTGCCGCGCAGCCGCCCGGAGAGGTTCGAATAGCCGTCCTTGTCGCCCTGACCGCTAAAGCTGTCGATGCCGGTCGCCCGCTGCCATCCCACGCCTGCGGCCAAGTTTGCTGTGCGGGAGGCCATGCCGGCGGAAACCGCCAGACGTGCCAATCCAAAAGATCCAGCTTCGGCCGAAAAGGCGTTGATCGGGGGGTTATCGATGCCATTGACCGCCACCACCCCGCCAATGGCCTCCGAGCCCCACAGCGCCGACTGTGGCCCCCGAACGACTTCGATTCGGGACGCAATATCGGCGTTCAGCAACTCGAAGCGGGGAATGTCGCCCGACGCTGGATCATTGATCCTGATGCCGTCGATGAAAAACAGCGTGTGATTGTTTTCGGCGCCCCGGATGCGGGCCTCGGTCAGGCTTCCCGCCGGACCCTGAGTGGTAATCGCGATCGATGGCGTCAGGCGGAGCAGGGCAGGCACCAGCGGCTCGCCGAGCCTCGCGATACGTTCTGCGTCGATGACGCTGACGCTTGCAGGACTCTGCGCTTGCGGCTCCGGCACACGCGATGCGGTGATGATTATCTGGTCGGTGGGGAAGGGTAGGACGGGCATGACGGTTCTCCGTTGACGATCAAGTCGTCACGGAGGGCCGCTGCCGAAATGACGGCAACCCACGTCCAACGGCTGGTCCCGGCCGGAGAAGCAGACGACGAACCGGGGCAGGTTCCTGACTTCGCCGGTCGGTCCGGCATTTACAGTTGCGGGCACAGCGCCGGAATTACGCCGGCTTCCCTTTTCACCACCCCCCCGAGCCGAGGCCCGTGGGTGGCACCCTGGTCGATGAGGACGCTAAAGGAGGTCCAAGCGGGGTGTCAAATTGTCATCGCTCACGCTATCGATGCCCGCGATGAATAGCCGCCTCCTTGTCCTCGTCGCCGCAATCGTGGCTGCTGCAGCGCTGCGCCTGGTGCCGCATCCGCCCAATTTCACCCCGGTGGGCGCAATGGCGCTATTCAGTGCTGCAACGCTGGGGCGCCGTCCGCTGGCGTTCGTTGCGCCGTTTGCCGCCATGCTCCTCAGTGACGCAGTGCTCGGCTTCCATGCCAGCATGCCGTTCGTCTACCTCGGCCTGGCGCTGACGGTGGTGGTCGGCTGGCTTGCGCTTCAGCGCCGCTCGGCAATCCGGGTCGGCCTTGCCGCTTTGGCGAGCTCGGTTTTGTTCTTCCTGATTACCAATTTTGGCGTGTGGGCGATCGGCGGAATGTATCCGCAGACGCTTGGCGGGCTTGCCGCCTGCTACGTCGCCGGGATTCCGTTCTTCCAGAACAGCGTCGCCGGCGACCTGTTCTATGCGGCCGTGATGTTCGGCGGCCTGGCATTGCTTGAGCGAGCGGTTCCGGCACTGCGCGCAGAGGCCGCGCCGCAACCCGCTTAAGTTGCAAGTTTTGCCCTGAACTTCTACAGGCGCCGCTTAGCCCTTGGCTGCTGGTCGGAAACCAGCGGCTAACCCAAGGAAAAAACACGATGAAGTCCGGTATCCACCCCGATTATCACCTGATCAACGTCGAAATGACCGACGGCACGCAGTTCCAGCTCCGCTCGACCTGGGGCAAGGAAGGCGACACGCTGCACCTCGATATCGATCCCAAAGTTCACCCGGCGTGGACCGGCGGCAACCAGAAGTTGCTCGATACCGGTGGACAGGTCGCGCGCTTCAACAAGCGCTTTGGCGGGCTGTCGCTCAGCAAGAAGTAATGCCAGGTGCATCCCGGACTACCGGGATGATGCAATGACCCTCCGTGAAGCACCGCGTATTGAAACCGAGCGCCTGATCCTGCGATCGTGGCGCAAGGCCGACTTTCGCCCGTGGCTGGCGATCATGCGCGAACCCGAAGTGCACCATCATTTCGGCCCGCATCCAATTTCCACGGAAGATTGCTGGCGACGCCTGATGGCGGCGGTCGGTTGCTGGGCGCTCAACGGCTTTGGCACTTGGGCGGTCGATCGGAAGAGCGACGAGAAACTGATCGGTAACGTCGGTTTCTTCACCGCCTGGCGCGATCTCGAGCCGGAGTTTGGCGAGGAAGCCGAAATGGGCTGGATCATGGCCTCCGAAACCCATGGCCAAGGCCTGGCTTCGGAAGCGTGCGTGGCGGCGCTGAACTGGGCCGAAGCCAATTTGCAGCCTCAGCGGATGTGGGCGATCATCGCGCCTGCCAACGCGCCTTCGTTGAAGCTGGCGGAGCGGCTGGGCTTCGAGACAGTGGTTGAAACGCCTTACAATGGCGATCCGACGGTCGTCCTCGGCCGGCCGGCCTGGGGCTGATTACCAGCCCCCGCCGCCGCCGCCACCGCCGCCACCTGACGATCCCCCGCCGCCCGATCCACTCGAAGAGCCAGGGGCGGTCGAGGCCGAGCTGATCGAGCTTGCGAGCGATGACCCGATGTTGTCGGCGAAGCTGCCCGGGTCGGTCCACGGGCTGCTCGACCCCGCGTACCAGGCGAAGCCCTGTCGCCCCTGTTCAGCGGCGGCGGCGAGGATCGCTGCAAAGCGCTCCGCCCAGTGGTTCTCGACACCCAGCGCGATGGCATAGGGAAGGTACTTTTCGAACAGCTCGGGCGTGTCCTTCGGCGGAGTCATGCGGTCGAGCCGTTCGCCTTCGGCGATCGACAGATATTGTTTGAAGCCGGCAATATGATCGAGCACGGTGCGGCCCTCGGGCGTGGGCGCGGAAATCCACCAGAAAGCTGACAGGACCAGCGGCAGGGTCAGGGCCGGCAGAAGGAGCGGAAGCCACCAGCCACTCGCCAGTGCGGCGCCGATGATCGGCATACCCACCACAAATGCAACCGCCACGGCGCCGAAAGCGACCAGCGTCAGCAAGCATTTGCCGACCGCAGAATCGTGGAAAGCCAGCCACAGGAGCGCGGCGGCGGCAAGCGCGCCCAGCACGACCCCGATCTGCCATACCGATGCGCCATTGGTGGCGGCGACGACGCCGGCGGCGGCGATCCACAAGGCCGCGGCGAACATCAGCAGGCCGGCAACCGCCCAGCCATAGTTGAGCCTGAACAGTCTGCCTTCAAACTTCGTCTTAAGGTTGGCGCCTAGAGCGCTACCAGCGGCGGAAAATTTTGCATGGTTGGCCTGTTTCATGGCGATCACTTCGCCGACCGAGCAGAGTTGGTCGAGTGCGGCCTGCTCGTCGTCGGGGAGCGGTTGTGAGCCCGGCAGCCGTTCAAGCGTGCGCGTGTCGCGTGATAGCCAGCCACCGTCCTGTTCGGCGAGCTTGACGTGGCCGCGCACCCCCATGTCGACCAATGCCGCGGCGAAGGCCCGATTATCCGACTTCATTTTGGTGACGTAGCGCATTCCGGCGGGCGTCAGATCGTCGGGCGGCGAAAAGATCGGGACGACCGTGCCGGCGCGGGGATCGCGGCCAGCGCGCTGCCAGGCGATGAAATAGAAATAGAGCAGGCCGAGCAGGCCGAACGCGCCAAGCGCAGGCGGCCCGTAATCGGCCAGCCAAAAGGCCGTGCGCGCACTTGCTCCGGGCTCCGCGACGACGTCCTTGGGAAACGCCACTGCTACGGTCAGCCCTTCGTACGCACCAAGCGGCCGAGTGGTGCGAAAACTGATCTCTCCCGGCTTTTCGTCCAGCACTTCGCCATTGGCAGCGGTCGAACCCTGGGCACCGGTGTAAACGGCCCGTGTGCCGAGCTTTACGGCGCCGGGCAGGTGGATCCGCGCGATTGCCTGGTCGATCGGAAACATCCAGCCATTGCCGGTCGCGTTCCAGTAGAGCTCGTCATAGCCGTTGAACCGGCCAATTTGCCGGGTGGTGCGATAATGCAGGACATAAGCATGCTCGCCGGGGTCGATCAGCTTCGCGGCGTCACCGATTTTGACCCTGACCCCGTTCGCGAAGGGTTCGACCGACGCTTCGACCGGCAGGCCGTCCATGGTCGCGTTTTCAAAGGTGAATCCGACGCGAATCTGGTTTCCGTTGTGCCCGCGATACCGCGTCGGGAAATCCCGGAAAATGCCGTGGTTGATATTTTCATTTTCGGCCCGGACCACGATCGTTTCGGTGACTTCGAGCGCGGAATCCTTTTGCACTTGGACGTCGGACAAAAACCGCAGGATGCGTTCGTCCGCCTGCGCTGCCGCAGGCGCGAGGAACAGCAGCAGTGCGGGGAGGGCGCGCCAGGCGCTCGGCACGATCAGGCCGCCGGTTTGGGGAACGCCACTTTCGGTGCCGATTGGATGGCGGGGTCGTCGTCCTGGTAAAACGGCTCCTCCGTGAAGCCGAGCGGGCGCGCAATCAGGACTGGCGGGAAGCTCTGCACGGTCGAGTTGAGATCGCGGACGGTCGCATTGTAGTAGCGGCGCGCGCTCTGCAGTTCGCCTTCGATGGAGGACAGCTGGTCCTGCAGTTGAAGGAAGTTGGTGTTGGCCTTGAGGTCGGGATAGGCCTCGGCCACGGCGAACAGGCGACCGAGCAAGCCGGTCATTTGCGCGTCGGCCTGGGCGGTCGCCTCCACGCCTCCGGCGCTGACGGTCGCGGCGCGGGCGCGGGTGACTTGCTCGAACACTTCGCGCTCATGGGTGGCATAGCCCTGCACGGCCTCCACGAGATTGGGGATGAGGTCGGCGCGCCGGCGCAACTGCACCGTAATGCCGCTGAACGCCTCCTTCACCAATGCGCGCAGGCGCACCAGCCGATTATAGGTTGCAACCAGGTACAATAGGACCAGGGCGACGACGCCCAGGATAATCCAGCCAATCATGGTCATGCGAACGCCCCCGTTGTTCTGCCGCCAACATAGGAGCTTACGCCAGGCGCCGCTAGAAGGCCGCCAGCCCGGTGATCGCCCGGCCCATGATCAAGGCATGGACGTCATGGGTGCCTTCGTAGGTGTTGACCGTTTCGAGATTGGCGGCGTGGCGCATGACGTGGAATTCCGCGGAAATCCCGTTTCCGCCGTGCATGTCGCGCGCGGTCCGGGCAATCGCCAGTGCCTTGCCGCAATTGTTGCGCTTGATCAGGCTGATCGTCTCCGGGACCAGCTCGCCCTGTTCGAGGCGCCGGCCGACGCGCAGCGAAGCCTGTAGCCCAAGCGAGATTTCGGTCGCCATGTCGGCAAGCTTGAGCTGGACCAGTTGGGTGGCGGCGAGGGGCCGGCCAAACTGCTTGCGGTCAAGCGTGTACTGGCGGGCCGCTGCGAAACAGGCTTCGGCTGCGCCCATCGATCCCCAGCTAATGCCGTAGCGAGCGCGGTTGAGGCAACCGAACGGCCCCTTGAGTCCTTCGACATTGGGAAGCAGCGCGTCTTCGCCGACTTCGACGCCCTCCATCACGATCTCACCAGTGATCGAGGCGCGCAGACTGAGCTTGTCGCCGATCTTCGGCGCCGACAGTCCGGCCATCCCCTTTTCAAGCACAAAGCCGCGGATCTTGCCGTCATGGGCGTCGGATTTGGCCCACACCACGAACACGTCGGCGATAGGCGAATTGGTAATCCACATCTTCGACCCGCTGAGGCGGTAGCCGTCGGCGGTTTTCTCGGCGCGGGTCCGCATGCTTCCGGGATCCGACCCGGCATCGGGCTCGGTCAGCCCGAAGCAGCCGATCCATTCGCCGGTGGCAAGCTTGGGCAGATACTTGTGGCGCTGTTCGTCCGAACCGTAGGCCAGGATCGGATACATCACGAGGCTGGACTGGACCGACATGGCCGAGCGGTAGCCGCTATCGACCCGCTCGACTGCCCGGGCGATCAGGCCATAGCTGACATAGCCGAGGCCGGCACCGCCAAAATCGTTGGGAACGGTGGCGCCAAGCAAGCCAAGCTCGCCCATTTCGCTCATGATTTCGCGGTCGAACCGCTCATCCATATAGGCGGAAGTTACCCGTGGGAGCAGCTTGTCCCGAGCATAAGCTTCGGCGGTGTCGCGAACCAGCCGCTCTTCGTCGGTCAGCTGATGATCGAGGTCGAACGGGTCGGCCCAGTTGAACGATTTGATGGTCGGCTCGGCCAAGAGAAGCAGCCCCCGCTTATGTGGATAATCGGGGGCTGCTTTAGCTGGCGTCGGGAGACGGCACCAGCCCTGGGGACAGCTAGAAGGTGCCCTTTACCTTCAAGGAGAAAATCGGACCGATCAGCTGGTCGTTATGTTGGTAGAAAGCGACCGGACTGTTGTCGCGCCAGTCTTCGTAGACCGTGCGATCACGGTAATGGCGGGCATTGAAGATGTTGCTGACCGACGCCTGCACTGTCATTCCGAGGACGTTCTTGTGCTCGACAAAGACATCGACAAACCACGGTCCCTCTTGAGAGCGAGATACCTCGGTCAGGTAGTAATTATAGGTGCGACGCCCGTAACTTGCATCGGCGCCCCAAGCGATGTCGCTGTGGGGTATGTCGTGGCGCAGCCCGAGGTTGACCCAAATATCCTGCACGCCGCTGATCGGCCGATAGAGCTCCGTCAGCGGGTCTTTAACGCGAGTGCTCTCGAACCCAAAGTTGGCGTCGAGCTTGGCACCTATCCAGCCGATCGGGTCGAAGTTGATAGTGCTGGTACTTTCGAGTCCCCAGCGGGTCGCTCGGGGCAGGTTGCCCACGCCTTCGGTGTGATCCTTGAGCGGGATGAAATCGACGATGTCTTCGACGAGGTAATAGTGGCTGTTCAGGCGCGTCTTGCCCCAACGACCGAGCTCATGCGCGATTTCGGCCTCGAATTCCCAGCTTTGAGGCGGGACAAGGTCGGGGTTGCCGGCGTTCTCGCGATCGTCGTTGAGCTTGGGCTGGGACAGGAAGTCGTAAAAGCTGATCTGTCCAACCCGCCGCCGCGCCTTCAGGCTGACGTCCCAACCCTTGGCGGGGCGCCAGCCAAGGATGATGCTGCCCTTGGGCCGCACGAAGCGTCGCGCTTCCTGGTCGTCGTCGACCCGATCGAGCCAGGAGATTTCGCCTCCCGCTGCAACCTGGAGATCCAGGTTTGAGGAGAGCGGTCGGCTGAGCGTCGCAATGCTTTCATACCGTACTTCGGTTACCGAGCCCGATCCTCCGGGGAAGTCGATCGGCACGAACTCGCCGTTCGGTTGAAGTACTGACAGCCCGCCGAGCTGGTTGAGCGAATTATATGCCCGCTCGAACGTGACCTGCCAGTCGTTCTTGCCCGTTTTCCAGCCATATTCGGCGCGGCCGATAGTCTCACCGATATGCGAGTTGCGGGTGTAAAGGATGCCGTCGTCGGGAGACCCGTCGGTGTAGCTGTTGATCTGGGTCTCGATCACCGGCTCATGGTCGAGATGGCGAAGCCCGATCAGCTTCAGCCGACCAGGGCCGAGCTTGAATTCATAGTCGGCGTTGACGTCGTAAAAGAAGCCGTCAAGCTTTTGGATATCGCTGCGATGCCACTGATCACCGCCCACCGGGAAGCGGTCTTCGAGCGTTGTGGAAGGGTTCCAATAGGGCGTGTAGCCGAGCGTCAAATTGCCGATCGACTCATGCGCGCCCTTGTAGTGGAGCTTGGTCTGAAAGGTGACCAGGTCGGATTCGCTGTGATTAATCTGCTCGCGGCGTTCGGTCAGATTATGGTCGCGGTCGTAAATGTAGATCGGACCGCCAATCGCGCCGCGACCGGTGTCGTCCTTGACCGAGAAAGTATAGTCGAGGGGTCCGGTGCTATCAGTCCAGCTGACGTTGCCCTGAAACAGTCGCGGCTTGGCATAGTGAGCGCGAAAATCGGGGTTCCATTCGAACTGTCCGCTGCCCTTTTTTTGCGATCTGAGGATGACGTTTGCCACCTGTCCCGACAGCCCCGCGATACCGAGGCTGGAGGCATCGACAATTTCGATTCGCTCGATGCTGGAGGCCGCGGTGCGCTGCAGCTCGCCTACGGCGCCGCCCGACTTGTTCGCGATCCGCTCGCCGTTGATGATGACGTTTTCGGTCGCCTGACCGAGCCCGCGGTCAAGCTCTCCCATCGATAGCGACTTAATGGTGAAACCTGGCACCTGCACCAGCATGTCGTAGCCGGTCCGAGGCGCGAAGCGCGCAAAGTCGGCGGGGACGAACACCCGCTTGTTGCCGACGGGCTTTTCAATGGGCGGCGGCACCAGCGCCGGGTCCGCGGTTGGCGGGATGGGTGCCGTCTGCGCCACAGCGGGGGCGGCAGGGATCAGTGCGGCGCCGGCAAGCAGCAGGCAGCGACGGTGATGACGCGAAAACATAGCTTTTAGTCCCCTGATGCCGCGGTTCCGCAGCGATTATTGTTGCGCGAGTTGAAAGGTCGCGCTGCGTGCATTCGACAATTGCCGGGTCGAACTCGACTAACGACGTGAATTGGGCGGATCATCGAACCCGGCCGCCTTAAGCTTCACCAATTGGTCGGCGGTCCGCGGATAAAGCCCATGTTGCTGCAGCGAGCGGACGAATTCAGGGGTGACGTCGAGCGCCTTGAGCTGGACCAGCGTGTTGACGTCGAGGTCACGGAAGCCCGCGTTGGCAAAGGACGCGATATAGGCTGGCGTGATATGCAGCGCCGCCATCTGGGTCACTTCGCTGGCGCTGAGGTTAGCGTAGCCCGCGGCGGCCAGGCTGGTGACGAACTGGGGCGAGATATCGAGCGCCTTGAACTCGACCATCTCGTTCGGAGTGAGGTTTGAGTAACCAGCGCGCTTCAGCCCGGCGACGAATTCGGGCGTAACGTGAAGGGCGGCAAACTGGACCAGGTCATCGAGCGCTTCGGGCCGGAGGCCGGCGGCGGCAAGCGATGCGACATAGTCGCGGGTGACATCAAGCGCCGCCAGGGTGACCAAGTCGGAAACGCTCGGCTTGGGGTAGCGATAGGCCGCCAGCATATCGACCAGTCCGCGGGTGGCGTTGGTTACGGTCAGCTCGAAGGCCTGCTCGGCAGTCGGCCGTGCAATACCGTTGCTGGCAAGATAATTGGCAAAGGCGGGATCGGCGGTGAAGCGGCAAGTGCCGGTCGCGATGCGGTTGGCGCTAGTGCCCGAACAGTCGATGCGGCCAGCTTCACGGACGAATGCAAACGCGACGGGTCCGGTCGAGGCGAACACCGACGCATTGAGGCCCTGGAAATCGGTCCAGGCATAGGAGGATCCGCTAAGATTGTTGTTCCCGTGCGGAGACGCCCGGGACAGCGCAAGCTGCAGCTGGCCGGCGCGCATCGAGGGTTTCAATTCAAAGCTGATGGTGTCCGTCGCGCTTGCGATGCAGGCACTCGAGACGCTGATCGCCGCAAGCAATAGAGCGGCAAGAAAAGCCAGTGAACGGGTCATTCGTCGTCTCCCTTGGCGGGTCTGTCGCAGGCAAGGTTTGGGCCTGCGCCTCTGGCGAGGCGTTAAAAATGTCGGTTCGAAGAGTTAGAGGTTGCTAGGACTTTGCCCGGCGGGTCAGCCGCCGGAGTCGGTTCGCACTCGAGGCGGGCGCGGAGGAGCCGGCGGCCTGCGCAAGTCCTCCAAATCGACACCCAGAGCGCGCATCTCAACCAGCTTGTCGACGCTGAACGGGCCATAGCCCGTCTGCTGAAGTTGGCGGATATAAGCGCCGGTCACGCCGACCGCCTTAAGGTCGGTGTACTGTTCCATAGTGAGGTTGCGATAACCGACTCCGGCGAGTTCGCGGATGTAACTGCCATTGATGTGGAGCGCGGCGGCGTCGGTCAGGCTGCTCTGGTCGAGGTGGGTGAAGCCGGCGCTTGCGAGATCCCGGATGTAGGCCGGGGTTACGCCGACCGATTTGAGTTCGACCAGATCGTCGGCATCGAGGTTGCCGAGCTGCGGCGCGGCCGCACGGATTGCCTGGATATATTCGGGAGTGACGCCGACTGCCTTCATGGCGATCGCAGAGTCGATCACGCTGTCGTGCCGATTTTCGACAATGCGTTGGCGCGGGGCGGACATCCCGGCCGCTCCGCCGGGCATCTGATCGGCTTCCGCATAAGTGGTTACCAGCGCTCCGTTCACCGACCTCGCGACGACCTTGCGTCGGCCATTGGCATCGGGCGGATAGACGGTCACTGTGGCGCCATTCGGTGCGCGGCTGACGGTAATGCCGTTCACCCGGCGCACGGTCGCTCCGCTGGGCGCAATCGCTTCGAAATCGGCGCCCCGATCGTCGCCTGCGTCGTCGCCATTGATCCGGACGGTGGGATTGATCGCGGCGACTGCGGATTGAACCGACGTGGCAACCCCCGCGCCGATGATGCTTGGCAGGTCGGTGGGCGCGGTTACGGGATAATAAGCACCGGAGACATCCTTTTTCATGGAGATGGCGGCCATCTGACGACTGTCGCTTTTGCTGCCGCTTGGAACCAGGGTGAGCGCCGCCAGCGGGGCAGCGATAATCACCGCGCCGACGAACACTCCTGCGGCAAACGATCCACCAACCGGGCCGCGCATGATCTTCCCGTCAAGCACGCGCGCAACGCGGCGGGCAAGCGAGCTTTTCGATGGAGCCACGCCGTGCGCTCCAAGCAGCAGGCCCGGACATTCGTGGCGTGCAACGCCGACCAGCAGCTGGGCGTAATCGGTGTCGGGGATATTGGCTTCGAGCACTGCATCGTCGGCTGCTTCCTCGCGCAGTTGGTGCGATTCGCGGGCGAGCAGCCAGACCAGCGGGTTGAACCAGAACAACGCGGTCGCGACGCGGGCGAGCAACAGCTTGATCCAATCCATCCGGGCGACGTGGGCAAGTTCGTGCGCAATGATCGCTTCCGCTTCACCCGACGCCTCGACGGCGCGGGTATTGAGCAGGATGACCGGGCGAATCACGCCCCAACTGATGGGGGACGCGAGCTCGTCGCTGGTGAGCAGCGCGGTGCCATGCTTGAAGCCCATGCGGCGCTGGGCGCGGGCGAGGGCGCTTAGCCAATGTGCGTCGACGAGCACGTCCGCGCGGGCCTGCAGCGTGACCAGCCGGGCGAGTGCAAGGAAGGTAATGAACAGCAGGATCGCCGCGGGAACGGCATAAAGCACCATCGTCGTTGCGGCTGCTCCGAGCTTTGGAGCATTGCTGGTAGCGGCAATTGCCGGAGCGATGGGTTGCGGCGCCGTTAGCGACTTGGTCCTGACGGGAGTGGCGCTGGGCGCCGGCAGCGTGACGGACGCCGAAGCGGGGGCCGTCGCTTCCACCGGCGAAGCGCTGCCGAGCAGTGCCGGGCCCTCCACGTTCCAGCTGGGGAGCGCGAGCGGTGCGACCGCCATCACGACCAATGCGAACAAGCCACTGTGGGCGACCCACGAGCGCTCAGCGGCCGAGCGGCGCTTCATCAGCTCCAGCAGGGCAAGCGTCAGCCCGGCGATCAGCAGCGATTTGAACGCAATCCCAAGAAGGACGGACATCAGCTGTTCCCTTTCGCCTCGCGCGCCCGGGCAATCATCTGCTCGAGTTCGCTAAGCTCATTTTCTTTCAGTCCGCCGGACATGCCCAGAAGGGCGCTTGCGGCGCTGGCCGGGGAGCCGTTGAAGAATACCCGGACAATTTCGCTCAGCGCCGATTTCTTGGCGACCGTGTCGGACACCACCGGGCTGTAGAGGAAGCCGCGATCCGATTCGGCGCGCTGAACGAACCCCTTGTCTTCAAGGCGCTTGAGCATGGCCCGGACCGCCGAACCGCTCAGCTGGACCGGCAGCGCCTCGCCGATCTCGGCAACTGACAACGCACCCCGTTCGTAAAGAATATCGACGATCTGGCGTTCACGCGGCGGAAGCTTGCTGAGCATTTGAATTCCTGTTCGGCGGGCGGCAGAATCACCGCGCTACATTTGTAGAGTGCTACAATTGTAGCGTGAACGCAAGATGAATATTTTAGAATCGAAAAATCTGGCGGAGAGGGTGGGATTCGAACCCACGGTGAGCTTGCACCCACGGCGGTTTTCAAGACCGCTGCCTTAAACCACTCGGCCACCTCTCCGCTGCCGAAGCGATGCAGATTGCATGCATTGCTCGCGCGGCTTGGCGGCTTTGCTATCCCGACCGGGACGATCTGTGCAAGGCATGCGGTGAACCCGCTGGCGTCATAGGGGTTCATGTCTCTAGCCTCGGCAGTAATGAGGAGCATGAGTTGGACGCGATGAACGGCTGGATTGTGGCGGCGCTTGGGGCAGGGTCGCTGAGTTCTGCGTCGCCGATGGAAGCGAATATGGCAGGGTCCAATGCGGCGCTCGGCCAACCTTATGGCGCATACTACGTCCAGCCAGCGCCAGCGCCGAACAGCTGGGATACCTACAAGGTGCGGCTCGGCATGCTCGCCCGGCAGCAGGGCGTTCGCGATTCGACCATCCGCGCCAACGTGCCCGGATTGGACATCAACCGCCGAGTTATCGAGCTTGAGCGCACCGAGCCGGTCGCGCGCACGGTCGGCGGCAGCGTGTCGGTGCTCGCGCCCTATCTTTCGAGCCACGTGACGCCGTCGCTGATTGCCCGCGGCCAGGCGAATTACTTCGAGCGGTATCAGGCGCTGCGCTCGCTGGAGGCGCGTTATGGCGTCGATCCCGCGGTGTTGATGGCGATCTGGGGCCACGAAACGAGTTATGGCCGAGTCACTGGCAGCACCGACTTGCTCGAAGCACTGGCGAGCCTGGGCTATTATGGGCGGCGGCGCGACTTTTTCGAAAGCGAGTTCATCGCGGCGCTCAAGCTGATGGACCAGGGCGTTCCGCGCTGGCGCCTGAAGGGCAGCTGGGCGGGAGCGACCGGCTATCCGCAGTTCATGCCGAGCGTGGCGCTACGCCTGCGCGCGGACGGCGACGGTGACGGCTATGCCGACATCTGGTCGAACGAGCTCGACGGCCTCGCCTCGATCGCCACTTATTTGCGCGATGCCGGATGGAAGCCGAACACCGCCTGGGGAGTCCCGGTGCGAACGCCGGCGACACTCAACCGGGCGGCGATCGTCAGCCGCACGACCGCGCCGCGCTGTCCCCAGGTCCACCGCCGGCTAAGCCGCTGGCTGACGATGCGCGAATGGCGAGCGCTTGGGTTGGCGCCCGTCGGCCGCAGCCTTCCGGAAAGCGAGCAAGCGACGCTGATCGAGCCCGACGGCCCGTACCGGACCGCCTATCTGCTGACCACCAACTATCGCGCGATCCTCGATTACAATTGCTCGAATTTCTACGCGATTTCGGTTGGAGTTCTGGCGGACGCCATCGCTCGGCGGTAGAGGCAGGGTTAATCGCACACCCGGGGGACCGAACCTTTCATGCCGCGCCCAATTCTTTTCGCTACCGCCGCTGTCGCGCTCGTCATCGCTGGCATGGCGCCTGCCGCTGCCCCGCAGTTCGAGACCCCGGCCAAGGTCGCCTTCCTGATCGATCTGTCGTCGGGCGCAACGCTTTACGCCAAGAATGCCGATGTCCGCATGCCGCCGGCGTCGATGGCCAAGATGATGACGACGGACGTCGCCTTCGAGCTGATCGATGCGAACCAGCTGGCGCTCGACAAGATGTGCACGGTGCGGCCCGAAACCTGGCAGAAGTGGCACGGGCCGGCGGCCGGTTCGACGATGTTCCTGTCCGCCAATGAACAGGTAAGCGTTGAAAACCTGCTCAAGGGCATCGTGACCCTGTCGGGCAATGACGCGTCGGTCGTGCTCGCCGAATGCATCGGCGGCACCGAACAGGCTTTTACCGATCAGATGAACGCGCTTGGCCGGCGCATCGGCCTAACCAACAGCCATTTCGGCACCGCGAATGGCTGGCCCGACAATGGCGTCACCTACGTCAGCGCGCGCGACCTCGCGACCCTCGCGCGGTGGGAGATCGAGCATCACTACAAGCTCTATAAGCAATTCTACTCGCTGCCGAGTTTCACCTGGGGCAAAACGCTTGGATCCGGTCAGGACATCACCCAGGCCAATCGCAACCCGATCCTCGGCCATGTCCCCGGCGCCGACGGACTGAAGACCGGCCATACCGACGAGGCCGGCTATGGCTTCACCGGCTCGGCGGACCAGAATGGCCGGCGGCTGATCGAAGTGCTTGCCGGCCTGCCGAGCTGGGATGCCCGCGTTGGCGAATCGACGCGGCTGATCCAGTGGGGCTTTGCGGCGTGGCAGGCCAGGCCGTTGTTCAAGACCGGCGCCAAGGTCGGAAGCGCGCGCGTTCAATTGGGCAGCAGCAGTGAAGTTTCGCTGGTCGCGCCACGCGCCCTGGCGGTAACCGTTCCGGCCGGGCTCGCCAGCGGCCCGACGAGCATGAAGGTCCGCTACAACGGGCCGCTCGTCGCACCGATTGCCAAAGGCCAGGAAGTCGCGGAGCTGGTGATTACCACTGGCGACACGCCGCCGCAGGTCGTGCCCCTGGTCGCTGGCGAGGAAGTCGGGCGGGCTGGCTTCTTCGGCCGCATCTGGCTGGGCTTCAAACAGCTCGTCGGAATGGCGTGACGCCTCGCGGCAAATTCGTTTCGCTCGAAGGAGGAGAAGGGGCGGGCAAGTCGACCCAGCTCCAAGCCATGGCGGCGGCGCTGCGCACACGCGGGATCGACGTGATTGAAACGCGCGAACCCGGCGGCAGTCCCGGCGCCGAAGCGATCCGCGGCCTGCTGCTCGGCGGCTCCGACGAACGCTGGACCATGGCGGCCGAAGCGCTGCTGTTCGCCGCTGCCCGGGCCGATCATGTCGCGCGGACTATCGACCCTGCGCTGGATGCCGGGCAGTGGGTGCTGTGCGACCGGTTCGTCGACAGCAGCCTTGCCTATCAGGGCCTGGCCGGCGGGCTGGGCCTGGACGCCTTGCGGGCGATCAACGCGCTTGCCGTCGGCAAGTGCATGCCCGACCGGACGCTGATCCTGATGCTCGATGCCGCCGCGGAACGGGCAAGGACTCGCGATGGCGGCACCAGCGATCGCATCGGCGCCCGCTCTCCCGCTTATCATGACAAGGTCGATGCCGCTTTTCGCGCACTTGCCGCCGATGAGCCGTCGCGAGTCACTCTGGTCGATGCGTCGGGCCCACCCGGCGATGTTACCAAGCGTCTCGTCGAAGCTATTGCGGACTTGCTTCCGTGATCGCCGGGCAGGACAAGGCCGTCGCCCAATTCGCCGCCGCCTGGGCGACCCGGCGACTGCATCATGCGTGGCTGCTGGCCGGCCCCAAAGGCGTGGGCAAGGCCAGCTTTGCGCACGCTGCTGCCCGTCGCGTTCTGGCCGATGGCGCGGGACCGCCATCGGACCTGCCGGGGGTCGAGACCGATGACGACCATGCGATGGTCAAGCTGGTCGAAGCCGAAAGCCATCCCGACATGCGCTGGCTGCAGCGGCTGCCCAAGGAAAAAGGGGAGGGCCTGGCGCGTGACATTACGGTCAAACAAGTCCGCGGCCTGGGTGATTTTCTGGGCCTGACGCCGGCGCTGTCAGACTGGCGCGTCGCAGTGATCGACACGGTGGATGAACTCGCCGGTCCTGGTGCCAACGCGCTGCTGAAGATCCTCGAAGAGCCGCCGGCCAACACATTGTTCTTCCTTGTCAGCCATGCACCCGGTCGGTTGTTGCCGACGATCCGCTCGCGCTGCCGACGGCTCGACTTTCACCCGCTGGATAATGACGCCATGACGGCAATCGTTGCCCGGCACGCCGACCTCGGCGACGCCGAGCGCGCACGCGTCGTCGGCATGTCGTTCGGCTCGGCGGGCAGGGCGCTCGCCTTTGCCGATCTCGGACTCGCCAAGCTGGAGGACGCCGCGGTGGCGATCATGCGCCAAGGCGACCCGAGCAATGCGCGCCGATCGGAGCTGGCGAGCGAACTCGGCAAGAAAGGAGCGGCGGAGCGCTACGCCGCGTTCCTGGAACTTGCGCCGTCGCTGGTCGCCCGTGAGGCCCGCAACCTCAGCGGACCGTCGCGTGAGCGAGCGCTTGAAGCCTATGCCAAAGCGCGAGAACTGGCGGCGAGTGCGCCACGGCTGTCGCTCGACCCCGCGGCAACGGCGTTCCAGATGGGCGGCATCCTCGCCGAGATTACGGCGGCGGCTTCCTTGAAGCGCTAGACCGGCACCGCTAGGTGCAGCCGGGCACATGTCCAATCCATTCTATATCACCACCGCGATCAGCTATCCCAACGGGCCGCCGCACATCGGCCACGCCTATGAAGCAATCGCAGCGGACACCATCGCGCGGTTTCAGCGTTCGCTCGGGCGCGATGTCCGCTTCCAGACCGGGACCGACGAGCATGGCCTGAAAATGGCCCAGGCAGCGCGTTCCGAAGGTGTCGAGCCGCGCGATTTTGCAGGAAAAATGTCGCAACTTTTCCAGGAGATGTGCGACAAGCTTAACGTTAAATATGATCGGTTCATAAAGACTTCTGAAGCCGATCATCATCGCGCGAGCCAGGCAATCTGGAAGGCGATGGAGGCCAATGGCGACCTCTACCTCGGCCGCTACGAAGGCTGGTATTCGGTTCGCGACGAAGCTTATTACGAAGAAAGCGAGCTGACCGACGGGGAGGGCGGCAAGCTCTCGCCGCAGGGGACTCCGGTCGAGTGGACCGCCGAAGAAAGCTGGTTTTTCCAGCTGTCGAAGTATCAGCAGCCGTTGCTTGACCATTATGCGGCCAATCCCGGCTTCCTGAGGCCCGAAAGCCGCCGCAACGAAGTGTTGCGCTTCGTCGAGGGCGGATTGTCGGACTTGTCGATTTCTCGCACCAGTTTCGACTGGGGCGTGCCGGTACCGGACAGCCCGGGACACGTGATGTATGTGTGGCTCGATGCGCTGACCAATTACATCACCGGTCTTGGCTACCCCGACGACACGGAGCTGTGGAAGCGTTACTGGCCGGCCGATATTCACCTGATCGGCAAGGACGTTGTGCGCTTCCACGCCGTCTATTGGCCGGCATTCCTGATGAGCGCTGGGATTGCGCTTCCCCGGCAGGTCTATGGCCATGGCTTCCTGCTCAGCCGCGGCGAAAAGATGTCGAAGAGCATTGGCAATGTTGTCGATCCAATGGCGCTGGCCGATCGCTTCGGAGTCGATGCGCTGCGTTATTTCCTGTTGCGCGAAGTGCCGTTTGGCCAGGATGGCAGCTATAGCGCGGAAGCCATCGTCAACCGCGCCAATGCGGAGCTTGCCAACAGCTTCGGCAATCTGGCGCAGCGGACCTTGGCGATGGTCCACAAGAACCTGGGGGGCGTGATTCCGGCAGCTGGAGAAGCTGCGGAAGATACCGCGCTGCTCGCGCAGGTCGGCAAGGCCAGCTCGCAAGATTTGCCCGAAGCCTTTGAACGGCTGGCCTTTTCGGTGGGCATCGAAGCCTGGATGAACGCCGTGTTCGCTTGCAACCAATATGTCGACGCGCAAGCGCCGTGGGCGTTGCGCAAGACTGATCCGGAGCGGATGAGCGCCGTCCTCGGCACGTTGGTGGCTGCGGTTCGCGAGCTGGCGCAGGCTATCGCGCCCGTAATCCCCGAATCAGCCGGCAAATTGCTCGCGCTCATCGCATCGGGCGAGGGCGGAGCGCCGATTTCACCGCCGACGCCGCTGTTTCCCCGCCTTGAGCTCACCGCCGAGGAGGCCGAATGAGGCTGATCGATAGCCATTGCCATCTCAACTACGAAGGGCTGGTCGAGCGGCAAAGCGAGATCCTGGACGCGGCACGCCAGCGCGGGGTCACGGGTTTCCTCAACATCTCGACCCGCCAGAAGGAATGGGACGCGGTGGTCAGCGTTGCTGAGCGCGAGCCCGACGTGTGGGCCAGCATTGGCGTTCATCCGCATGAGGCCGACAGCCATCCGGATCTCGGCGCCGCGGCCCTGGTGGCCGGCGCCAACCGTCCCCGCGTCATCGCAATCGGCGAGTGCGGCCTCGATTATTATTACGACAAATCCGACCGGGGCGCTCAGCGCGACCGGTTCGAAGCCCATATCGATGCCGCACGCCAGACGGGGCTGCCGCTGGTGATCCACACTCGCGAGGCCGAGGAGGACACTGCGCGGATGCTGGATGAGGCTGTTCAGGCCGGCGGCGTGACCGGAGTGCTCCATTGCTTCACCGGATCCGCCGCACTGGCGCGCAAGGGCCTCGACCTCGGTTTCTATGTGTCCCTGTCGGGGATCGTGACCTTCAAGAACGCGCAGGACCTTCAGGAGATCGCACGCTGGCTTCCTGCGGAGCAGATGCTCGTCGAAACCGACTCGCCGTTCCTGGCACCGGTCCCGCATCGTGGGCAAAAATGCGAGCCCGCTTTTGTCGCCGATACCGCGGCCTTTGTCGCACAATTGAGGGGAGTGCCCGTCGAAGAACTGGCGGACACCACGACCGCCAACTTCTTCCGCTTGTTCGGCAAGGCGCGGGAAGCCTAGTTGGAAGTCCGGATCCTCGGCTGCGGAACGTCGACCGGCGTTCCCAAGATCGGGAATGACTGGGGACAGTGCGATCCCGCCGAACCGCGCAATGCGCGGCTGAGGACGTCGATACTGGTCAGAAGCGGCGGGCAGCAGCTCCTGGTCGATTGCGGGCCCGACCTTCGTCAGCAGTTGCTGAGCGCCGGGGTGTCCAAGCTCGACGGAGTCATCGTCACGCATACCCATGGCGATCACTGCCATGGCATCGACGAACTTCGGCCCGTGGCGCAGGCGATCGGCGGTCCCATCCCGATCTACGCCCGGCCGGACGTGCTGGCCGAACTCGGCGAGCGCTTCGGTTACGTGTTCAGCCCATCATCCTTTTATCGGCCGATCGGGGAAGCGCGGGCAATCGCGGAAGAAATCGTCGTGGGCAGCGCGCGGGTTCGTTTCGTCGATCAGCCGCATGGCGGCCCAATATCGCTTGGCCTGCGCTTCGACGAACAGGAAAAGTCGCTTGGCTACTCGATAGATTTCAGCGAGTTGAGCGACGATATGGCGGTCTTGTACGAAGGCGTCGACGTGTGGATTGCCGATTGCCTCACGCGTCGACCGCACCCCACCCATATGAACCTCGACCAGCTATTGGGACTGGCTCGGGATTTGCGCGTCGGGCAACTGTTCCTGGTGCATATGGGCAATGGCCTCGATTATCGGACCCTGGTCGCGGAACTGCCGGATTGGGCGGCACCGGCCCATGACGGGCTCGAGATCGCAATATGACCAACGACACCATGCTTGGCGGCATTTACCTGCTGATGGCGATGATGCTCGTCGTCGGCGGGCTGATGACCCGGCGAGAACCGGCCTTGAAGCTGGTGAAAATGCTGCTGGCCTGGGCGATTATCTTCGGCGCCGGCTTCGTGCTGTTCTCATTCCGCGACAATTTCGGCTGGGTTGCCCAGCGGCTTCGGGCGGAGGCGGTTGGAACGCCGGTCGAGCAAGGGCGCGAAACGCGCATCCCAATGGCGATCGACGGCCACTTCTGGGTCAGTGGCAAACTCAACGGCAGGCCCGTGAAGTTTTTGATCGATAGCGGAGCGACCGTGACCACGATTGACCGTGAGGAGGCGCTGGCCGCCGGCGTAGAGGTCTCAGCGCAACGCGATCAGATGGTGCGTACCGGCAATGGCATGATCCGCGTCTCGAGCGGCCGCGCTGCCGTGCTCCAGGTCGGGGGCATCACGCGGCGCGATGTCGGATTGCAGATCGCCGACAGCGACGACCTCAACGTGCTTGGCATGAATTTCCTGTCGTCGTTGAGCCGGTGGGGAGTGGAAGGCCGCTGGCTGGTTCTGACCTCCTGATCATGCGTGGACTTTACATAATGCATATTATCATACTTACCGGAAAGCGCACCGAAGAGGCCGATCGTGCCGGTTAAGCTCCCCTCCGCCGCCCCGAACTCGCTGGAACGGTTGGTTGCGATCATGCGGCGGCTCCGCGATCCGGTGACGGGCTGTGAATGGGATCGCGAGCAAAGCTTCGCGACAATTGCGCCCTACACGATCGAGGAAGCGTATGAGGTCGCCGATGCGATCGCGCGAAACGACCTTGACGCCCTCGCCGACGAGCTCGGCGATTTGCAGCTTCAGGTCGTATTTCATGCGCGGATGGCGGAAGAAAGCGGCCACTTCACGTTGGAAGATGTCATCCGCGGCATTTGCGACAAGCTTGAGCGCCGCCATCCCCATATTTTCGGCGATTCTGAGAGCAGCCCCGGATGGGAAGAAATCAAGGCTTCCGAACGCAAAAACGCCAATAATCACAGCGCTTTATCTGGCGTTGCACTCGCGCTGCCGGCGCTGGAACGCGCAGCCAAACTGCAACGACGGGCGGCGCGCGTCGGGTTCGACTGGCCCGACGTCACTGGACCACGCGCCAAGGTCGATGAGGAACTGGCCGAACTCGATGCCGAGCATGAGCCCGAACGGATCCAGGAAGAACTCGGCGACCTGCTATTCGCGATCGTCAACTTGGCACGGCATCTGAAGATTGAACCGGAAACCGCCTTGAGAGCGGCAAACGCCAAGTTCGAACGCCGCTTTCATGTGATGGAGACGCTGGCCGACGGCACCTTTCCCGACCTCGACCCCAATGCGCAGGAGGGCTTGTGGGAGCAAGCGAAGAAGAAGATCTAGCCTGTTCGTTTCACGCGGTTTCCATCGCTTGAAACCGCGCCCAATTGTCGGGCGACAGGCGTACGGAAAGCTGCACCGCGTCGTCGTCGAGGCTTTGTTTGAGCACTTCCCCGCGTGAATGCAGCCACGCGATCTTGCTGCCGTCGCCGGCCTGAAGCCGTATTTCATGGACCTGCTCCCCGCTCCGCAGGCCTTCCGCCATCCGTTCGCGAAGCGCTTCGAGACCTTCGCCGGTGAACGCCGAGACGGGAACGACGTCGTCACGCCGTGCTGCCGCCTCGAACAGCCGGGCCCGCTCCTCGGCCGACACCAGATCGATCTTGTTCCATGCTTCGATCCGCGGCGGAGCCCCCTCCTCGGCCAGACCCAGCGAGGCCAGCACGTCGTCGACGTCCTCTGCCTGCGCCTCACAATCGGGATGCGCCATGTTGCGGACGTGGATCAGCAGATCGGCCGACGAAACCTCCTCCAGCGTTGCCCGGAAGGCAGCGATCAGTTCGGTTGGCAGATCGGAAACGAAGCCCACGGTGTCCGACAGGATCGCCTTATCGAAGCCGGGCAGGCGAATGTCGCGCATGGTCGGATCAAGCGTCGCGAACAGCAGGTTTTCCGCAAACACCCGCTCGCCGGTCAGACGGTTGAACAGCGTTGATTTCCCGGCGTTGGTGTAGCCGACCAGCGCCACCACCGGCCATGGTGCCCGCTGGCGGCGATCGCGATGCAAGGCGCGAGTCCGCTTGACCTGGTCCAGCTCTCGCCGGATTCGCGCCATCCGGTCGCGGATCATGCGCCGGTCCGCCTCGATCTGGGTTTCGCCCGGACCCCCGAGGAAGCCGAAGCCGCCACGCTGCCGTTCGAGGTGGGTCCAGCTGCGGACAAGGCGCCCCGCCTGATAGTCGAGGTGGGCAAGTTCGACCTGCATCCGGCCTTCGGCGGTGGCGGCGCGCTCGCCAAATATTTCGAGAATTAGGCCGGTACGGTCGATCACCTTAACTCGGGCTTCCTCTTCGAGGTTCTTCTGCTGGATTGGAGTCAGCGGCGAATCCACGATGAGCAGCCGCGCTTCGTGCTCCTTCGCCAGCGCGGCCACTTCTTCGACCTGGCCCTTGCCGAGCAGGGTCGCCGGACGCACCGTTCGAATCCGGTAGGACCGTGATGAGACGACGGCGATGCCGATCGCTTCGGCCAGCCCCTTAGCTTCCTCGATGCGCGCTTCGGCGGAGCGGCGCGCGGATTCGCGCGGCAATTCGGGCACGACGATTAGCGCGCGCTCGCCACGCGCGACCTCGATTGCCCCGTTACCGTCGAAATTGTTCACGCTTGACCCTCGTCCTGTTCCGCCGTGCCGACCTCGCCTCGGTCAAGGTCCAGTGCATGCGCCGGCTGCAAGGTCGACAGCGAATGTTTGTACACCAGCTGGATGTTTCCGGCGCGTTCAAGCACCAGTGCGAACTGATCGAAGCCAGTGACCGTCCCCTGCAGCATCACGCCATTGACCAGGAACATGGTCATCGCCGGGGCGTCACGCGTGGCGGCGGCAAGAAACAGGTCCTGCAATGCCGCCTTGGGTCCTTCGACCACTGGCGAGGTGGCTACGAATTCCGGCGGCACGCTGCTTGGCATGATGGTCGCTATCGAATGCTTATAGACCAGCTGGGGGACGCCATCCCCGCGCAACAGCAGCGAAAAATTATCGAACCAAGTAATTACGCCCTGCAGCTTGACGCCCTTCACCAGGAAGATGGTTGCCGGAAGCCGGGACCGGCGAAGGCTGTTCAGGAAGTGATCCTGCAAGCTGAGAGATCGTCCGGCCATCACGCTTCTCCCAATCGGGCGGCCTTCATTCTTCTCCTTCGCGCTTGTCCCCGATGCCGAGGGCCTTGAGCTTGCGGTGAAGTGCCGACCGTTCCATGCCAATGAACGTTGCGGTGCGGGAGATGTTGCCGGAAAAGCGGCGGATCTGGATGCGCAGATATTCGCGTTCAAAGGATTCGCGGGCTTCGCGCAATGGGCTGCCCATGATCGCAATCGCACCGCCCCCGGGTCCCGGGCCAATCGCGCTTTGATTGTCCAGGATTTCTGCCGGCAGCAGGTCGACGTCGATGTGGGATACGCGGTCGCCCGGAGCGAGGATTAAAGTCCGTTCGATGATATTGCGCAGCTGGCGGACATTGCCTGGCCATTCGTGCGCTTGCAGGGCCGCCATTGCTTCCTCGGAGATCGTCGGCGGGGACAAGCGCCGCTCGGCCGAAAAGCGCGCCAGGAAGTGGCTGACGAGTTCGGGAATGTCCTCGCGCCGCTCGCGCAGCGCCGGAACGCGCACGGGGACGACGTTGAGTCGGTAGTAAAGGTCTTCGCGGAAGCGGCCGGCGGCTATTTCGTCCTGCAGGTTGCGCGATGTCGCCGACAGCACGCGGACATCGACCCGGATTGGCCGATGCCCTCCCACCCGGTGATAGCTCTGGTCGGTCAAAACGCGCAGAATCTTGGCCTGGGTCGTCGCCGGCATGTCAGCGATTTCATCCAGGAATAATGTCCCGCCGTGGGCATGCTCCATCAGGCCGGGACGCATTTCGCCTTCGGACTCGCTGCCGAACAATTCTTCTTCAACGCGCTCGGGGCTCATCATCGCGGCTGACAGGACGATGAAGGGCGCCCGCGCCCGCGGGCTCCACTGGTGGATCATGCGCGCGGCAATTTCCTTGCCGCCGCCCGCCGGTCCGGAAATCAATACCCGGCTGCCGGTCGGAGCAACGCGCTTAAGCGTCGCACGGACGGTGTTGATTGCAATCGAACTGCCATGCAGCTGGTCTTCCTGGCCGACCTGCTGGCGAAGCGTCTCGTTTTCGCGCCGCAGCCGCTCGGTGTCGGTGGCCCGATCGACAAGGTAGATCAGGCGGCTTGCTTCGAACGGCTTTTCGATGAAGTCGATGGCCCCTTCCCGCACTGCCGCAACGGCGGTGTCGAGGTTGCCATGGCCGGAAATCATCAGCACCGGGATCGTCGAATCGCGGCGCTTGATCTCCTTCAGCAACTCCAGCCCGTCGAGGCGGGACCCTCGCAGCCAGACGTCGAGCAAGACCATCGACGGCCGCCGCTCCTCGACGGCTTCGAGCGCGGAGGTGCTGTCTCCAGCGGTGCGCACTTCGTAGCCTTCGTCCTGCAGCACCCCGCTGACGAGATCGCGGATGTCGGCTTCATCGTCGACTACGAGCACTTCGAGAGCCATCAAATATCCTCATTGCCAGATTGGTTGTCGTCGTCCGGGTCGTGATCGTCGCCGAGCGTTGCAAGCTTGTCGGTGTCGAAGCTGATGCGGACGTGAGTGCCGCCGCCGGCACGGTCGAGAAAGGCGATTTCGCCCATATGTTCCTCGACAATTTTCTTGACGATCGCCAGGCCCAGGCCAGTGCCGCGAACGCGCGTCGTCATATACGGCTCGGTCAACCGCTCGCGGTCTTCAGGAAGGCCCGTGCCGGTGTCCAGCACGTCCATCACAAGGCCATGGCCCTCGCTGTGCAGGCGCAGCTCAATGCGGTCACCAGCAAGACTATGCTCGCCCCGACTTCGCCTTGCTTCAATGGCTTCGATACCGTTCTTCACAACATTTGTTAGGGCCTGGGCAAGCTGGCGGCGATCGCAGACCATGCGGAATTCGCCATGCGGCGGATCGAGCACGAAGCTTACCGCCGGATGCGCGACTTCGTGCAGGAACAGCGCCTGACGCGCGATTTCGTGCAAATTCTCGTCGCGGAAAACGGGCTTGGGCATGCGCGCGAAATTGGAAAATTCATCGACCATCCGGCGCAGGTCCCCAACCTGCCGGACGATCGTTTCGGTCAGCTGGCCAAAGGTTTCCTGGTCGGACGTGATTTCCTTCGCAAACCGCCGTTGCAGGCGTTCGGCGGCAAGCTGGATCGGTGTCAGCGGGTTCTTGATTTCATGGGCGATCCGCCGCGCAATGTCCGACCAGGCAGCACGCCGCTGATCGGTCAGCTGGTCGGTGATGTCATCGAACGTCAGCACCGAGCCGTCCTGGTAGCGAACGCGCTTCACGGCGAGGGTCCGTTGCCCCGAATCCGCGGTAATGAGGACGTTGGCTTCAGACTGCTCGCCGCGCATGAATTCGCCCAATTCGGCCGACACCAGAGCAAGATCCTGATGCTCGCCCGCTTCTTCGCCTGGGTGGAGAAGCGCTTCCGCCGACCGGTTGAGAAGCAGAATGTTGAGCTTCGTATCGACGGCAACGACGCCTGCTGTGACGCTCGACAGCACTGCTTCCATGAAGGCCCGCCGGGTCTCCAGCTGAGTGTTGGCGGAGCGCAATGCGTTGGTCTGTTCCTCGAGCCGGCCGGTCATTCGGTTGAACGCCGTGGCCAGCGTCTGGACCTCATCCTCCTCGCCCTGCTCGCGGACCGGGACTCGGGCGGAGAAATCGCCGGCTTCGATCCGCCCTGCAGCGGAAACCAGTTCGCCGACTGGCCTCACCATGCGATCGGCGAGCCGCAAAGCGGTCATGATCGCCATTGCGACGATGACCAGCGCGCCAAGCAACAGCGCCGCGTTGAACTTCAGCTGGTTGGCGCGCGATTTGGCGAGCAGCGCCTGATAATCGCGGAAAACGTCATTGGCCTGCTCGATCTGCCGCCGGAATTGCGGATCGAACACCCGCGAGGCGTACAGGTAGGTGTTGGGGCCATAATCGATCTGAGTCACGGCCCCCACGCGATCGGGAGAATCGACGGGAACGTCGGCATGGTCTCGAAGCTGCTTGATCTTGTCGGGCGTAATCACCTTTTCCAATGGCCGGTTGTACGGATTGACCAGGGCAAGCGCGCGAATCTGCCCGTCCTGACCATAAGTGAAGATGATCGCTTCGGATAAATTGCGGATCAGTACCTGGCGGGGGAACAGGTCAGCAAAGCGCGGATCCTCAATCGCAATCTGCTTCAGATATCCGGCGAGATCGCCGCTCATCGTGACCGTTTCACTGGCCACACGCTCAGCTTCGCGGTCGTAACCGGCCTGCGCCACCTGGACCGTATTCTCGAGCATGTTGCGGGCGCGGTTCGAGAACCAGAATTCGAGGCCGCTCTGGAACAGAACCGACGCGAAGATCGCGACCAGGACAGTCGGTACTGCGGCAATTGCAGTGAACAGCACCACCAGGCGCACGTGCAGCCGGCCGCTGCCCAGGCCACCCCGCTCCGCCCGCCCGACCGCGACCTTGCGCGCGTAGAGCGCCATCAGGGCGATCGCCGGCAGGAGGATGGCGATCAGCAGCAGCGCGATCATCGGCGGCGAGAGCAAAGTGCCGGGCTGGGCGCCGCGGCCGAGCAACACCACGCTCAACGCGATCATGCCGATCAGCACCAGTCCAAGGGCCAGCGACGCCCGGTCGTAAAACCGTCCGCTCGCCCGCTCCCGCTGGAGCCAGCTGTCCCGTCGCAAGTCTGGTGCCGGCGATCCGGCCGTCCGCGCGTCCATTCGTCCGTGCACTAGCACGGGCGTTGCATCAAAAACACACTTCTGTGCAGCTGTTTCTTTTAGGCCGCGGAGCGCGCCAGCCACGGCGAGTAGAATCGCTGAAGCATTGCGACCACAGTTGCCGGATCGTCCTGCTGGTTGACGGTGTTGCGGAGCTCGGCCGACCCCGGGAGGCCCTTGGTGTACCAACCGATATGCTTGCGCGCGAGGTTAACCCCGGTCTGCGTGCCATACAGCGCGATCATCTCGTCATATTGCGCAAGCATCGTCGCCAGCTGTTCGTCGAGGCTTGGATCCGGCCGCGGGCCGGTTCCCGCCAGATCGGCCATCACCTGGCCGATCAGCCACGGGCGGCCATAGGCGCCGCGACCGATCATCACGCCATCGGCGCCCGACTGGCGCAGCGCTTCCCTGGAATCCTCGACCGAGCAGATGTCACCGTTGACGATCACTGGCAGGGTCACGGCATCCTTGACCTTGCGAACGAAGCTCCAGTCCGCCTCGCCCTTGTACATCTGGCAGCGGGTGCGGCCGTGCACCGTGATCATCTGGACGCCGAGATCCTGGGCAATCCGGGCCAGCTCCGGCGCATTGAGGCTCGAATGGTCCCACCCCATGCGCATTTTCAACGTCACCGGCAGTTTGACGGCCTTGACCGTGGCCGCGATCAGCCGAGCAGCGAGCGGGAGGTCGCGCATCAGTGCCGAACCCGCCTCGCCATTGACGACCTTTTTTACCGGGCAGCCCATGTTGATGTCGATGATCGCCGCGCCGCGCTGCTCGTTAAGCCGCGCTGCCTCCGCCATCACCTGCGGTTCGCAGCCCGCCAGCTGAAGCGACACGGGGGTTTCGCTCGGGTCCCACAGGCTTTTCTGAAGCGACTGCCGAGTTTCGCGAATCATCGCCTGGCTGGCAATCATCTCGCTGACGGTAAGCCCGGCCCCGAACCGCTTGACGACCCGCCGGAACGGAAGATCGGTGACTCCCGTCATCGGCGCCAGGATGACCGGCGCGTTGATCCGGAGCGGTCCGACGTGGATGGGCTTCAACGCGTTCATGGAAGGCCGCGCCTTTACAGGAGGGGCGATTGAGGGGCAAGGCGCCCGGCCATGACGCTGACGGCATTGATCGTTGCGGCCGGCCAGGGCGAACGCCTCGGCGGCGGCGTTCCCAAGCAATACCGGCTGCTCGGCGGCAAATCGGTCCTGCGCTGGGCGGCGGAGGCGATGATCGGCCACCCGGCAGTGCGCGCCTTGCGGGTCGTGATCGGCAGCGGTCAGCAACAGCTTGCGCAAGCGGCCCTCGCCGGCCTCGACGTCGGCAACTTCATTATGGGCGGCGCCGAGCGTGCGGATTCAGTGCGGGCCGGGCTTGCCCAGGCCGTTGGTGACGCCGTGCTTGTGCATGACGCAGCCCGTCCCTTTTGCCCGCCGGCCGTCATCGACCGCCTCGTTGCAGCACTCGAATTCTTTCCCGGCGCCGCGCCAATATTGGCGGTTGGCGATACGCTGGCAATGCTCGGCGACGACCTCGGCGCGCCCATGGACCGGACCGGCCTGTCCCGAGTGCAGACTCCGCAGGCGTTTCGCCTTGCCGAGTTGCGCAGCGCCTATGAACAATGGGACGGCCCCTCACCCACCGACGAAACCACCGTGTTTCGTGCTGCGGGCATGAAGGTGGCTCCGGTCGAAGGCGATCCAGCACTCGACAAGCTGACGACGCCCGCGGATTTCGAACGCGCGTCGCAATGGCTGGCGGGGCGCTTTGCTCCGCGTACTGGCACCGGGTTCGACGTCCATGGCTTTGCCGGCGAAGGCCCACTGATGCTTGGCGGGATCGAAGTGCCGCATCCGCGCGGGCTGGCTGGCCATAGCGATGCCGACGTCGTGCTCCACGCCATCACCGACGCTTTGCTCGGCGCCGGCAGCCTCGGCGACATCGGCGACCACTTCCCCCCGTCCGACCCCCAGTGGAAGGGCGTTTCATCGGACCGTTTCCTGGCTCACGCAGCGCTGCTGCTGCGCGACAGTGGAGCAATTATCGACCACGTGGATTGTACGATCATTGCCGAGGAGCCCAAGGTTGGACCGCATCGTTTGCAAATGCGCCAGCGAATCGCCGCGATTGCGGGGTTGGAACTGGATCAGGTGAGCCTCAAGGCAACAACCACCGAAGGCCTCGGCTTCACTGGCCGTCGCGAGGGCATTGCCGCCCAGGCCGTGGCTTCGGTGCGAATGGATCGGCCATGGTGAAAGACACGCTGCTGCCCGATATCCTCGTCAACAAGGCCCGTGAGGTGGTTGAGGCCAATCGCGCCGCCGGGCGCCGGGTGGCGGTCGCCGAAAGCTGCACGGGCGGACTGGTCAGCGCCGCGCTGACCGAAATCGCCGGATCGTCGGACGTGTTCGAGGCCGGCTACATCACCTATTCGAACGCCGCCAAGCTTCATCAGCTGCAAGTCAGCTCCGATGTGGTGGACACGTTCGGAGCGGTCAGCGTCGCGACCGCCTGGGCAATGGCGCGCGGCGCGCTTGCAGCATCGGATGCCGACGTCGCCGTGGCGATCACCGGGGTCGCCGGTCCTGGCGGCGGAACCGCGCAAAAACCCGTCGGCACCGTCGTTTTCGCGCGATCAGAGCGTGATGCCGACCCGGCGCAGATCGTTGCCGACCAGAAGTTCTTCGATGAAAAAACTCGATCGGGCGTGCGGCTTCAGGCTGCGCTTTGCGCACTTGAACTGCTGATGCCGTAAAGCGCGACGGCGCGCTGTTCGAAGGCATCCGTCATGCGGCGTAGCGCCCGGTCGAACATCGCCCCTGCAAGCGTTTCGAACAATCGCGACTTGAACGCGAAATCGACCGAGAAATGGACCTCCGTCCCGCCATCGTCGGCGCGTTCGAAGCGCCATTCGTTGTGCAGGAATTTCAACGGCCCCTCGACATAATCGACGCAAATCTGCGTCGGCCGCTGCTTGACGACCCGGCTGGTGAACCGTTCCTTGAAGGCGTTGAACCCGACCACCAGGTCGGCGACCGCTTCGGTCTCGTTCGACGAGCGCACCCGGACAGCGACGACCCACGGCAGGAATTCACTGTAGCGTCCGACATCGGCGACGAGGTCGAACAATTGTTCGGGCGTGAAAGGGAAATGCCGCGTTTCGCTATGCCGCGGCATTCGTGCCTTCCCTGGCAAGTCGCGCTGCACGCGATTCCTGCATCTTCCGGAAATCGTCGCCGGCGTGATAGCTCGACCGAGTGAGCGGTGACGCAGCGACCAGCAGGAAGCCCTTGGCGCGGGCGATTGCCGCATAGGCATCGAACGCCTGCGGAGTGACGAACTCCTCCACCGTCGCATGGCGCGGGGTTGGCTGGAGATACTGGCCCATGGTCAGGAAATCGACACCGGCGGATCGCATGTCGTCCATCACCTGGTGCACTTCCAGCCGATGTTCGCCGAGCCCGACCATCACCCCGGACTTGGTGAAGATGTGCGGGTTCCGCCGCTTGACGCTCTCCAGCAGCCGCAATGACGCATAGTATCGAGCGCCCGGGCGAATGGTCGGATAAAGCCGCGGCACCGTTTCCAGATTGTGATTGTAGACGTCGGGCCCAGCGGCGACGATTGCGTCGACCGCCGCGTCGCTCTTGTTGCGGAAATCCGGGGTCAGAATCTCGATCGTGGTCGCCGGCGTGTTGCGCCGCAGCGCCTCGATCACCTTGACGAACTGGGACGCGCCGCCATCGGGCAAATCGTCGCGATCGACGCTGGTGACGACGATATGTTCAAGGCCAAGCTCGGCCGCGGCGACCGCGACATGCTCTGGCTCCAGCGGGTCGACCGCGCGCGGCATGCCCGTCTTGACGTTGCAAAAGGCGCAGGCCCGGGTGCAGGTGTCGCCCAGGATCATCACCGTGGCGTGCTTCTTGGTCCAGCATTCGCCGATGTTCGGGCAGGCCGCCTCTTCGCACACCGTCGCAAGACCAAGCGAGCGCATCAGCTTGCGCGTTTCGTGGTAGCCTTGGCTGACGGGCGCCTTGACCCGGATCCAGTCAGGCTTGCGTTGGCGTACCGACGCTTCGGCCGGGATTGCGACGGGGACGTTCATGACGCGCGAGATAGCGATTGGCGGCGGGGCTTGCCACCCCTCCCCTCAAGCCGCTAGCCGACCGCATGCGTTATCTGGCCCAGCTCATCGATGGCTACCGCCGTTTCCGCGAGAATGAGTGGGAACATGAGCGCGAGCGCTGGTCGGAACTGGCCGAGGGCCAAAGCCCGAAGGTGATGATTCTGTCCTGCGCCGACAGCCGCGTCGAACCCGCCCAGATTTTCGACGCGCGCCCGGGTGAGATGTTCGTCGTTCGCAATATCGCCGCATTGACGCCGCCCTATGAGACCAGCAGCGGTTATCACGGCGTCTCGGCAGCACTCGAATTCGCGGTGACCCAGCTCGAAGTCGAGGAAATCCTCGTCATGGGCCACGGCATGTGCGGAGGCTGCTCGGCGGCGCTGAGCGGAACCTTCGACGACCGCCGGCACGGGCACGGCCAGTTCGTCGCCGATTGGGTGAGAATGCTCGACCGGGCTCGGGACAAGGTTCGCGCCCGTCACACCGAACTCAATCGCGCCGCTTTTCTCGACATGGAGTATGAGGCGGTGAAGGTCAGCCTTGCCAACCTGCGCACCTTCCCCTGGATTGCCGAGCGTGAGCGACAGGGCACGTTAAAGCTGCACGGCGCGCACTTTTCGATCGCGGAAGGTCGCCTGTACGTGCTCGACGAGGCGGAAGAAACCTTCCGCCCCGCCTAGCAATTTCACGTCGTCGAACTGACTAGCAACGGGTGTTGTAGTCGTAGTGCGGCTGACCGTACTGGTCGACGTAATAGCAATAGCCGCGCGTATCGCGGTAATATTGATGACCATTGATGCTCGCCCCAAGGACGCCGCCAAGGATCGCGCCGGCAACCGCGCCCGCGCCGGGGCTGACGCCCGGAATGACCGCGCCGGCGATCGCGCCGCCAACACCGCCAAGAACGGCACCAGCAGCGGCGTTGCCGGCCTGGCCGTTGTTGTAGCCATTCGAGCCGTACTGATTCCCGTATTGATTGGGGTAGTAGTTGCTCGGATAGCCGTACCCATTATTGTATCCGTTCTGGTTCGGATACGTCGTAGCGCAGCCGGTTACCGCAACACTGGCGGTAAGGGCTGCAGCAAGACCTAGCTTCTTCATCTCTCGTCCTTCCTCAACTCGCCCCCGAGGGCATCAGTGCATTACCGGGCGTTTCGTTCCCGCATCGATAATCTGCGGTTCAGCTGGCGCGGCAATGCGCGACCAACTGTGGCCATTCCGCGATGCCGCGCTAGACAGGCCCAAAGGGAGTCGGGAATGCCGCGCACTACCAACCAGGAACCCAACATCGCGCTGTTGATCGATGCCGACAATGCATCGCCCGAACATCTCGACGATGTCCTGCTGGTGCTGGGCGAGCTGGGGACGATCAACGTCCGCCGCGCCTATGGCAATTGGGGCAAGCCGGCGCTCAAGGGCTGGGGCGGCCTGACCGGCAAGCAGTCGATCGTCCCCGTCCAGCAGTTCGACGTGGTCAAGGGCAAGAGCGTCACCGACATGCGGATGGTGATCGACGCCATGGACCTGCTTTATCGCGGTCACGTCGACGGGTTCGGGATCATGTCATCCGACAGCGATTTTCTTCCGCTCGCCCAGCGCATTCGCGAGGAAGGCCTGCAGGTGTACGGCTTCGGAACGCAAAAAACGCCGCTTCCCTTTCAACAGGCGTGCAGCCGCTTTTTCGATGTGGGCGCGCTGGTGCTCGACGACGACGACAATCTCGAACAGCCCGTAACCGCCGCCGGCCAGCGCCCGCTCGATGTCGAACTGCTGCAAGTGCTGGGTTCGGCGTACAAGGCGTCTAAGCGGGATGAGGAAGGCTATACGCCGCTGTCCGAACTTGGGCAGCGGGCCAAGGCGGTGTCGAGCTTTGCGGCGCGAAACTACGGCTTTTCGCGGCTCTCCGACCTGATCAAGGCCGTTCCCAATTTCGAGGTCAAAGCCGGCGACGACGGCCGGCTTCTGGTCAAGCGCCTCCGTTAAGCGCGCCGCACTGTTGTCTGGCCGACACACCCGGACACTTTCTGAAGTCGATGGAACAGCGCAGGCGGCTAACGGTTTCCTCATTCACATGGGTTAATCTGACAGGCGAACATGGCCGCTCGGCATCATCCGGAACAGTTACTCGACCATGCATTGACGGCACTTTCCACGGTGGCCGACTGGACAAGTGTGCTCGATCAACTGCCGGCGCCAATCTACGTCACCGATTGCCACGGCGGTGTTACCTACTGGAACGACGCCTGCATCGCGTTCGCCGGGCGGGAACCGATGCTCGGCCGGGATCGGTGGTGCGTCACCTGGAAAATCTTCAGCACGACCGGTGAATTGATTCCGCACAATCAGTGTCCGATGGCTGAAGCCATTCGCCAGCAACGCATCATTCGGGACACGGTAGCGATCGCCGAACGGCCGGATGGAACGCGGCGCGCATTTCGCCCGTACCCAACGCCGTTATTCGACGCGGATGGAACGATGACGGGCGCCGTCAACATGCTGATCGACGTCACCGACGAGCAGAGCGCGGCACTGGATGTTCAGGCCGAGCGCTGCCGCCGTCTGGCAAGCGCGCTCTACACCCGTGAAAGCAGGGTCGTGCTCGAGAATATGGCCGAGCGCTACGAACAGGCCGCGGCCGAGCTTCGGGGCGATACCGCCTAGGACTGCTGCACGGGCCGGCGACCCTGGCCTGTGACCCTGGCACCCGCGGCAGCGCCTACCTGGTCAGCTTGCGATACGTCATCCGGTGCGGCCGCGTCGCCTCTTCGCCGAGCCGGCGGATCTTGTCTTCTTCGTAAGCGGCGAAATTGCCTTCGAACCATTCGACGTTGGCGTCGCCCTCGAACGCCAGGATGTGCGTCGCCAGGCGGTCGAGGAAGAAGCGGTCGTGGCTGATGACCACCGCGCATCCCGCGAAATTCTCGATCGCCTCCTCAAGCGCGCCAAGCGTTTCCACGTCGAGGTCGTTGGTCGGCTCGTCGAGCAGCAGGACGTTGCCGCCGCGCTTCAGCATCTTGGCGATGTTGACCCGGTTGCGTTCGCCGCCGGACAGCTTGCCGACGTTCTTCTGCTGGTCCTGGCCCTTGAAGTTGAACGCCCCGACATAGGCCCGGGTCGACTGGTCGTGCCCGTTGACCTTCATGTAATCGAGCCCGTCGGAGATTTCCTGCCAGACGTTGTTGGCCGAGTTCAGATGGTCGCGGCTTTGATCGACATAACCAAGGTGCACCGTCGGACCAATGTCGACCGAGCCCGAATCGGGCTGTTCCTGGCCAGTGAGAATCTTGAACAAGGTCGATTTGCCGGCGCCGTTGGCGCCAATCACCCCGACGATACCGCCGGGCGGCAGAGTGAACGACAGGTCCTCGAACAAAAGCTTGTCGCCGTATGCCTTGGTTACGTTTTTGGCCTCGATGACCTTGCCGCCAAGGCGCTCGGGCACCTGGATCAGAATCTGCGCCTTGCCGGGCGTTCGGTTTTCCTGAGCGGCCACGAGCTGCTCGAACTTGGCGATTCGCGCCTTCGACTTGGTTTGCCGCGCCTTGGCGCCCTGCCGGATCCATTCGAGCTCGTCGCGGATCGCCTTTTGCTTGCCCGACTCTTCGCGCTCATCCTGTTCGAGGCGCTTGCCCTTCTTTTCCAGATAGGTCGAATAATTGCCTTCGTACGGAAAGTATTTCCCGCGATCGAGCTCAAGGATCCAGCTCACCACATTGTCGAGGAAATAGCGGTCGTGGGTGATCATCAGCACCGCGCCCGGATATTCCTTGAGATGGCTTTCGAGCCACTGCACGCTTTCGGCGTCGAGGTGGTTGGTCGGCTCGTCGAGCAACAGGATCGACGGCTTCTGCAGAAGCAGCCGGGTCAGCGCGATCCGGCGCTTCTCACCACCCGACAAATTCTCGACCGACATGTCCGACGGCGGGCAACGCAAGGCTTCCATCGCCACTTCCAGCTGGTTGTCGAGCGTCCAGCCATCGACCGCGTCGATCTTGCCCTGAAGCTCGCCCATTTCCTCCATCAGGGCATCGAAGTCGGTGTCGTCCTTGGGGTCACCCATTTCAGCGGAGATCGCATTGAATCGATCGACCATGTCGGCGACTTCGCGGGCGCCGTCCTTGACGTTTTCGAGCACGGTTTTGCTCGTGTCGAGCTGCGGCTCCTGCGCCAGATAGCCGACCGTGACGTTCTCGCCCGGCCATGCCTCACCCTGGAATTCAGTGTCGAGGCCGGCCATGATCTTCATCAGCGTCGACTTGCCCGCGCCGTTGGGGCCGACGATGCCGATCTTGGCGCCGTGATAGAATTGCAGGTTGATGTTGCTGAGCACCGGCTTTTGAGCGCCGGGGAAGGACTTGGTCATGTCCTTCATCACATAAGCATATTGGGCGGCCATGGGGTCGCGTGCATCCTTGCAGGAGTGAACAGGGCAGGAATTAACGGGGGTCGCCGCCAGTTAGGCGTCCCGGCGCCCGATTTCCACCCTTAGAACGGAAGCTTGAACCCCGGCGGCAGCGGCAGCGAAGTTTGCATCTTCTCCATTTCGCCAGCCGCGGCGGCATCGGCCTTGGCCCGGGCATCGTTCAATGCCGCGGTGACGAGGTCCTCCAGCATGGTCTTTTCCGATGGCTGAAGCAGGCTGTCGTCGATGTCGACGCCGAGGATTCGTCCCTTGGCGGTGGCGCGCACCTTGACCAGGCCGCCGCCGGCGACGCCGTCGACCTCGACCTTGTCGAGATTATCCTGCGCCTTTTGCAACTCGTTCTGAGCATTCTGGGCAAGCTTCATGATTTCATCGAAGTCGGGCATTTCGGGCATGTCAGGCGCCTCTGGTTGAAAAGGTTTCAAGTTCCGCATCGGGAAAGCTGTCGATCACGGCACGGACGGCGGGGTCGGCAAGGACGTCGCTGCGAACGCGCTCCTCGGCCATTTTCTCCTGATCGAGCAGCGACGCTTCGCCAGCCTCGTCCGACAGCGACACCTGCCACACCGCTCCGGTCGCCGTTTTCAGCGCCAGCGCAAGGTCGCGCGACCAGTCCGGGCCCAGCGGCCGCAGCGGCTTGACGGCAAGTTCGGGCGGCGCGTAGCGCACCAGGCCCACCTGATCGTGAAGCTGCAGCGCCAATTGGTGCTTTCCGGCTTGCTCCAGCCGCTCGATCAGGCCGGCAAAATCGTCTGGCAGCGAGGCCGTTGGTGCAGCCGCCTTGCGCGCCGGGCCGGCCGATCCGCCCGCCGTCGTCCCCTCCCCGCCCGTCAACCGCGCCATCAGCGCGCCGGGATCCGGCAGATCAGCGGCGTGGATCAAGCGCAGCAACGCCATCTCGGCCGCTTCGCGTGGATCGGGAGCGATGCCGACGTCCTGCAGCCCCTTGAGCAGCATTTGCCACAGGCGGTGGATGGTCGCCCAGCCCAGGGCCGCGGCCATTTCCTCGGCCGCTTCGCGTTCTTCGGTGGATTGCAGGGCGTCCGGGGTCGCGCCGGCCTTGGCACGGGTCGCGGCGTGCAGGCTTTCCATCAGCCCGCGCAACAATTGGGTCGGGTCGATCCCCAGCGCATTGGCTTCATCGAGTTCGGCCAAGGCGGCGGCCGCGTCCCCCGCCAGGACTATCTTGAGCAGTCGCCGCATGCGCCCGCGATCGGCCAGGCCAAGCATGTCGCGAACCTGGTCGGCGGTAACGGTCCCCGCGCCGAAAGCGATCGCCTGGTCGAGGATCGACAGTCCGTCGCGCACCGATCCTTCGGCGGCCGCCGCAATCATGCGCAGCGCTTCGGCCTCGGCATCGACCTGCTCGGCGGCCGAGACTTCGGCGAAATGGGCGACGAGCTTGTCCGGCGGGATCCGCCGCAGGTCGAAGCGCTGGGTCCGCGACAGCACCGTGACCGGCACCTTATTCACTTCGGTGGTCGCGAACAGGAATTTCACATGCTGAGGCGGTTCCTCAAGTGTTTTGAGCAACGCATTGAAAGCATTCTTCGAAAGCATGTGAACTTCGTCGATAATGTAAATCTTGTAGCGCGCGCTGACCGAGGCATAGCGGACCGCGTCGATGATCTCGCGGATGTCCTCGACGCCGGTGTGTGACGCGGCGTCCATTTCGATCACGTCGATATGCCGGCCCTCGGCAATCGCTCGGCATGGCTCACACGCATTGCACGGGTCGATAGTCGGCCCGCCCTGTCCGTCCGCACCAATGCAGTTGAGCGCCTTGGCGATCAGCCGCGCGGTCGACGTTTTGCCCACCCCGCGCACTCCGGTGAGCAGGAAAGCATGAGCGATCCGCCCGCGCTCGATGGCATTGGCGAGTGTCTTCACCATCGCGTCCTGGCCGATCAGCTGGCCAAAGCTCTGCGGGCGGTACTTGCGCGCCAGCACGCGATACGGCGATGCCGCGGCGGACGACGGCGCAGCGTCTTCGGGGAGGTCGAGCCCCAGAGCAAACGACTCCTCGGGCGATTCGGCGTTGTCCATCGGGCTGCTGTAAAGCGTGGCTGAAGCGAAGTGAATTCGCCCACGTCGCTCAATGCAACGCCGCGCGGCCGGTTGAAACTGAAAAAGGTGGAAGCCGACGACCCGGTACGAAATCGTTGTGGCTGCTTCCTTCCGGACCTGACCAAGTTGGCGACAGTGCCGCCCGCCGACTTCCGCCGGGGGATATGGGGGAAGGCCGCGGACCGTGCAAGCGCCCCGGGTTCGCCACCCTTCATCTTCCGTTCACGCTCCAGACCGCCCAACTCCGTTCGTGCCGATGCTCATTCCCGCCATTTTGCTTGCCCTGGTCGGCCTCGCCGCGGGCGCTCCCCCGCAAATCACCGTCACCGGCCACAGCTGGGCCCCGTTCATCAGTCCGATGGGCGAACCGTATCGTGCTCGCGCGCCGGGGCACGACACGATGGCGGACTGGTTTCACCGCGCCGACCGTAACGGCGACGGCGTGCTGACCGATGGGGAAATGAGCGCGGACGCCGAACGCTTCTTCCTGACGCTCGATACCGATGGCAATGGCCAGATCGAGCCGGAAGAGCTGGTTCAGTACGAATGGGATGTCGCTCCCGAAATCCAGGTCGGGGCGCGGTGGCGCAGATCGAGTTCGGCACCGAAGCCATCGGCCACCCAAGCCCGTAACGAGGACAGCCGCGGCAGCGACGGCCTCGATCTCGGCTTGCAGGGAGCCGCACGCTACGCCTTGCTCAACATTCCCGAACCGGTCGCCGCCGCCGACTACAATTTGGATCGCGCGATCAGCCTCGCCGAATTCCGCGCAGCGGCAAGCGAAAGATTCGGGCGGCTCGACCGCAATCACAAAAGCGGCGTGACGCTGCAGGACATGGAAGCGCTTCGGCCCCCGGAATTCGTGCCCGGCGCCCACGCCAAGCGCCGCCCCAAAGACCCGGATGTACGGGTCGGTATTCCCTTGCCCGCTGGCGACTAGCGCGCGATGGTCGCCCGGTCGAACCCAGCGCGAACGGCGCGAAAGGCCTGATGATGCTCCTTCCCTTGCTACTTCTCGCGGCCGCCCAAACCGCGGCTCCACCGACAATTGCTAGCCCCAGCCGATCCGATGGCACCCAGCGTCTCGGCCGTGCTTTCATGAGCCCGATGGGCGAACCGGTGTTCGGTCGCCTTCCTGGCGAGGACGGGCTCGCTGCCTGGTTCGTCGACTCCGACCTCGACCACGATGGGACGCTGACCGGGGATGAGATGGTTGCCGATGGTGAGAACTTCTTCCGGATGCTCGACACCGATGGCGATGGCGAGATCGGACCCGAAGAAATTGAATATTATGAGACGCGCATCGCTCCCCGGGTCCGGGTCCGCACGGCGATGGGCGACAACGGCCTGGTTGCGCGCGAGGGAAATGCAACGCGCAGGTTGGGCGCCGATAACGAGGCTGGCGCCGGGCGCTTCGGGCTGTTGCAGATCCCGGAACCGGTCATGTCGGCCGATTCGAACTTCAACCGCGGCGTTTCGGCCGACGAATTCCGCCAGGCAGCGCTCCTACGCTTCCGCCTGCTCGACGTCAGCGGTACCGGTCGCCTGACCCTTCCTCAGCTCCAGGCGATCCGCCAGGCAGCCATCGGCGCATCGAATCGCCGTCCGCCGCCGCCTGCCGGAGCGAGTAACGATGCCGGGGCGGCGGAAAACGGCATCCGGCCAGGGACCCGGTAACCTAGCGACCCATCCAGTTGGTCGTGCCGGGCGGAATTCGCACGGTTAGCGTCGCCATCTCCTCAGTAATCAGGATTTGGCACGCCAGGCGCGACGTCCGGACGGCGTGGCTGGCGAGGTCGAGCAAGTCTTCCTCCTCTTCGCTGGCGGGCGGAAGCGCCGCGAAATCGGATGGGTCGACGATGACGTGGCAGGTCGAACAGGCCATGACCCCCTCACACGCGCCCTCAAGTGGTTCGCGCGCCGCCCAGGCGACATCCAGCAACCGCTCGCCGACCGACGCCTGGACTTCCTTGTCGAGCGTTCCATCGGCCTTGCAGAACCTCACCAGGGTCACGCGTCGAGTGTCTCCTGTGCGACTGCGGCAGCGGCAAGCCGCTGGCAGGCGTCGACCAACTCCCGCTCACCGGTGTAACGGCCAAAACCCAGCCGCACCGCCGACCGGGCCGCGCGATAATCCAGGTTCAGCGCGCGAAGGACGTGGCTTGGGCGCCCCGATCCGCTTGCGCAGGCCGATCCAAGAGAGAAGGCGATGTCGCGAAGGTCGGCCAATAATCGTGCGCCGTCAACGCCTTGCCGACGGATGTTGAGGTTCCCTTTGTAGCGGCGGTAAGTGCTGCCGTTGATCTTCCAGCCATCGCCTAGCGCCTTGATCGCCGCAGCCCACAGCCTCTCGACATGATCATGATCGCGGGTGCAACGGTGGTGGGCAAGCTTTGCCGCCGCGCCAAATCCGACACAAAGCGCTGGCGACAGGGTTCCCGAACGAAGTCCCTGTTCCTGCCCGCCGCCATGGATCAACGGTTCGGGCTCGCGACCCTTGCGCATCCACAGCGCGCCAACTCCCTTGGGGCCGTGGAGCTTGTGGGCGCAGATGGCGACCAGGTCGGGCCCCTCGGGCACATCCATGCGGCCAAACCCCTGGACCGCATCGCACAGCATGAGCGCACCCGCGCGATGCGCGATGTCGGCAATTTCGGCGATTGGCTGAATTACCCCGATCTCGTTGTTGACGAGCATTGCCGCGACCAGTCCGACGCGCTCGTCCATCGCGCGTTCCAATAGGGCGATATCGAGCAGTCCGTCGGGCTTCACCGGCAGGATGGTGACGTCGACCCCTTGCTCCGCCAGCCATTCGCAGCTGTCGAGCACTGCGGCATGCTCGGTGGCGATGGTGATGATGCGGTCGCGGTTGGGCTGAAACTTGGCAGCCGTGCCCTTGATCGCCCAGTTCAGCGCTTCGGTCGCGCTTCCGGTGAACGCAATCGTGCCGCCCTTGAAGCCAAGCGCCTGTTCGATCTGCCGCCGCGCCACCGCGACTGCTGCTGCAGCTTCATGGCCTTGCCGCGAGGGGGAGTTCGGATTGGCGAACCGTTCGACCATCCATGGCTCCATCGCGGCCGCGACTTCGGCGGCGACCGGCGTCGTCGCCTGATAATCGAGATAAATCATGCCGCTTGCGCTCCCGCGCGCGCACCGATCCGGCGCCACTCACCGACCAGGCGGGCGATATCCGTTTCACTGGTGTCCGGGCCAAAGCTGACGCGGACGGTGGATTCGGCAGTTTCACGGGCGATGCCCATCGCCCCAAGCACTCGGCTGGGTTTCATGCTGCCCGAAGAACAGGCGCTTCCGGCCGATACCGAGATTCCCGCAAGATCGAACTGAACCAGCAAATTCGCGCTTAGCACGCCAGGCATCGCATAAGCCCCGATCGTGGCAAGCCGCGGTGCGTCGGCCGCAATGACCACGCCGCCCGCCTCGACGATCGACCGCTCAAGCTCGCGGCGCAGCGTTTCCAGCCGCGGCATTGCGTCGGCGAAGGCGCGCGACGAAAGCGCCGCCGCCATCGCCGCCGCCGCTGGCAGGTTCTCCGTACCCCGGCGATAGCCCCGCTCCTGCCCACCGCTCGCTTCCAGGGTTGCAAGATCCTTGACCAGCAGCGCACCGGCGCCCGGCGGGCCGCCGAACTTGTGCGCTGAAATGGCGATAAAGTCCGCGTCGGGAAGCGCGATCTTGCCCGCTCCCTGCGCGCAATCGGCAAGCAGCAGCGATCCCGCATTGCGAACGAACGGCACGATGCGGTCGATCGGTTGAATTACCCCGGTTTCATTATTGATCAGCTGAACCGCCACCAGTGCCGGGCCATTGGCCAGCGCTCGGTCAAGTGATTCGAGGTCGATGAGCCCGCTTCCATCGACCTCCAGCACGGCCGCGCTCGGCCCCATCGCGGCGACGACCGCGTCATGTTCCGTCGGCCCAGTGATCCGCCCGGCGGCACCGACGCGCTCCGCGGCAATGGCGATGGCCTCGGTCGCACCCGAAGTGAAAATGACGTCATGCCGCCAGCCGAGGGTGTCGGCGACGCTCCGGCGGGCCGCTTCCAGCGCCGCTCGCGCCCGGCGTCCGTCGGCGTGGGGCGAACTGGGGTTGGCCCATTCGCCCAAGGCCTGCGCCATGGCCGCTTGCGCCGGCGCGACGACCGGCGTGGTTGCGGCGTGATCAAGGTAAAGGCTGCGAGACCGCATCAAAAGCCGGGGATTCCTGCCGATTGCCACATCATCGCGCGACCCTATATAGGACCGCGTGCCGCCGCGCATCTGTGCTGGTGCGGCCTATCGTTCCAGATCGTGAGCCTTGCCATCCATGCCTGAAGTCATTTTCCCCGGCCCCGAAGGACGCCTCGAAGGGCGTTTTCAGCCGGGCAGCCGCCCCCGCGCTCCAGTCGCCCTGATCCTTCATTCGCACCCGCAGGCCGGGGGCACGATGAACAACAAGATCGTGCAGCTGCTCTACCAAACCTTTGTCCGCCGCGGTTTTGCGACCTTGCGCTTCAATTTTCGCGCGGTTGGCAAAAGCCAGGGCGTGTTCGACAATGGCATTGGCGAACTGAGCGATGCCGCAAGCGCGCTCGACTGGGTCCAGGCGATCCATCCCGAAGCGGAGACGACCTGGGTCGCCGGGGTCAGCTTCGGCGCCTGGATCGGCATGCAATTGCTGATGCGCCGCCCTGAAATCCGCGGATTCATCTCGATCGCTCCGCCGGCCAACATGTACGATTTCAGCTTTCTCGCCCCCTGTCCCTCGTCGGGCATCATCATTCAGGGAGAAGCCGACGAAGTGGTTACTCCGGGCGCGGTTCAAAAGCTCGTCGACAAGCTCCGCACGCAACGTCACATCACCATCACCCACGACCTCATTCCCAACGCGAACCACTTCTTCGCCAATGAGCTCGATCTGCTGATGAAGTCCGTCGACGATTATCTCGACATGCGGCTTGCGACCGACCCGATCAAACCATCGCTTCCGTCCCGCTCCTCGCGGTCGTGACCGATCGCGCCGAGCGGCCTTTCACCAAGACTTAACCTCATTGGGTCCATATCGGGGGAATGACTTCCCCGAACTCACAGGCGCGGCTCGACGAAGCCTTCGAACGGATCGAAGGAACGATCCTGCCGTGCATTGCGATGATGATCGACACGCTCATCGACGCATCCGAGTCGGTTCCGGGCGATCAGCGCCGCTTTCTTGCAGCGGAACTTGAAACGCTTGGCGCGGAGCTTGAGGAGCTGACCCGGACCATCGAGCGCTCCAGCTCCAATCAGGTCGAGCCAGGCGAATACCGGACTCGCACCGCGGCCTAGTCCGACACTAACCGGGCGTGGAGCTCGGGATCCACATTCCCGCCCGACAGCACCACGACCGTATCCTCAAGCGGCGCGACCTTGCCCGCAAGCAGCGCGCCAAGGGCCACGGCACCGCCGGGCTCGACCTTCAGCCCGTGCCGTTGCCAGGCGAAAGCCATCGCCTCGCCGGCTTGCTCATCGCTGACGGACAGCGCCTCGGCGCCGCGGCTGCGGAGGATATCGAACGTGATCGGCGATACGCGCGGAGTCTGCAGCGCGTCGCACCAGGTGTCGGGCGCGTCTGGCGCGACCGGCACGATTTGCCCCAGCGCCAGCGATCGGCCCATGTCGTCCCATCCATCGGGCTCGACAATCACCAGTTGCACAGTCGGCAGGGCAAGCGCGATCCCGGCCGATAATCCGCCGCCGCCGCACGGCACGGCGATTCGCGGCGGCTCGAAGCCAAGCTGCTCGGCGATTTCCAGCCCAACCGTGCCCTGGCCGGCAACGATTGCCGGATCGTCGAAGCTCGGCACGATTGTCGCGCCGGTGTCGGCCGAGATCCTGGCGGCGATTGCCTCGCGATTCTCGGTGCGCCGGTCGTAAAACAGAATTTCGGCGCCTTCAGCGCGCGTTCCTTCGATCTTAACCTGCGGCGCATCGGCGGGCATGACGATCACCGCGCGAATACCTAGCCGCCGAGCCGCGATAGCCACTCCGCGGGCATGGTTGCCGGATGAAAAGGCGACGACTCCGCGTTCCCGCTCGGCTTCGCTCAACTGGAGCAAGCGGTTGGTCGCGCCCCGCAGTTTGAATGCGCCGCCGGTCTGGAGGCACTCGCATTTGAGCCAGATTCGCGTCCCCGCCACTGCGCTTTCGACAAGCGGGGTTCGCTGCACTTGCGCCGCGATCCTCAGGCTTGCTGAAACGACATCTTCCCGCGTCACCTGACTGGATGCCAAACTATTGATTTGCTTACCTTTCGACCAACCGTTGCAAAAGTGTGCCAAATCCCGCCCGGCCGATCCGGGATGCACCAAAAAATCTTTACAGCGGGCACCCTCGACCATATATCGCGCTTCCGCTGCCCCATGGGACTTCCAACCGCAAGGCAGCTTTGTCGAACTAGACTGTTGGAGGTCCCTTGAGTTGTTCAAGCATCATCGCGCGCTGGGGCTAGCTAGCGCCCCGAACGGCATCCGATCGGGTGCCGACATCGCCCAGTTGAAGCCGGTTGAACCGGTGACGCTTCTGCGTCCGCACGCCGCGCGGCGCGCGGCCCGCTTCTTTACGGAGAAGTTTCCGGGCCGGTCGCTCTATGCGGTGAAGGCCAATCCGTCGCCCGACTTGCTGCGAATCCTGTGGGACAGCGGCGTCACCCACTACGACGTTGCCTCGATTGGCGAAGTTCGGCTGGTTGCCGCGACCCTGCCGCTGGCCGTGCTGTGCTTCATGCACCCGGTAAAGGCCGAAGAAGCCATTGCCGAGGCGTATCACGTCTATGGCGTTCGCACCTTCAGTCTCGATTCGCTCGAGGAACTGGACAAGATCGTCGAAGCGACTGCGACCGGCGGGATCGCCGCGACCGATTTGAACCTCCTCGTCCGCATCCGCGTCAGCTCGGAACACGCCAAGCTCAGCCTGGCGGCGAAGTTCGGTGCCGATCCGGCCGAAGTGAAGGCGCTCCTGATGGCTGCTCGGCAGGCCTCGGACGCGCTTGGCATCTGCTTCCACGTCGGCAGCCAGGCAATGACCCCCGCGGCTTATGCCGAAGCGCTCAGCCGGGTTCGCGATGCGATTGTCGAAGCCGCGGTGACGGTCGACATCGTCGACGTCGGTGGCGGCTTTCCGTCCTGGTATCCGGGCATGGAGCCGCCCGCGCTGGAAAATTACTTCGCTGTCATCCACGCCGGTTTCGAAGCGCTGCCGATCAGCTATTCGGCCGAATTGTGGTGTGAACCGGGTCGCGCGCTGTGCGCCGAATATGCCAGCCTGGTCGTCCGCGTCGAACGCCGCCGCGGTGATGAGCTGTACATCAACGACGGCGCTTATGGCGCGCTGTTCGATGCTGCCCACATTGGCTGGCGCTATCCGGTGCGCTTGCTGCGCGATGCCCAGTCGACCGTTCGGCCGATGGGCTTCAGTTTCTATGGCCCGACCTGCGACGATCTCGACCACATGGCTGGCCCGTTCGACCTGCCGGCCGACGTTCGTGCCGGCGATTATATCGAAGTGGGGATGCTCGGCGCCTATGGCTGCGCCATGCGCACCGCCTTCAACGGGTTCGGCACCGGCACCGCGGAAATCGTTACCGACGAGCCCATGGCAAGCCTCTACGGCGCAATCGTGCCGAAGCTGTCCAACGTGGTAACGCTCTAGATCAACCCCGCGCGCTTCGGCGCGCGGGCCGCGGAGGGTGAGGCTGTCCCCTCCAAACGCGAACGACATGCCTTGCCTCGCTCTCGCCCGCTCGCGCGGGGGAGGACAGTTGGAGTTGGGAATGAACCAGGAAAGCAAGATCAACGACACGCGCAAGGCGGAGCTCCTGTCGAGCCCTGTCGAGCATATCGACATCACCACCTTCGACGCGCGCCCGATCGTCGAGGCGATGGGCAAGATGAGCTTCACCAGCCGCGATCTGTCCCGCGCCACCGGCCTCTATAACCAGATGCTGGAGGACTCGAGCTGCTCGATCATCCTGGTGATTGCCGGCTCGACCTCGGCCGGGGGCTGCATGGATCTCTATGCCGAGCTGGTGAAGTCGAACATGGTCGATGCGATCGTCGCCACCGGCGCTTCGATCGTCGACATGGATTTCTTCGAAGCGCTTGGCCACAAGCACTTCCAAGCCAATGAAATCCCTGACGATGATACGCTTCGCTCACTTTACATCGATCGCATTTACGACACCTTTATCGACGAACAGCAACTGCAGGATTGCGATCACACCATTGGTGCCATCGCCAACAGCCTGGAGCCCAAGCCCTATTCAAGCCGCGCGTTCATCCGCGAAATGGGCAAGTGGCTGAGCGAAGGCAACGCCAAGAAGCAGGGCAGCCTGGTCCAGCTCGCCTACGAAAACGACGTGCCGATCTTTTGCCCGGCGTTCGTCGACAGCTCGGCCGGCTTCGGCCTGGTCAAGCATCAGGTTGACGCCATGAAGGCTGGGAAGCCGTACATGGTGCTCGATGCCATCGCCGACTTCCGTGAACTGACCGACATCAAGATCAAGGCCGGCACCACCGGCTTGCTGATGATCGGCGGCGGCGTTCCCAAGAACTTCACCCAGGACACCGTCGTCTGTGCCGAAATCCTCGGCCACGAGGATGTCGAAGTGCACAAATATGCCGTTCAGATCACCGTTGCCGACGTTCGCGACGGCGCTTGCTCGTCATCGACGCTCCAGGAAGCGGCAAGCTGGGGCAAGGTCTCGACGGCAATGGAACAGATGGTGTTTGCCGAGGCCACCAGCGTCCTGCCGCTGCTCGCCAGCGACGCCTGGCACCGCGGTGCCTGGAAGACCCGGGCCAAGCGCGCTTTTGCGAAGATGTTCGACTAGTTCAATTGCTATCCGTAACGAACTGACGCACCCTCTCCCTGGAAACAGGGGGAGGGTTTTTGATGCACGGTTACAGCCCGATATTAGCGCCGGTGGTCGCGCTGGTCGCGTGGACGTTCGTGGTTATGCTGTGGATGTTCGCCGCTCGGTCGCACGCCTTCCGCAAGGCCGGGATCACGCTGGCCAATGCCCCGCGCGGCGGTCGCGGCGTCGACCTCGAAGGCCAGGTCGATGCGACCGACCAGTGGAAATCGCACAATTACAACCATTTGATGGAACAGCCGACGCTGTTCTACGCAATCGCTCTGTCGCTGGCGTTCATGAACTTCGGCGGCGGCATCAATTATTGGCTGGCGTGGGGCTATGTCGGCTTTCGAATTCTCCACAGCATCGTCCAGGCGACTTTCAACATCGTCCTTTACCGCTTCACCTTTTTCGCACTGGCGTCATTGTGCCTGCTGGGGCTGATCGTCCACGCCGGCTTCAAGATCGTCCACGATTGCGGCCTTATCGGCTGAAGCAGGCGGCCAGCTCGACGTGGGTCGACCAGCGGAACTGCCCGACCGGGTGGATCCACTGGAGCGCAAAACCCCCGGCGGTCAGCGCCTTGGCGTCACGCGCGAAGGTGCCGGGGTTGCAGCTGACATAAGCGATCCGCCCAACCGTGCTTCCAGCGAGCGCCCGCACCTGTTCCTCGGCGCCAGCGCGCGGCGGGTCCAGGACCACGCCATCGAACGGCGCCAGCTCCGCCGGATCGAGCGGCCGGCGGTACAGGTCGCGGTGTTCGACCGCGATCCGCGGCGCAGCCTGCTTGAGCGCAGCGGCGGCGTCGCGTGAAGCTTCGGCAGCATGGGTGGCCCCGACCGCCAGCGCGAATGTGCCGAGGCCCGCGAACAGATCGGCGGTTCGCGCGGCCTCCGCCACCACGGCGCGCGCGACCGCGATCAACGCCGCCTCGCCGTCTTCGGTTGCCTGCAGAAAGGCGCTCATCGGAAAGGCTACGGGAACACCCGACAGAGTGATCGTCACCGCGTGCGGCTGATAGAATGGCTCGGGCCCCAGCCCCTGGTCCACCGATAGCCGGGCAAGCCCATGTTTGCTGGCGAATGACGTCAGCGCTTCGATCGCTTCCAGTCCGCTCGGTTCGACGCCTTTCAGCAGCAGGTCGACGCCCTGATCGACCAGCGTCATCTCGACTTCGGCCCCACCCTTTGGGCGCAGCAGGACGGCGAGCAGCTGGCGCAGCGGCTGCAGCAGCGCCAGCAATTCGGGCCGCAGGATAAAATTCTCGCGCATGTCGACGATTCGGTGCGATTTGGCGGCGTTGAAGCCGAGCAACACCCCTTGTGCCGTCCGCAACGCCCGCAGCGCAGCGCGGCGACGGCTGTTCGGCGGCGACAAGTGCGGCGAACGAATGTCCGTCGCCAGCCCATGCTGGTCCAGCGCGGTCGCGATCCGCGACACAACGTAATCCGCATAGGCCCAGTCGTCGGCATGCTGCAGCTGGCACCCGCCGCATTCCGGAAAGTGACGGCATGGTGGCGCCTGGTGGTGGGGGCCCGGCGCTACCGATCCATCGTCGCGGACAATATCCCCCGGCACTGCCAACGGGACATGGCGCCCCGAAGCGGTAACTCCGTCGCCGCGCCCAGCGATGCGAACCACCTCTTCAGGCATCGAGCGAGGCCAGCGCGGCCGGAATCGCCGCGGCCAGGTCGTCGGCAATCAAGCCAGGCCCGGCGATCTCCGCGGCGCGGCCGTGAAGCCAGACCCCGGCGCTGGCGGCTTCGAAAGCGGGCAGGCCGCGTGCCCGCAGCGCCGCGATCATCCCCGCCAGCACGTCGCCCGTTCCCGCCGTTGCAAGAGCGGCAGGTGCTGGTGGTGCGAAACCGACACGTCCGTCGGGGCTCGCCACCAGCGTGTCCGGGCCTTTGTAGACCACCACTGCCCCCGTCAGCTTCGCCGCGGCCAACGCCCGTTCGGCCTTGCTGCCTTCAAGCGCGCCGAACAGCCGTTCGAACTCGCCTTCGTGCGGAGTGATGATCGCATCCTGGCCGCGCAGCCGCTCCGGCTCGCCGAGATGGGTAATGCCGTCGGCATCGATGACCTTGGGCGCTTTTGACGTCAGTGCCAGCGTCAGGACCTGGGGAAGATCGCCCATTCCGGGACCAACCAGCAGACAGGTGATGCGCGGATCGTTCACTTCCGCGGTATCGGTTTGCACGACCGCTGCGGGCAAGCGCGCGATTTCCAGCGACGTACTGACGCGGACATAGCCGGCGCCGCAACGGGCGGCGGCCGTCGCTGCAAGCGCGATGGCTCCCGGCATCTTGCCCGCGAGCGCATGGACCAGCCCGCGCGAATATTTGTTGGCGTCGGGTGCCAGCGGCGGCAGCGTCGGCGCAGCAATCTCGTGCCAGACATTGTTCGCGTCGATCCCAATGTCGGCCAGCGCCACCCGTCCGCAGCGCCGCATTGCCGGTTGCAGGCGATGCGCCGGTTTCAGGGCGCCGAACGTCACCGTCAGGTCAAAGCTCGGGACCGCGCCAAGCTCGGCCCCGCTGTCGCTTGCAACGCCGCTTGGAAGGTCGCACGCAATCGCTCGCCGGGATTGCTGGCAAAGCCGGAAAAGAGCTTTCGCTACAGCATCTTCCAGCTCGCGCTTCAGGCCGGTTCTGAATAAACAATCAATCACCAACGTCGATGGCGCAGTGCTCGGGTTGAGCGGCTCGACGGCGCCCTTCCACAAGCCCCGGGCCCGTTGCGCGGCCGGAGTAATTGGCTCGCCGGCCGCTGCGACCCGCACCTCTACCCCGCGTTCGGCCAAAAACCGCGCGGCGACATAGCCGTCCCCGCCATTGTTGCCCGGCCCGCACAGGATCAGCGTCGGCACTGGCCCAGCGAAACGCCGCGCAGCTTCGCCCAGCGCCGACCCGGCGCGCTCCATCAGGGTTTCGATACTGGTTCCACCATCGATCGCCGCCTGTTCGGCGGCCTGCATCGCGGCGGCAGTCAGGATTGGGCGCCCAGGCAACATCGGGCGCGCCTTAGCGCAGGCTGGTCGCCAGGCGCCACCATTCCCGTGGAATCGCATCCGCGGCCAGGTCGCGCGCCGCGTCGCTTTCGAACAATGCGAAGCAGGTCGCTCCCGAACCAGACATCCGGACCAGCCCGGCGCCGGGGCGCGTGCCGAGCCACGCCAGGACGCTTTCGATTTGCGGCACCAGGCGACGGGCCGACATTTCCAGATCGTTGCGGCCATCCCGCCAGTCGGCGAGCGGACCGTGATCGACGCCGTCCCACCCCGCGAACACGTCTGCGGTCGCCAGCGGCACGCGCGGATTCACCAGCAGGACCGGGGCCCCGGCAACTTCGGGAAGCGGGAATGGCCGCAATTGGTCGCCGGCCCCTTCCCCGCGCGCCGGCACACTCAGCAGGCAAGCCGGCACATCGCTTCCAAGCTGCGGCGCAACGGCCTGCGCATGCGCTGGATCGATCCCCCACAGCGATGTCAGCAAGCGCAAGACCGCGGCTGCATCGGCGGACCCGCCACCCAGGCCCGACGATACCGGCAAGCGCTTTTCAAGCATGATCGCGGCGCCGCCGGAATATCCCGCCCGCTTGCCCAATGCGCGCGCCGCGCGAAGCGCCAGATTATCTTCGTCGCCGGGAAGTTCGCCCGCAAACGGGCCAGTTACCACCAGGGAAAAATCGTCGGCGGCGGTCGCGCTGACCCGGTCGCCATCGATGCAGAACGCGAACAGCGTTTCAATCGCGTGGCGGCCATCGGGCAGCCGGCCGCGGACGTGAAGCGCCAGGTTCAGCTTGGCCGCTGCGATGTCGCGCGCCGTAGGTTCGCTTGCCGCGGCTTGGTTCAAGGGGCTGCGTTCGCCGGCATCAGCCCGTTCGCAAGCTTGGCCTTGATCCGGCCCGCCATGTCATCTTCGGCGGTGATCAGCGCCGCGCCCCACGCAAACCGCGCCTCATAATGCCGGCCCGACTGGAACAAAGCGTCGCCCAGATGCTCCTGGATTTCAGCCTGGGCTGGGTCCTTTTCGGCCGCGCGTTGCAATGTTCCGATAGCGTCCGTGACCTTGCCCCGCTTGAACTGGGCCCAGCCGAGCGAATCGATGATCGATGCATCGTCCGGGGCAAGCTCGCTCGCCTTGCGGATCATGGTTTCGGCGCCTTCGACGTCCTCGCCCCGCTCCAGCTTGGCATAACCGAGGAAGTTGAGCAGCAACGGCTGGTCCGGCGACAGCGCCAGGCCTTGCGCCAGTGCCGCTTTGCTCTCGGGCCAGCGGTGCGCGTCCTCAAGCGCGCTGGCATGGAGCAGATGCAGCCCCCACTGACTTTCCTTGGCCCCGCCGGCGCTGGCGGCGACAATCGCCCGGCGATAGGCGTCGGCGGCCAGGTCGAACCGCTTCATCGCTGCATAGACTTCGCCAAGGCGCGAATAATCGTCGGGGTCGACGGCTGGTCCCGCCACTGCCAAAGCCGCGATTTGATAGGCTTCGGTGAAGCGCTTCTGATCGACCAGAATGCGGACCTGGATATCGCGAACCGGAGAAATCAGGGGATCGTTGCGATCGATTGCGCCAAGCAGTGCCAGCGCTTCGTTCGACCGGTCCTGCTGGTTGAGCAGCAACGCCAGAAGCGCGGTTGCGCCGACGTTGCGCGGATCGGCATAGCGCGCGGCCTGGATCAGCCCGATCGGTGGCGCCACGTGCTGCATCCGCGCGAGGTCCGCGGAAAAAGCCGTCAGTGCCTCGCTCAGGGCTTCCGCTCCGGTGTCGATTGCCTGTCCGCCGGTGCGGCCCGCCTGGATTCGGGCCTGGGCGGCCAGAGCACCGCTGCCGATGCCGTCGATGATCATCAGCGCCCGGGCCTTGTCGCCTGCCTGCAAGAAGCCATCGGCAAACGCGAGCCGCAGCCGGTCTTCGCGCGCGCCGGCGCTGCCCACCGCCCGCCGGGCAAACGGCTCGGCATCGGCCGAGCGCTTGAACTTGAGCAGGATCAGCGCCCGCTGCTCCGCCGCCAACGGCGACAGCATGCTCCCCGTTCCGATCTGGTCGAGTGCTGCAAGCGCGCGATCGGCGCTACCCGCTTCGGCCGCATCCCAGGCGCTAATCAACGGTGCCAGGAAGCTGAGGTCGCCGGCCTCCTTGCTGGTCGCAAGCAGGGACAAAGCGCGGTCGGTCCGCCGATTGCGCATTTCGTCGGCAATCAGCAGCAGCCGCGCGTCGGTCGTCAGCTTGGTCGGCGGAACTGCACGGGCCAGCCGCAGCGCCAGGTCGAACTGGCCCGCGCCAAGCGCTTCGGCGAACGCCTTGCGGGCAAGATCCCCGTCGGGCTGGTTCTGGGCAAGCGCCGCCAGCAACTCGGCCGCCTGGCGATGATTGCCCCCGATCGCCGCGGCCCGCGCCTGGACGTAAGTCCGCAGCGGGTCGTTGGCCGACAGCGCCGTCGCACCGGCCGCAACCGGCGCCAGTGCACTGGCGATGACCGCCACTCCCGCAAGCCATTTACATGTTCGGGTAATTTGGTCCTCCTCCGCCTTCCGGCGTGACCCAATTGATGTTCTGGGTCGGATCCTTGATGTCGCAAGTCTTGCAGTGGACGCAGTTCTGGGCGTTGATCTGCAGCCTCGGCTCGCCATTCTCGCCATCCACGAATTCATAAACGCCGGCCGGGCAGTAACGCTGCTCGGGCCCGGCAAAGACCGGCAGGTTGATCGTGGTTGGTATGTCGCCGTCCTTGAGCGTCAGATGAACCGGCTGGTCTTCCTCGTGATTGGTGTTGGATACGAACACCGACGACAGGCGGTCGAAAGTCAGCACTCCGTCGGGCTTGGGATAGTCGATCGCCTTGGCCTTGGCCGACGGCACGGTCCGCGTATGATCGGCCTTGTGCTTGAGCGTCCACGGCACTCCGACCTTGAGCGAATTGAGCCACAAGTCGATGCCGGCGTATAGCGTTCCCCAGGTCCCGCCCATGTGCGCCACCGCCGGCTGGGCGTTGCGCACCGTTTTCAGCTCCTTGATAACCCAGCTCTTGTCGAGCGCTTCGGGATAGGCTTCCAGCAAGTCGGCCGAGCGGTCGGCGGCAATCGCTTCGAACGCGGCCTCGGCGGCGATCATCGCCGACTTCATCGCGGTATGCGTGCCCTTGATCCGCGGCACGTTGAGGAACCCCGCCGAACAGCCGATCAGCGCTCCGCCCGGGAAGACCAATCGCGGAATGGCCTGATAACCGCCCTCATTGATCGCCCGCGCGCCATAGGACAGCCGCCGTCCGCCTTCGATCTCGGCGCGGACCGCGGGATGGGTCTTCCACCGCTGCATTTCCTCGAACGGCGACAGATAGGGATTGGAATAATCGAGAGCGACCACGAAGCCGAGCGCGACCTGGCCGTTTTCCTGATGATAGACGAAGCCCCCGCCCCACGCGTCCTTGAGCGGCCATCCCTGGGTATGAATCACTCGGCCCGGCTTATGCCTGTCGGCAGGGACCTCCCACAACTCCTTGATCCCCAGGCCGAATGTTTGCGAACCGCATTCATCACGAAGTCCGAACAGCTCGGTCAGGCGCTTGGTCAAATGGCCGCGCGCGCCCTCCGCCAGGAAGGTATAGCGGGCGTGGATTTCCATACCCGGCTGGTAATCGGCGCGCCGGGTGCCCTCGCGCCCGATCCCCATGTCGCCGGTCGCCACGCCTTTCAGCGACTGATCGTCGTTGAACAACAGCTCGGCCGCCGGGAAGCCGGGGAAAATTTCCACTCCCAGCTCTTCCGCCTGCCCTGCCAGCCAGCGGCAGAAATTGCCCAGGCTGAGGGTATAGGTGCCGCGGTTGCGCATGAACGGCGGCATCAGCACTTCCGGGATCGCCCGCTTCGCCTTTTTGCCGAGCACCCAGTGATGATTCTCGGTCACTGGAACGGTCAGCGGCGAACCGCGGTCCTTCCAGTCGGGAATCAGCTCGTCGAGCGCGATCGGGTCGAGCACTGCGCCCGACAGGATGTGCGCGCCGACCTCGCTTCCTTTTTCCAGGATGCAGACCGAGATTTCGCGCTCTGCCTTGGCGGCGAGCTGCTTGAGACGGATCGCAGCGCTGAGCCCGGCCGGGCCGGCGCCAACGATGACCACGTCATATTGCATTGATTCGCGCTGAGTCATTCTCTCCCCAGGCGGCGCGGGTTCGCTCCAGTGGCTCAACCTCTCGTCGCGCCGGAGACTCGTTCTGCCTTTGTCTGCACTGCCAATTCCTTGACCGTGCCGTCAATGGCGCGGAGGAAAGAGCTGTGGGTGGGGACCTTGATACCATCGGCCGCGAATTGAGCTGGGCCGAAGCACGCAGCGCGCTGGCCTGGTGGCTGGAAGCGGGCGTCGACGTCGCCATCCAGGAAGCGCCGCGCGACTGGCTGGTGCCCGCGCCACCCGTGACCGCGCCCGCCGCGCTTGCCGATGCTCCGCCAGCGAATATCGTCGAACCGAGCCATGAGACCCTGGCCGAGCTTCAGCAATGGCTTGCCAGCAGCGCCGAATTGCCACTGGCCAGCGCCACCGCGAAGCGGGTTCTGCCGCATGGACCCGAAGATGCCGCGCTGATGGTGCTGGGCGATGCCCCGGCGCTTGAGGATTTCGCCGCCGGCCAGCCAATCGGCGGCGAAGCCTGGGCCCTGACCATAAAGATGATGGCGGCAATCGGAATTGCGCCTGACCAGGCTTATGTCGCGTCGCTCGCCTGCTTTCACGTTCCCGGAGTGAAAATGTCCCCCGCGGATCGCGAAGCTTGCGCCCGGATTGCACTGCGCCACATCGCTTTGGCGCGGCCCAAGCGGTTGCTGCTGCTCGGCGATGGGCCGGCCCAGGGACTGCTGGGCAAGCCGCTGGTCCAGGCGCGCGGCCACGTGCACAAGGTTGAAGGTGTGCGCACCGTCGCGACCTTTCACCCGCGCCAGCTGATTAAGCGGCCATTGGACAAATCGCTCGCATGGCGGGATCTCCTGCTTCTGATGGAGGATGAATCGTGAAGGCCGTTATTGTCCTGCCGCTCCTGCTCGCCGGTGCGGCTTGGCCGTCGGGCGCGCTGGCCCAACAATTCGATCCGCTGGCGCCACTGCCCCGCAGCGTTCCGCCGCAGCCGGCAAGGCCAGTCCCGCTTCAGCCAACCGTCGTTCAACCAGTGCCGGTGCCGGTGCCGGTGGCGACTATCGTCATACCCCGGGACTGGCGCGGCGTGTTCGACGCCATCGATACCGGCAATTGGCCCGCTGCCCAGGCCGGGATTGCGACGCTTCCCGCCAACATCCTGACGCCGGTTGCAAAAGCCGAGCTGTACACTGCCCGAAACTCACCCGCGGTCGATCTCGGATCGCTCCAGGCCCTGATTGCCCAGGCGCCGGAACTGCCCCAGGCGAACCAGCTCGCACTGATGGCGCTTCGGCGCGGTGCGATTCCTGCACCCCAGGTGATCCCGGAGCGCGCGACCGTTAACCTCGGCTCGGCGCCGGTTCGCTATCGCGCCCATCCGGTGCGGGGTGAACCTGCCGCGGACGCGCTGCGAAGCCTGCTCGACACCTACGTCAAAGCCGATGACGCGGCTGGAGCGGAAGCGCAGCTGGCCGTCGCCGCACCGCAGCTTTCAGCCAATGCCCGCGCCGAAGCGGGGCAACGGGTGGCGTTCGCCTATTACGTCCTTGGCCGGGATTATGACGCGCGGCGCGTGGCGGAGACGTGGCGCGCCGGAGCGACGGGCGACTGGGCGAGCCAGGCGGCCTGGCTATCCGGTCTCGCATCGTGGCGGCTCAACGACTTCAATTCGGCCTCCGTCGCTTTCCAGCAGGCAGCGGCGCTGGCCGAGCAACGCGAGCTTCGTTCCGGCGCCTTCTATTGGGCGGCGCGGTGCGAACAAGCGGTGGGAAGGCCGCAGTCGGTCGAAGGGCTGATGCGGGCCGCGGCGGCATCTCCGGAAAGTTTCTACGGACTGATTGCCCGCGAATCGCTGGGCATGGAGACACGGCTGGCGGGTACTCCGTCCAACAACTTCGATCCCCCTGTCGCGCAATACATCAATGTCAAACGCGCGACCGAGCTGGCGCGGATCGGCGAAGTCGCGCTTGCTGAAGATATGCTTCGGCACCAGGCCAAGATCGGCGCGCCGAGCGAACATCACGCATTGATTCAAACGGCGAAGCGGCTCGACTTGCCGGCCGCGCAGCTATGGCTCGCCACCAACGGCCAGCCCGGTGCCCGTTCGGATCCGGCGGATCGCTATCCCAACCCGCGCTGGGCGCCGCTCACGGGGTGGCGTGTCGATCCCGCGCTGGCGTTCGGGCACATCGTCCAGGAATCCTCGTTTCGCCGGAGCGCCGTCAGCGCCGCCGGAGCGGTCGGATTGATGCAGGTGCGGCCGATGACTGCGCAGGAGGTCGCGCAGCGTCGCGGCGTTCCTTATTCGCGCGCCAGTTTGACCGATCCGCGCTTCAACCTCGAATTCGGGCAAAGCTTCATCGAAAAAATGCGGCAATCGTCGGGCACTGCTGGCCAGCTTCCACGAGTGATTGCGTCATACAATGCGGGACCCCTGCCCGTGTCGCGCTGGGCCGGCATCAACGACAAGGGCGACCCGCTGCTGTGGATCGAATCGATCCCCTATTGGGAAACCCGCTATTACGTCCCGGCAGTGATGCGGAACATGTGGGTTTACCAGGGCCTCAATCGCGAACAGGCGGTCAGCCTCAAGGACATCGCCCAGCATCGCTGGCCGGCCTTCCCGACGGGCATGACGACGTTGTCCCATTAAGCAACGCGCAACTTTTTAGTTGCGTTTTCGCCAGGGCCGTCGCAATATGCAACTTGGAGGTTGCATATGAACGATTCAATTCACGAAACTTCACACATTCCGGTGCCGATTGAACGCGTGTGGCGCGCCGTTTCCGACTATAAGGAGTTCGGCGAGTGGTTCCGGGTCCGCCTCGACCAGCCGTTCGTCGCGGGGGAGAGTTCGACCGGCCAGATGACGGTTCCGGGATATGAACATATCCGCTGGAACGCGGAGGTCGTCGCCGTCGAACCGCCGCGTCGGCTGGCGTTTCGCTGGCACCCTTATGCCCTCGATCCGGACGTGGATTATTCGCTCGAGCCAATGACGCTGGTGGAAATCAGCCTCGCCGAGCGCGATGGCGGGACCGAGGTGCAAGTCACCGAAAGCGGCTTCGCTGCGATCCCCGAACATCGCCGCGACGAGGCCTTCCGAATGAACAGCAAGGGGTGGGCCGCGCAGCTCAAGAACATCGCGCAATACCTTGGCTGACCCGGCCGCGACCTTCTCGGCGCTCGGTGACCCGACCAGGCTGGCCATCGTCGACCGCCTGGCGCATTCGGCCGATTGCTCGATCCACGAGCTTTCGGCCGACTTTCCGATCAGCCGCCAGGCCATGTCCAAGCATCTGCGCGTCCTCGAACAGGCGCGGATAGTGCGGTCCGGCCGCTTTGGCCGGGAGGTCCGCTTCCGGCTTGAACAGGCCGAACTGGAACGCGCGCAGGCTTTCCTCGGTCGCGTCGCGGCGCAGTGGCAAGGCGCCCTCCACCGGCTCGCAAAACATCTCGACAGCGATTGATGTTCTTGTTTCGTTCCCGGCCAAGCATTAGCTTTGCGCAATGGCAGGCGAATCGAATCACGGGCGCGGGGCGACCCGCAATGTCACGCCGACGCGGTTCAACCTCATGGATCGCGTGGCTGCGGGCGAATGGCTCGACCAGGTCGAAGCGCTCGATGGGCTGACGCCGCGCCGGACGACGGTGACGATCGAACATCCAAAGTCGATCCTCACTCGCAACAATTCCCCCGACATCGGCTTCGATCGTTCGATCAACGCCTATCGCGGGTGCGAACATGGCTGCGTCTATTGCTTCGCGCGCCCGACTCACGCGTTTCACGATTTGTCGCCCGGCGTCGATTTCGAATCGCGCTTGTTCGCCAAGCCCAAGGCCGCGCAACTGCTTCATTCGGCCTTGTCGCGGCCGGGATACGAATGCCGGCCGATCGCAATGGGCACCAACACCGATCCCTACCAGCCGATCGAGGACCGGTGGCGGATTACGCGGTCGCTGATCGAACTGCTGCTCGAAACCCGCCACCCGTTCACCATCACAACCAAGTCCGACCGCGTGCTGCGCGACCTCGATTTGCTGGCCCAGGCCGCCGACCTGCGCCTTGCTTCGGTGGCCATCTCGGTAACCTCGCTCGATCCGAACGTTGCCCGAACGCTGGAGCCGCGGGCTCCGCGCCCCGCCAAGCGGCTGGCCGCGGTCAAGGCGCTCAATGCGGCCGGCATACCCTGCCATGTCGCGATTGCTCCCGTGATCCCGCAAATCACCGATCATGAGCTTGAACATATCGTCGAAGCCGCGGCGCAGGCCGGCGCGCGCGGCGCCTTCTATTTGCCGGTGCGCCTGCCGCACGAAGTCGCGCCGCTGTTCCGCGCTTGGCTCGACGAACATTATCCCGACCGCGCGGCGAAGGTCATGGCGACGATCCGTTCGCTGCGCGGCGGCCGCGACAACGACCCCGACTTCCACAGCCGGATGCAGGGCCAGGGCCCGTGGGCCGAACTGCTGCGTACCCGGTTCGATATTGCCACCCGGAGATTCGCACTGCCGCGAGCGAAGTTCGAACTTCGCACCGATTTGTTTCGCCCGCCCGAAGGCGACCAGATGCGGCTGCTGTGATTGGGCTGCCGGCCAAATAATCTGCAATAGGGACCGTGACTCTTCCGCCCGCCCTGCCCTAGGCAGTGCGAATGAAAAATCAGCTCGCCGCCTTCCTCCTGTTGACCGCCGCCTCGCCGGCGCTTGCCCAGCCGTCGCTGGCTACCATGCCCGCGCCGGTGGTTGCGGACCGCGGCGTCGCGGCGCTGCGCGACAATGCGCTCAGCAATGACCATTACGCTTGGGACATCGTCGAAGGCCTGACGACCGAAGTTGGCCAGCGGCTGGCGGGAACGGCAGCGGAAGCGCGTTCCCGCGATTGGGCAGTGCGCCGCTTGACCGCCATGGGCTTCGCGAATGTCCACGTCGAACCATTCACCATGCCGGTCTGGGTGCGTGGCGCCGAGGGCGCGGAAATCGTTTCGCCCTTCCCGCAGAAGCTGGCGGTGGCGGCGCTCGGCTATAGCGGCTCGACCGGGCCGCAAGGCGTGACTGGCCAGATCGTCTATTTCGACAGCGTCGATGCGTTGCGCGCCGCGCCCGATGCCCTGGTCAAGGGCAAGATCGTCTTCATCGACCATCACATGGCGCCGTCGCAGGACGGGTCGGGTTACGGGCAGTTCGGCGCGCCTCGTCGCCAGGGGCCGACCATCGCGTCGAAAAAGGGCGCAATGGCGATCGTCGTGCGCTCGATCGGCACCGACCATCACCGCAACCCACATACCGGGGTGCAATTTTTCATGGACGGCGCAACGCCGATTCCCGCCGGCGCGCTAAGCATTCCAGATTCCGAACAACTGATCCGAATCCTCAAACGCGGGCTGCCCGTGACAATGCACCTGACGCTGGTCAGCCGGAAGACCGAGGGCGGCCATTCGGGCAACGTCGTCGCCGAAGTTCCGGGGCGTGACGCGCGCGCTCCGATCCTGCTGATTGGCGGCCATCTCGACAGTTGGGATCTTGCCACGGGCGCGATCGACGACGCGTCGGGCGTTGCCATCACCACCGCCGCGGCCAAGCACATCATGGACGCCGGGCAGCCGCTGCACACCATTCGCATCGTCTGGTTCGGGGCTGAGGAACCGGGCGGCTTCGGCGGCGCCGCGCTCGCCAAGGCTCATGCCGCCGACCATTACGCAATTGCCGGCGAAAGCGATTTCGGCGCCGACCGCATCTGGCGCTTCAGCTCGCAACTGGCGAAGTCGGATCCCGTCGCTTACGGCCAGCTCGCCGCGGCCCTCGCGCCGCTTGGCATCACCAGGAACGACAAGGGCGAAATCGACGGCACCGACGTCGAACCGACCATTGCCGCGGGCGCGCCGTGGATCTCGCTAAACCAGGACGGGACTCGCTACTTCGACTGGCATCACACCCCTGACGACACGCTCGACAAGATCGATCCGGAACAGCTCCGCCAGAACGTCGCGGCGTGGACTGCAATGCTTGCAATTCTCGCCGGTCCGATCGAACCGCGGCCCGGGTCCCGCCGCTGACCCGCATTCATCACCAGGAGGAACTACCAATGCGCATTGCACTCGCCATCCCATTGCTGCTGCTCGGCGCCTGCCAGGTCAGCAAGGACGACGCCAACGGCACCACCAGCGTCAGCTACAACAGCGACGTCGCCGAAAATGCCGCGGCCGACATCGGCAATACGGCGCAGAACATCGCCGCCGACATCGGCAACGAGGCCAAATCGACCGGCGATAAGATTGAAAACAGGGTCGGCGACAAGGACGTCTCGGTTAACGTCGACACCGACGTGAAGACCGACAACAAGCAATAAAGCCGCGAAAGTTCTGAAAAATGGTCGGGGAGACAGGATTCGAACCTGCGACCCTCTGCTCCCAAAGCAGATGCGCTACCAGGCTGCGCCACTCCCCGACAAATTCCTCCCGGCCCGGTCCACCGCGAAGACGGCGGTGGGCCCGGAAGGATTCGAACCTCCAACCTAGCCGTTATGAGCGGCCGGCTCTACCGTTGAGCTACAGGCCCCCACCGCTGCCCGCGCGATAGCCGCGCAAGCCGGCAGAGCCAAGTCAGGCTGGCCCGAAGATCAGCGCGAGCCCGCCGGCCGAGGTTTTGAGATCGGCCCCGGCGATCCGCGCAAGCCCGCGCACCAGGCGCAGCGAAAATTCGCCGCCCAGGTCCCCGCCACGCGATCCGAACAGCTCCTCGTCCGAATGGCCGCGCAGGGCCACGGGCCGGCTCAGCACCAGCTGGCATCCACTTCGCGTCGCTTCCAGCGCCACTCGCAGGCGTTCGCCGCTGGCCGCCTGGTCGATGGCGGCGCTCGCCAGGCGGAAGATTAGCCGGTCGGCCAATTCGGGCTGCACCGCGGCGGGCACGGGGCCAGTCGACCGGGCGAATTCAAGTTCGACTCCCCGCGCCGAAGCCCGTTCACGCAGTGCTGGCGCCAGGCCTTCGAGCAACGGGCCAAGGCTGGTTCGCGGAACTGCACCGCGCCGCGCCGAATGCGTTTTCGCGGCAAAGTCGAGATCGTCGATCGCCGTCAGCAACACATGCGCCTGGACGACGATTTCACTCGCGCGCTCGCGATAGCGATGGTCCGCCGGACCAAGATACTGCCCGTCGATGATCTCGGCAAAGCCGATGATCGCATTCAGCGGGGTTTTGATTTCGTGAACCAGCTCGCGCAGCGAGTCGGGATCGGCCAGCGCATCCAGCATTGACGATGGAGCCGCCGTCGCGGCTTCCTCGCGAAGCGCAACGCCGCGATAGCCGGCAAAGCGCCCGTCCGCCGGTTCGAAGGCCGGGACTCCGCTGATCCGCCATTCGCCGGCCACCGCGCCCGCGCCGGCAACGCTCATCGCCGCGTCGCGGAACGGAGCGCGGACCGCAAAGGCGCGGACCACTTCCGGACCGACGCGATTGCCGGCGCTGTCTTCGCTCCGAGCAATGGAACGCCCGATCAACGGCCCGCGCGCGGCGCCTTCGATCCAGGTGATTTCGCCGCTCGGCCCGCATTCCCAGCGGAACAGCGACGGCGCTCCGGGCCGCGGCGATGGGCCGCCGGCGAAGCGGTCGCGGGTTTGCCGCCGGCGTTCCATCCGCTCGACGACGTCGTGCAGCGATGGGCCCGCGGTCGGCGGCGGCGGTTGTTCGACGAACGGTTCGGTGAGGTCCAGGACTATTGGTTCGGTGCCATTGGCCGGCTCCCGGGGCGGGTCAGCTGGGGGAGTGCCCGGCGGGCCGCCGATTGCCGGTTCCGGACGAAGCTCGGGATGGAGAGTCTCGATGAAGCGGCTGGTTTCGGGGTCCGCCAGCGCCAGCAAGGCGCGCCATTGCGCGCTGTCGAGCGTCGCTGCGGCAAGCACCGGGGCACCGACCGCCAATTTGTCCGCCGCGAACACTTCCAGCAAGCCAAGCGGCAATGGCAAGGCGGCGACCGCGCGCGCGGTGGCGGCACGAAGCTCGTCATCGACCTGCGCTGACTGGTCCCGGATTTCCTCGATTGCGCGCGCCACCGCCGCGCTGCCGCTGTTTGGCCCGGCGCGGGCAATCAGGTCCACCAGCTGGCGCCAGCGCACCGCTACGTCGCGGCGGTCGCCGGCCGGCTGGCCGAGCACCGTCAGCAGGCGATCGTCGTAACGCACCAGATTTTCCGAATCCTCTCAACGCACTGACTGCCGGCTCTAGACCAGCGTTAACTCCGCGCTAAGACACTCGGCTATAACCATCCCATAACGGGACGGTTTGCCGCCCGCGTGGGGCTGCTCAGCCGCCTCCACCAGGTCGCCGCGCGATGGCCGATCGCGGCCCTGGGTAGCGCCCGCTGAACGCCTTTTGAACCGCGGCTCTCACGCGTACGCACGGGCGCGCGCATACGCCCGCGGGGTGGCGCTTGGGGCTCGGGTGGCCTAGACGGGTGCGGGGGCGCGCGGCCGTTGCCGCAATCCTTCTTGTACCCTCCCCTAGCGACAGGACCTGTTCTTGGCCACGCAACCGCCGATCGACGACACCATCGACAGCATTCCGCCGCCACCCGGCGGCCCCGAGATCGCGGCGATCTCGATCGTCGAAGAAATGAAGACCAGCTACCTCGATTACGCGATGAGCGTCATCGTCAGCCGCGCTCTGCCTGACGTGCGCGATGGCCTGAAGCCGGTTCACCGCCGAATTCTCTACGCTTGCCAGGAAGCGGGCTACGTCGCTGGCCGGCCCTATCGCAAGTCGAGCCGCATCGTCGGCGACGTCATGGGTAAATATCACCCGCACGGCGACAGCGCGATTTACGACGCCTTGGCGCGGATGACCCAGAACTGGTCGATGCGCGTGCCGCTGGTCGACGGCCAGGGCAATTTCGGATCGATGGATCCCGATCCGCCCGCCGCCATGCGCTATACCGAGGCACGGCTGGCCAAGGTCGCCAACTTCCTGCTTGGCGATATCGATCGCGATACGGTCGATTTCACGCCCAATTACGACGCTTCCGAAAGCGAACCGCAAGTCCTCCCGGCGCGCTTCCCCAATTTGCTCGTCAACGGCGCCGGCGGAATTGCCGTTGGCATGGCGACCAACATCCCGCCCCATAACCTGGGCGAAGTGATCGCCGCTTGCCGCGCGTTCATCGAAGATCCCGAAATCACCACCGAAGGCTTGATGGAACATGTGAAGGGCCCGGACTTCCCGACCGGCTGCTTCATCCTTGGCCTGGCCGGAATCCGCGGTGCCTACACCGTCGGCCGGGGCTCGATCATGCTTCGCTCGCGCCATCACGTCGAGGACGGCCGCGGCGACCGCCGTTCGATCGTGCTCACCGAAATTCCCTACCAGGTCGGCAAGAACGGACTGGTCGAAAAGATCGCCGAGGCCGCCAAGGACAAGCGGATCGAAGGCGTGTCCGACATCCGCGACGAATCCAACCGGCTCGGCGTGCGCATCGTCATCGACCTCAAGCGCGATGCAACGCCCGAAGTCGTGCTCAACCAGCTGTGGCGGCACACGCCTGCCCAGTCGAGCTTCCCGGCGAATATGCTCGCGATCCGCGGCGGCCGCCCCGAAACGCTGACTCTCCGCGACATCATCGAAAGCTTCATCAAGTTCCGCGAAGAAGTGATCGTTCGCCGGTCCAAGTTCGAATTGTTCAAGGCCCGCGAACGCGCCCATTTGTTGCTTGGCCTGGTCGTCGCGGTGACCAACCTCGACGAAGTGGTGAAGCTGATCCGCGGTTCGTCGAGCCCGGCACAGGCGCGCGAAAAGCTGCTCGAGCGTGAATGGGACGGCCAGCAGATCCGCCCGTACATCGCGCTGGTCGAAGCGGTCGAGCCGCAGGCCAAAAAGGAAAAGTACAAGCTTTCCGAAGCGCAGGTAAAGGCGATCCTGGAGCTTCGCCTCCACCGTCTCACCGCGCTTGGCCGCGACGAAATCGCGGGCGAGCTCGAAGGCCTTGCCAAAACGATCGGCGAATTCCTCGAAATCCTCGGCAACCCCGTCCGCTTGTTCGAAGTGATGCGCGAGGAACTGGACGAGGTCGACGCCGAGTTCTCGACCCCGCGGATGAGCGAGCTCGCGCCCGCCGCCGACGGGATCGAGGATGAGGATTTGATCGAGCGCGAGGACATGGTCGTGACCGTGACCATGTCGGGTTACATCAAGCGCACGCCGCTGGCAGTGTTCCGCGAACAGAAGCGCGGCGGCAAGGGCCGCTCGGGAATGGCGACCAAGGAAGAAGATGCAGTCACCGAATTGTTCGTCACTTCGACCCACAATCCGGTGCTGTTCTTCTCCAACCTCGGGCGCGTGTATCGAATGAAGGTGTGGCGCCTGCCGGAGGGCGGGCCGAACACCAAGGGCCGGCCGATGGTCAATTTGCTCCCGCTGGCCGAAGGCGAAGCCGTCTCGACGGTTCTTCCACTGCCCGAGGACGAAGCCGAATGGGGCGGACTGCACATCATGTTCGCAACTGCTCACGGGACGGTTCGCCGCAACAGCATGGCCGCCTTCACCAACATTCCGACGGCGGGCAAGATCGCGATGCGGTTCGGCACTGGGGCCGGCGACGAAAGCGACAGCGATGACGGCAGCGACGAGCAATCGGACTCGACCGACCGGTTGATCGGCGTGTCGTTGCTGACCGCTGACGACGACGTGCTGCTTGCCACTCGCCAGGGCAAGGCGATCCGCTTCACCGCCACCGATGTCCGCGAATTCCGCTCGCGCACTTCGATGGGGGTTCGCGGCATCCGCCTGCTTGCGGGCGACCACGTGATTTCCATGTCGATCCTGCACCGCGTCGGCACTACTCAGGAAGAACGCGAGGCGTATCTCCGCTTCGCTCCGTGGAAGGGCGAAAAGGACGGCGACTGCCCGCTTTCCGACGACCGCGTTGCAGAACTTGCCGAACGCGAACAGTTCATCCTCACGCTGACCGAAAACGGCTATGGCAAACGGTCGTCGTCCTACGAGTATCGCCGCACCAATCGCGGTGGCCAGGGCATCACCAACATCGACACTTCGGAACGCAACGGCTGTGTCATCGCGTCCTTCCCGGCGCGTCAGGGCGAACAGCTGATGCTGGTCACCGACCAGGGCAAGATCATCCGCACCACCGTCGCCGATATCCGGGTGATGGGCCGCAACACGCAGGGCGTGACGGTTTTCCGCATCGCCGACAAGGAACAGGTGGTCGGAGTGGCCAAGATCGACGAAAGTGACGAGGACATCGAGCTTGAGGGCGACGGCGAGATTGCGCCGACCGACGACGCCATCATCGGCGACAGCGAGTTCGACGTCCCCGTTGACCCGGAAATCGAATAACGCCGCTGCGTGAGGCCAAGCGATCCCATGCGTGCGACAGGGCACCGCAACCGCTTCGCTCGACTCCGCGTTGTCTAGGTCAATCGCAAAGGAGAAACTGCTTATGCCCCTTCCGAACAACGCTCTGGTCCTGGTCGCCGACGGCAAGAAGACGCTGTTCCTCCGCAACCATGGCGACGAGAACCAGATCGATCTTCGGACCGAGGCGCATGACGAGCGGGACGACCGCAAGGACCGCGACCTCAAGACCGATGGCCCCGGCAGCGTCCACCAAAGCGCGGGCTACGGCCGCTCGACCTATGAGGAGACCGATTTCCACCAGCAGGAGGAAGACCGCTGGATCAAGGACGCCGCGGACGATCTGAAAGCCCGGGTGCTGCGCAATGATTTCGACGCCTTGGCGATCATCGCCCCGCCAAAGGCGCTCGGCGTGCTCAAGAAAAGCCTGCACAAGGAAGTCGAACGGCGCCTGGTGTGCACGGTCAACAAGGAAATGAGCGGCCGCCCGATCCCGGATATCGAAGCGCTGCTCAACGCCGAAACCCGGACCGAGCTGCCCGCCGGCTAGCCCAGCCGCGCCGCGATGAAGTCGGCAACCGTCGCTCCTTCACAGCCGATGGTGAAGATGCGCATGGGCTGGATTTAGGCCGCCGCTGCGGTCATTGCGAGCAGCCCATGACAAACGCATTCGATATCCAGGTGATCGGCGGCGGTCTCGCCGGAAGTGAAGCCGCGTGGCAGCTTGCCGAAGCCGGCCTGCGCGTGCGCCTCAGCGAAATGCGCGGTGCCAACCGTCCCGATGGTGGCGA
>JBDSGQ010000043.1:0-9656 GCA_039918915.1 Sphingomicrobium sp.
ACCCGCATCGCTTCGCGCAGCACGCGGGTGTCGGGGCTTTCGCGGCTGACCAGCCGTTTGCGCATCCGTTCGACCATCAGCGGCTCAACCGCCTCGCGATACAGCTTGAGGTCGAACCATTCGGTCATCCGGCGAATTTCCGCCCGCAGCGCCGCATTGCCGTGAATCATCGGCATGCGGTCGACCGTCTCGTCGAAATATTCGACGATCGGCTGCGACCCGATCAGCGTGACGCCCTGGTCCGGTTCGACCAGCACCGGCGTTTCGCCGGCGGGATTGAGATCCATGAACTCATCGCGCCGCTCCCACGGATTTTCGCGGACGAGTTCGTGGCCGACGCCCTTTTCCGACAGCACCAGGCGGACCTTGCGCGAAAAGGGGCAGAGCGGGAATTGAAAGAGCTGCCACATGGCCGGGCAGCTTTAGCGCGGGCGTCGGTCTGGTCCAGAGCGCGACGGCCCCCGAGCGAAGTAAATTGCGGCGGCTGCGTCAGCGCCGGGGGTAAGTCGGGTCGGGCAAGTTCGCCGTTGCCCGGTCCAGCGCGTCCTGGGTTTGCCGAAGCGCCTGCATCATCGATGGCAGCACGGTGTTCAGCGTCTTCATGCTGCGGTCGATCATCGGCCGAGCGCCGTCGATGCCTTGCGCGACTCGCCGGTCGAAATCGGGATCGTCGCGGCGGGCGATATCGCGGACGGTCAATTTCTTTTCCGCGGCAGTCGCGGCGCGCCCGTCGAGCGCCGCCTGAAGTTCGCCAACGGGAAGGTTGAGCAGCGACCTGGACATGACGTGCATCGCCCGCGCGAGGCGGTCGGCGGTTGCGGGGTCGGTCAGTTCACGCGGCAGTTGCGGCGGTGCCGGCTGCGCCAGCGCTGGCGTCGCACTCAGCAGCATCGGCAGTAGAATCAGGATCTTAGCCATGCCCCGATATTAACACAGCAGCAGCGTCAGATAAACTCAGCGCATCGTCAGCCAGATGAGGGCGATCGCGCCGGCCGCAATGCGATACCAGGCGAACGGCGCGAAGCCATGCCTGGAAATATAGCCGACGAATGCCCGAACGACGACGATGGCGACGACGAAGCTGACCAGCAAACCCACTGCCACCGCCCCCAGGCCAACGCCGCTGGCGCCAGCAAACAGGGTGTCGTGGTGCTTGATCAGTTCCAGCGTGGTCGCTCCAACCATCGTCGGCACCGCCAGGAAAAAACTGAATTCGGCCGCGGTCCGCCGCTCGACGCCAAGGCTCAGCCCGCCCATGATCGTCGCCCCCGACCGGCTTACTCCGGGGATCATCGCCAGGCATTGGATCAGGCCCACGCCGACCGCGGTCTTGGCCGGCATTTCAGCGATTCCGACGATCGTCCCGGGCTTGGCGATCTTTTCGATGGCCAAGATCGCGATGCCACCGACGATCAGGGCGATTGCAACGACCCGCGCATTGCCGAGCAGCGCTTCGATGTTGTTGATCAGCAGGAACCCCAGGATTGCCGACGGCAGGAACGCAATCAGCACATTGCGGACAAACCGCCACGAAATCGCATTGGCCTTGAGCAGCCCTTCGAGCACCGCCCAAAAGGTGCGCCAGTAAAGGACGACGATCGCGAGGATCGCGCCAAGCTGGATGATGACGTTGAATGCCGCCCATTTGTCGGCATCGAAGCCGAGCAGTTCAGTGGCGAGGATCAGGTGACCCGTCGACGATACCGGAAGAAATTCGGTGACGCCTTCGACAATGCCGAGGATGATCGCGATGAGCAGGATCGGCATCTAGCTGCTCGCCGTCAGATTGCCCCGGCCCGCAAACTTGCCGCCGCGGCGGAAGCGGCCGAGCCATTCGAAGCCAACCGCGGCCAGCGGAGTTCCGCTGATCCCGAACGCTTCAAGGCCGGGCAGCCGGCCCGAGGGGACATTGTCGCGCTGGAGCATCAGCCACTGATCGCGCGTGAGCGGCGCTCCGGGCAGCCAGCCGAGGCGCGACAGCAGATTGCCGAACACATCATGGACGGGGACCAGGTCGGGTTTTTGTCCGGTGAGTTCGAGGATTGCCTGGTGGAGTTCGAGCATCGTCATCACTTGCGGGCCGCCGATTTCGTAGGTCTTGCCGCCATATTTGAGCGGGTCGAGCGCGGCCAGCGCGATCGCCTGGCCGAGGTCGCGGACGTAGACCGGCTGGAATTTACGCCCCGACGCGATGACCGGGAGAAACGGCAGCCGCGCCAGCCCCGCAAAGCGGTTGGTCAGGTTGTCCTCCGGGCCGAACACCAGCGACGGACGGATGACGGTCGCCTTGGGGAATGCTTCGCGGACGGCCGCTTCGCCGGCGCTCTTGGTCTGGCCGTAAGCGGATTGCGAGGCGGGGTCGGCACCGATCGCGGACACCTGGACCAGCGCGTTGGCGCCAAGCTCGCGCGCCGCTTGGGCGACGATTCGCGCGCCCGCGACGTGAACGCTTTCCATCCGCCGCCCGAACACGCCACACAGATTGACGACCGCGGTCGCGCCGTGGACCGCATTGCGGACGCTTTCGCGGTTGGTGATGTCCGCGCCTTCGAAGCCGAGCTGGCCAACTTGAGCCAGCGTCTGGAGACTATGGGCCTGGCGCAGCTGCCGCTGGACGACGCGCAACCGGGCCCCGCTCTTGAGCAGCTGCTCGCAAACGTAGCGGCCGATGAATCCGGCCGCTCCGAACACCGTTACCAGCTGTTCATTGCGCGCGATCATGGGGGGCCTTTGCCTCGCGGCCCCGGCGTTGACAAGCCGCGCCGCGGCCCTCTAAGCGCGCCGGCCTACCACACAGACGCGTTCCCGTGCCCAGGTGGCGGAATGGTAGACGCACCAGCTTCAGGTGCTGGCGCTCGCAAGGGCGTGGAGGTTCGAGTCCTCTCCTGGGCACCACGCGGCGCGCCATTTCGGCGCCGACGCTTAGTAAACCCGTGCCTTGGGCTTGATGTAGGGGACGTCGCCGGTCAGCGTGAAGTCGTGGACCGGGCGATAATCGATCCGCACGCCCAGTGCCCCGGTGGCCCCGCCCCAGCCGTCGAACCAGGCGATGCTGTGCTTCATCCAGTTCTTGTCGTCGCGCTTGGGATAATCTTCCTGCATGTGCGCGCCGCGGCTTTCCTTACGGTTGGCGGCGCAGTGCATGGTCACCACCGCCTGGCTCAGCAGATTGTCGAGCTCGAGCGTTTCGACGAGGTCGCTGTTCCAGATCAGGCTGCGGTCGGTGACGCTGACGTCGGCCATCCGGGCAAACACGCGGTCGATCTTGGCCACTCCGTCGGCCAGCGTCCGGTCGGTTCGAAAGACGCCACAATCGGCCTGCATCGTGCGCTGCATGTCGAGCCGGATTTCGGCGGTCGGGCTGCCCCCTTCGGCATGCCGGAAACGATCGAGGCGGGCTAGCGACAGCTCGGCCGCATTGTCCGGAAGCTGCGGCTTGAGCGCACCCGGCTTGATCACTTCGGCGAGCCGCAAGCCGGCGGCGCGGCCGAATACGACGAGGTCGATCAGGCTGTTGGAGCCGAGCCGATTGGCGCCGTGGACGCTGACGCACGCGGCCTCACCAACCGCGAACAGGCCGGGCACCACGGAATCGGGATCGCCGTCCTTCAGAGTCACGACTTCGCCGTGATAATTGGTCGGGATTCCGCCCATATTGTAGTGGACCGTCGGCACCACCGGCACCGGTTCGCGGGTCAGGTCGACCCCGGCAAAGGTCTTGGCGGTTTCGGTGATCCCCGGAAGGCGTTCGGCAAGCACCTTGGAATCGATATGGTCGAGGTGCAGCCAGATATGATCCTTGTGCTCGCCGACCCCCCGGCTCTCGCGGATTTCCATCGCCATCGAGCGTGACACGACATCGCGGCTGGCAAGATCCTTGGCGTGGGGGGCGTAGCGTTCCATGAAGCGCTCGCCCTCACTATTGGTGAGGTAGCCGCCTTCGCCCCGAGCCCCTTCGGTGATCAGCACGCCGGCACCGTACAGGCCGGTCGGGTGGAACTGGACGAATTCCATATCCTGCAGCGGAATGCCGGCCCGAAGCGCCATCGCGTTACCGTCGCCGGTCTGGGTATGGGCTCCGGTCGCGGAGAAATAGCAGCGGCCGTAGCCACCCGTCGCAATCACGACCGCCTGGGCGCGGAAGCGGTGGATTGAGCCATCGTCGAGGCACAAAGCGACAACGCCGCGGCACTCACCGTCGACCATGATCAGGTCGAGCGCGAAATATTCGATGAAGAAATCGGCGTCGTACTTCAGGCTTTGCTGATAGAGCGTGTGAAGCATTGCATGGCCAGTGCGGTCGGCGGCCGCGCACGTGCGCTGGGCGGGCGGGCCCTGGCCCATGTCCTGAGTCATTCCGCCGAACGCGCGCTGATAAATCTTGCCTTCGGCGGTGCGGCTGAACGGCAGGCCAGCATGCTCCAGCTCGAACACCGCGGCGGGCGCTTCACGGCACAGATATTCGATGGCGTCCTGGTCGCCGAGCCAGTCCGATCCCTTGACGGTATCGTACATGTGCCAGGTCCAGTGATCCGGGCCCATGTTGCCCAGGCTGGCGGCGATTCCGCCCTGCGCCGCGACGGTGTGGCTGCGCGTCGGGAATACCTTGGTGACGCACGCCGTCTTCAGCCCGGCATTGGCCGAACCCATGGTCGCGCGCAGTCCGGCACCGCCGGCACCAACCACCACGACATCATAATCATGGTCGACAATCCGGTAGGCGCTCAAGCCGCCGCTCCGAAGGCGATCCGGGCCAGCGCGAACAACGCCAGGGCGCCCCCGGCGACGGCGAGAAAAAGAAACAGCAGGTTCGCCGCAAAGCGCGCGCCTTCTTCGTGGACGTAATCATCGACCACCGCCTTCATGCCATCAAGCGCATGCCGGAAACCGACGATGATCAGCAACGCCATCGGTACCGCGCCGCTCGGCGCATGAAGCCATTCGGCCGTCGTCGCCCGATCGAGCCGGGGAAGCAGCAGAAGCGAGGCGATCAGCCAGCTGCCGAGGAGGAGTAGCGCAACGCTCGTCGCCCGTTCGGTCAGCCAATGCTCGCCGCCATCGCGGGCTGAACCGAGACCCTTGACCTTGCCCAGCGGGCTCGCGCTGTCGCCAATGCTCATGCGCCTGCTCCCAACAGATAGAACCACAGCAAGGCTGTCAGCAGCAGCGAACCGACCATCGTCATGATTGCAAAGGTCTTGTTGACCCCCAGTTCAAACGCTCCGCCAGTATCCATCGTCAGGTGACGAATGCCGGACAGCAAATGCTGAAAGAAGCTCCACGTGAGGCCCGCGAGGACCAGGATAATCCACGGCACGCCGAATGCTTTCCAGTGGAGGAATGCGTCGAAGCGGCTGTAGGATTCGGCGCCGCCAGCGATTGCGGCAAGCCACCAGGTGAGTAGCCCAAGCCCGCCGATCGACAGTGCGACGCCGGTTGCGCGGTGGAGAATCGAGACCACCATATGCGGTCCCCAACGCCAGATCGTGAGATGCGGCGAGAGCGGTCGTGAAGCGGAATTGGCCATTGCCGCCGCTTAGGACGCGCAGTGGGGGAGGGCAAGATTGACGGGGCCGAGCCTAACCCCGTTTTAACCATTAGCGGCGCAAGACCTCGGGCAATCGACTTCAAGCGAATGACGGAGAGCGAACCGATGAGTGGCGAGACTGGACATCTGCAGCGCCTGACCGACGAGCAGGTGAGCGCGCGGCTCGCAGCTTACAACCATGACGGATCGCTCGATCGCGACCTGGCGCTGTTGCGCGACGAGGCCGGCGACCTGATTGCCGCCCAGGTCCATAATGACTTCGGGGCCGAGCGCGCCGAGCGCTACATGGCGACCTACGCCGGAACGGTGGATGCAGCCTGGGTCCAGCGAATCGCCGAATATGGCCGCATCATCCACGCCGAACGGCTGGCAGTGCCGGCCTATATGGCGCAGCGCACGCAGACGGCGAGCCGAATCGTCGCCGCCATGGTCGAGCGCTTGGCCAAGGACCACGACAAGCTCGCTGGCTGTGTTGCCGCATTCAACCGCATGGCCACCATCGAAACCGACATCATCCTGGCCCAGGTGTCGCTGCTTGAAGCGGTCCAGGCCGCCGAAGTTCGCGGCCGTGAAAACGACCAGTTCGAACGCCGCGTGGCGGAGCTTGTCCGCGCCACTGGCGAGCAGTCCAAGGCACTGACCGACCGCACCCGCTCAACCGCTGCATCGGCGCGCGGAATGCTCGGCAAGACCAGCGAAGTCGCTGCGGCGGCCGAACAATCGGCAGTCGCGATGCGCGAAGCGGCGCAGACCGCGGCGGGCCTGATCCGCGCCATCGAGGACGCCCGGACCGAAGTCGAAGTCGCGGCCGACGTCGCGATTCGCGCCGGCGACCAGGCGAGCCAGGCAGTGAAGGTCAGCCAGGCCCTGTCGGCCCACGTCGAAGCCATTGAATCGATCCTCAGCCTGATCCGCGACATTGCCGGGCAGACCAACCTGCTGGCACTCAACGCGACGATCGAGGCGGCGCGCGCCGGCGACGCTGGCCGCGGGTTCGCGGTCGTTGCCCAGGAAGTGAAGAGCCTGGCATCGCAAACGGCGCGGGCGACCGATGATATCACCGCCAAGATCACCGCCATCCAGCAGGCGACCCGCCAGACTGTCGATGCCAATGGCTCGATCCAGTCCACGGTCGAGGAAGTGCAGACCTCCTCCGACCGCATCCGCGAAGCGATGGAGCTTCAGGCGCAGACCGTGACGATGATCACCGCGGCGGTCGACGAGACCGCGCTTGCCGCCGATTCGATGAGTTCGACGATTGCCGCCATCCGCAGCGATACCGAGAGCGTCGCCAACGACATCGACCAGGTCGAACAGGGGTTTGGGCGCTTTTCCGACCAGATCGCCAATTTCCATTCGACCGCGACCGCCTTCGTCGACCTCGCCGCCGCCTGACATTCAACCCGCGGATTGCGTCGCTGCGCCGCCAATGACAGAGCGGCGCGATGAACGTTTTCCTCACCGGCGCCAGCCGGGGCATTGGCGCGGCCGCCTATCGGCTGCTGAAGTCGAGCGGACAGACTGTCCTTGGTCATTCGACGGCGGGCAATGACCAGCTGATTGCTGGCGACCTCGCCGATCCCGAAGCTCCGCGGCGAATGTGGGACGCCGCACTGGCCAAGCTCGGCGGGCGGATCGACGTCCTCATCAACAATGCCGGGGTTTACGAAGCGGTGGCCGACGATGCCGCCGACGCGCAATGGCACGCCGCCTGGGCGCGGAGCATGACGATCAACCTGCAATCCGCCGCCGACCTCAGCAAGCATGCCATCGCGCACTTCCGCGAACTCGGGATTCCGGGCCGGATCGTCAACGTTGCCAGCCGCGCGGCGTTTCGCGGCGATTCGCCCAGTCACTGGCATTACGCCGCGTCCAAGGCCGGGATGGTGGCGATGACCCGCACGATCGCGCGCGGTTACGCGGCCCACGACATTCTGTGCTTTGCCGTCGCCCCCGGCTTCACGGTGTCGGAAATGACCGAACAATATCTCGCCGGCCGGGGCGGGGCCCAGGTGGTCGCCGAAATTCCGCTTGGACGAGTCGCGACGACGGACGAGATTGCGGAGATCATCCGCTGGCTGGCGGTCGATGCGCCCGCGTCCGCGACCGGCAGCGTGATTGATGCCAACGGCGCCAGCTATGTTCGTTAGTCCGGCCCTCCTCGGCGCGCTGCTGCTCGCCGGGCAGCAGGTCTCGATCCCGTTCGGCAGTCCGCGCCGGATCGAACAGCCGCGCGCTCCGATCGAGACTTCCGGGCCATTGTGGGCCGCGCAGTGCGACGGGTCGGACGACTGGACCAAGGCCGCGCCGCCGGTGCGAATCCACGGCAACGCCTATCTGGTCGGAACCTGTGGCATCTCGGCGATCCTGATCACCGGCAGCCAGGGCCATGTCCTGATCGACGGCGGGCCCGAAGCCGCCGCCGACCTCATCGCCGCCAACATCCGTGAGCTTGGCTTCCGCGTCTCAGACATCCGGATCATCCTCACCAGCCACGAGCATTTCGACCATGTCGGCGGAATCTCCCGGCTGCAGAAGCTGAGCGGCGCGACCGTCATGACTTCAGCGGCGGCGGCCAGGGTCCTGACTTCCGGCCAGCCGGCCGCGGACGACCCGCAGTTCGGGGTTCTCAAGGCCTTTCCCGGGGTGCCGGTGGGGCGGGTGGTTCGCGATGGCGACGAAATCCGGCTTGGCGACCTGATGTTGACGGCGATTGCGACCCCCGGTCACACCGCCGGGGCCTTGAGCTGGCGCTGGGTCAGCTGCGACGGCGGCGTGTGCCGGACGATGGTCTATGCCGACAGCCTGACCCCGGTCAGCGGCCCAACGTATCGCTTCACCGATCATCCCGAGCAAATCGCGGCGTTGCGGTCGTCCATTGCGAAGATCGCCGCCAGCCCGTGCGAGATCCTGCTGACTCCGCACCCTTCGGCAAGCGACATGCCGGATCGCCTCGCGCTCGGCAAACGCCTGCTCGACGAGGGCGCGTGCACGACTTACGCGGCCGGCCTGACGCATGGATTGGACGAGCGGCTGGCGAAGGAAAAAGCCGCCAAATGAGCTGGCGCGCAACGGTCCCGTGCAGCCGGGTTCAGGCCGAAGCGGTGGCTGGCGCCGAGGAATTTTTCGCCGACAGCCCGGTCCCGCCGGTGCTGGTCGCCGATGAGCCCGATCCCGCCAGGCCCGATGACTGGGTGATCCACGCTTATTTCGAACATGTGCCCGCCGATGGGGAAATCGCGATCCTGAAGACGCTCGGGACAGGGACGCCCGCGGTCGAGCAGCTCGGCGACGACGATTGGCTAACGATGAGCCAGTCGGGGTTGGCGCCGATCCGGGCCGGGCGCTTCACGGTGCACACGCCGACCTATCGGCCCGATCCGGCGCGGATCAATTTCGAAATCGATGCCGGCCTCGCGTTCGGCACTGGCCAGCATGCGACGACCAGCGGTTGCCTCGCGGCGCTCGACCGGCTCGAGCGCGACGGCGACCGGTTCGGCAATGTCGCCGACGTCGGCACCGGCACCGGCCTGCTCGCCTTTGCAATGCTCGCGCTGTGGCCCGAGGCGAAGTGCATTGCGACCGACATCGATGCCGTCGCGGTCGAGGTCGCGCGGGACAATGCCGCGATCAATCACGTCAAGGTTGGGCATGGCGCGGGCGAGCTCCTCCTTGCGCAATCCGACGGCATGGAATCGGCGCTGCTTGCGGCGCGGGCGCCATTCGACCTGATCGTCGCCAACATCCTCGCCGGTCCGCTGATCGAACTTGCGCCCGACTTCGCCAAGGCGCTCGCGCCGGGGGGCACGATCGTGCTCGCGGGCTTGCTCGATACGCAGGTTGAAGCGGTGACCGCGGCTTACGCAACGCCTGGCTTCACCGCGCGAGACCGCGGCGCAGGCGAATGGCCAGTGCTGGTGATGACCTTGGGCCGCAGCTAGCTCTTGGCGACGATCTTGGCCCACTCGCTTTCGGCGATGACGGGGATGCCAAGCTCCTCCGCCTTCTTCAGTTTGGACCCGGCGCCCGGCCCGGCAACGACCAGGTCGGTCTTGGCGCTAACCGACCCTGCCGACCGCGCGCCCAACCGCTCGGCTTGCGCCTTGGC
>JBDSGQ010000044.1:0-7496 GCA_039918915.1 Sphingomicrobium sp.
ACGCTCCACCAAGGCCAGAGCATCTCGGTCAGCGGATCGAGCATCGACAGCAGCATCCTGTGGCCATTGCCATTGACCATGGTCGGCTTCAGCTGCCTGTTCGGCGCGGCGATGCTGATGCGAATGCGCGCGGAGCTTGCCGCAACCAAAGTCGAAGCGCGGCTGCGGAGGCTTGGCGGATGAACCCCTGGCCATTCGTGATTGCCGCTTTTGCCGTCGCGATCTTGCTGACTGCCGCGCTTCTGCTTTGGGCTTCGGCGTCGATGCGCCGGGCGGAGGCAGCGGCCGACGCCCTGAAACGCAAATGAAGCCCAAGAACCAGCGGCTGGTGCTGGTCGCGGCCGCGGCTGCGGCCCTGCTTGCCGCAGTCCTGCTGGCGATGTGGGGACTGCGCAGCCAGGCGTCCTATTTTTACACGCCCGCCGACATTGCCGCTGGCCATGCCAACGTCGGTGCCATTGTCCGGCTTGGCGGAATGGTCGAGCGCGGCTCGATCCGACGCCTGCCCGACGGGGTCACCATCCGCTTCATCATGACCGACGGTCGGGCGAGCTCTCCGGTCACTTATCGCGGGATCGTCCCCGACCTGTTTCGCGAAGGCAGCGGAGCGGTCGCCGAAGGCCGGTTCGAACGCGGCACCTTCGTTGCCGATACCATCCTCGCCAAGCACGACGAACGCTACATGCCGCCCGAGCTCGGCAACCTCGCCGCGGAGCACAAGGCCGGCAAGACGCTTCAGCAATGACCGCCGAAGCCGGCCTTGCCGCACTGTGGCTGGCGGCCGCGCTGGCCGCGTTCCAGCTGTTGCTGATGGTGCTTGCACTGTGCAGCGCGGTCGACGTTCAGCGCGCGATGCGCGGCGTGGCGATGGTTCAAGGCGCTTTGACGATCATGTCGTTCGCGATGCTGCTGCTGGTGTTCGCGCGCACCGATCTGTCGGTCGCTTTGGTGTTCGAAAACAGCCACAGCGCCAAGCCTTTCATGTACAAAGTGGCCGGCGCCTGGGGGAACCACGAAGGCTCAATGCTGCTGTGGGTCACGGTGCTTGCAGCGGCTGGCGCAATCATGGCGCTGCTGTCGCGCCGCACCAGCGGCCGAACGCTTGTCGCCGCGCTCGGCGCGCAGGCGGCGCTGGCACTGGGCTTCTACGCCTTCCTGCTGCTCGCATCGAATCCGTTCGCCCGGCTTAATCCGGCGGCGCTCGAGGGCCGCGGGCTCAATCCCTTGCTTCAGGACCCCGGCTTGGCCTTTCATCCGCCCACGCTGTACCTCGGCTACGTCGGACTGTCGGTCGCCTTCAGCCTTGCGGTCGGAGCGCTGCTGACTGGCGAAGTCGACGCCCGCTTGGCGCGCGCGATGCGGCCGTGGGTGCTGGGCGCGTGGATCTTCCTCACGCTTGGCATCACCGCCGGCAGCTATTGGGCTTATTACGAGCTTGGCTGGGGCGGCTATTGGTTTTGGGACCCCGTTGAAAATGCATCCCTGATGCCGTGGCTCGCGGCGACGGCCCTGCTTCACTCGATCAACGTGCTCGCGGCGCGCGGGGCGCTCAAGGCGTGGACCATGATGCTGGCCGTGATCGCCTTTTCGATGTCGATGGTCGGAACGTTCCTGGTGCGGTCGGGCGTGCTGACGTCGGTTCACGCTTTCGCCATCGATCCGCAGCGCGGGACCTTCCTGCTGGCCCTGCTGGCGATTTACGTCGGCGCGGCTTTCGCCTTGTTCGCGTGGCGCGGAGCGACGCTCAAGGAAGGCGCGCAGTTCGAACTGGTCAGCCGCGAAAGCGGGCTGGTCGTCAACAATTTGATGCTGAGCGTGATCCTTGGAATCGTCTTCGTTGGAACGCTTTATCCCCTGTTCGTTGAGGCCGTGGCCGGCGCGAAGATGTCGGTTGGCGCACCTTATTTCAATGCGGTTGCCGGGCCGTTGGCACTGATCCTGGCAATGCTTGTCGGCGTCGGCCCGTTGCTCGCGTGGCGACGTGAACGACGTCCCGTGTTGCGGCGGTTGACGGTGCCGGCGCTGATGGCGGCGACCGCCCTTGCGCTCACGATCATTCTCGCTCCGGACATGACAATCCTGTCGCGACTGGGTTTGGCCGTCGCGGCATTCCTTGCTGGCGCGAGCATCTTGCCGCTGATCGCGCGCAACCCGCTGCGGGTGCCGCTTGCGACTTGGGGCATGGTCATTGCCCACTTCGGGATCGCGGTGTCGCTTGCGGGCATGGCCGCCAATGCGGCGTTTACTTCCGAAAAGCTGGCGGTTGCGCGGGTTGGCGAAACGCTGCGCGTCGGACCGTGGCTGGTGCAGCTGGAAGGCGTAGCGCCGGTTGCCGGCCCCAACTGGACGGCAATCCAGGCCGAACTGCGCGCGACTAGAGGAGAGGGGCCGGTCCTGCTCACGCCCGAAGCACGCTATTTCACCGATCCCCCGACCGAAACGGGGGAGGCGGCGATCCGGACCTTCTGGAACGGGCAACTCTACACTGTCGTCGGCAAGCCCGATGCTGACGGCGGATGGCAGTTGCGATTGTGGTGGAAGCCGTTCGTGACCTTGATCTGGGCCGGTGGCGTGCTGATCGCGCTGGGCGGAGCACTCGCGCTTGTCGGGCGGCTGTCGCTGTTTCGCCGACGGCGGCCCTCCGCTGATTGGCGCAAGGAGCGCTACGCATGACGCGGGCGCTGCGCTTCACGCCGCTGCTGCTGCTGTTGCTGGTCGTCGGCGCTCTGACTTGGCGGCTGACCACTCCGGCCGACACGGCGGTGCCGTCAAGGATGACTGGCCAGCCCGTGCCAACCTTTGATCTGGCGCCGCTGGTGGTCGGCAAACCGGGACTTGTCTCGGCCGACCTGGCCAGTGGCAAACCGCGACTGCTCAACATCTTTGCCAGCTGGTGCGTACCGTGCATCGCCGAAGTGAAAGTCCTCGACGGACTGCGCCGCCGCGGCGTCGAAATCGATGGCATCGCGGTGCGCGACCGGCCCCAAGCGGTCGCGCAATTTCTCGCCCGCAACGGCGATCCCTACGCGCGGATCGGCGGCGACAGCGAAAGCCGGCTGCAAATCTCGCTGGGGTCGTCCGGAGTACCCGAAAGTTTCGTCGTCGATGGCCGCGGCATCGTTCGATACCAGCACATCGGCCCGATCGAAGCGGCTGACGTGCCCGTGATCCTTGCCCAGCTGGAGCAGGTACGGTGAACGGCAGGGTGCTTGCACTTCTGCTGGCGGTGTCCAGTCCCGCTTTTGCCGATAGCGATCTGCCGCCGGCCTATTGGGCCAATCGCCAGCTTCCCGATGCGCGGCAGGAGGCGGCGGCCGATGCGTTGATGGACCAGATCCGCTGCCTGGTGTGCCAAGGTCAGTCGATTGCCGATTCGGATGCGGAACTGGCGGGGGACATGCGCGATCTGGTGCGGCGGCGGATCGCCGCGGGCGAAAGTCCAGCCGCGATCCGCAGTTGGCTGATTGCGCGTTACGGGAGTTGGATCAGTTACCAGCCGACAGCCGAGCCCGCCGCCTGGCCGCTGTGGCTGGCACCTCTCGCCCTGCTGGCTGCCGGCGCGTTGCTGGTTGCTCGGCGGATCAAGGTCGGGCGCTAATGGGGCTGGTCATTCTTCTCCTGATGATTGCCGCCGCCGCCGGCGCGCTGTGGCTGCTCAAGCTGCGCGGCGGATTGCTAACTGCAGCGGCGGCGGCGTTGCTGCTGGGTGGCGCGGGCTATGCGCTGCAGGGATCGCCCGATGATCGGGCCGCACCGGCACCCGGTCGCCCGAACAGCGAATATCTGCCGTTGACCGATGCCCGCCATGCCTTTTTCGGCGATTTTGCGCCGGCCGAGCCGTGGTTGCGGATTTCCGAGGCGCTGGCTCGGAACGGCAATGGCGTCGACGCCGTCGGCATCCTGGAGAATGCAACCCACCGCTATCCCGGCGACGCGCAGTTGTGGATCGGCTTGGGTAACAGTCTGGTCGATCATGCCAATGGGCTGACTCCCGCCGGGGAGCTCGCTTTTCGCCGAGCGTCCGAAGCGGCGCCCGGCCACCCGGCCGCGCGCTTCTTCTACGGCCTTGCGCTGGCACGGTCGGGAGATCGCGAAAGCGCCGTAACCCTGTGGCGCCAAATCCTCGCCGATGCTCCGTCTGACGCCAGCTGGCGGCCGCTGGTGGAGCAGGGGATCGCCGTGCTTGACCGCCCCGCACCGGCTCGGCGCTAGTCGCAGTCGGTTCGGCTAGGCGGACTCGAATTTCATATCGAGCGCTTCGGCGACTGCCTGGTGGCGGATTTTTCCGCCCGAAACATTGAGTCCGGCTGCGAGATTGGGGTCCTGCCGCATGGCTTCCTCGGCCCCCAAATTGGCGATCTTGATGGCGAACGGAAGGGTCGCGTTATTGAGCGCGAAAGCGCTGGTTCGCGCAACCGCGCCAGGCATGTTGGCGACGCAATAATGGATGATTCCGTCAACCACGTAGACCGGGTCAGCGTGGGTCGTCGCGTGCGATGTCTCGAAACATCCGCCCTGATCGATTGCAATATCGACCAATACGGAGCCGCGCTTCATGGTCTTGAGCATTTCGCGCGTGACCAGCTTGGGCGCGGCGGCACCGGGGACCAGCACTGCGCCGATCACCAGTTCGGCTTCCTTGACGGCATTGGCGATTGCTGCGCGCGAGGCATAGGCGGTCTTGATCTGGCTCGAAAAGAACATGTCGAGCTCGGCTAGCCGGTCGTTGTTGATATCGTAGATGGTGACGTCGGCGCGAAGCCCGGTGGCCATTTGCGCGGCGTTGACGCCCGACACTCCGCCACCAAGGATCGCGACCTTGGCCGGTGCTACGCCGGGGACTCCGCCAAGCAGTACGCCGCGGCCGCCTTGTTCTTTTTCAAGATAGTGCGCGCCGACCTGGACCGACATCCGGCCCGCGACCTCGCTCATCGGCTTGAGCAAGGGCAGGGACCCGTTCTTGCCGGTGACGGTTTCGTAAGCGATGCAGGTCGCGCCGGATTTCGCCAGCCCTTCGGCCTGCGCCTTGTCGGCGGCGAGGTGAAGGTAGGTGAACAGGATGTGCCGCGATTCCAGCAGGGCGATCTCCTGCGGCTGCGGTTCCTTGACCTTGACGATCATGTCGGACGCCTTGAACACCGCTGGCGCATCGGCAAGAATTGTCGCCCCGGCCTTTTCGTAGGCTTTATCGGGACAGTCGATGCCGTTTCCCGCCCTTGTTTCGACGAACACTTCATGGCCGTGAGCGATCAGCTCGGCGACCGAAGCCGGAGTAAGCCCCACGCGATACTCATGGACCTTGATTTCTTTGGGCACCCCGACGCGCATTGTTCGTTCGCTCCGTCAATGTTGATTTGGCGGGCCTATAGCCGGGGAATTCGTCCCTGTCCCCACCGATTGCAGCGCACAATGGGCGGTGCTACGGCGACGCGCCGCTGCCGATGTAGGCGGCCAAGGGCAACAAGTTATGCGCGTTCCAAGGCTAGCCCGGCGGGGTTGAATACATGAACATCACTGCCACTGGGGGCGCCGCGGCCGAAGCGCCGCACGATGCCGCGCACGGTCACGCGCAAGGTCCGCTGTACAAGCTCGTCATCGGGGCCGTTGGAATCGTCTACGGCGATATCGGAACCTCGCCGATCTACGCTTTTCGCGAAACGTTCGCTGGGCATCACACGCTCATTCCCGACCAGTTGCACATCTATGGCGTACTGAGCCTGATTTTCTGGTCGATGATGATCATCGTCAGCCTGAAGTACGTCTCGATCATCATGCGCGCCGACAACAAGGGCGAGGGCGGCAGCCTTGCCCTGCTGGCGCTGATCAACCGGACGCTGACCGGCAAGCGCCGCTGGACCAGCGGGATCATCATGCTCGGGGTGTTCGCAACCGCGCTGTTCTACGGCGATTCGATGATTACGCCGGCAATGTCGGTGCTTTCGGCGGTCGAGGGCCTGACGACCGTGAACAGCGGCTTCCAGCCGTTCGTCATTCCCATATCGGTGGCGATCCTGGTCGGCCTGTTCGCCATCCAGTCGCGTGGCACGGCCAAGGTCGGGCTGCTGTTCGGTCCAATCATGCTGCTTTATTTCGCGGTCCTGTCGGTGCTCGGCGTGATGCACATCATGGATTTTCCGGGCGTGATCGTGGCGATGTTCAATCCGCTGAACGCCGTCCACTTCTTCGCTGCGGATTTCATGCGGGCGTTCATTGCGCTCGGCTCGGTCGTCCTGGCCGTCACTGGCGCGGAAGCACTTTACGCCGACATGGGCCACTTTGGGCGCAAGCCGATCCGCATTTCCTGGGTCTATTTCGTCCTTCCCGCGCTGATGCTCAATTACATGGGCCAGGGCGCGATGATCCTGTCCGCCGATGCCCATGATGCGCTGGCCAAGGTCAAGGACCCGTTCTTCTACCTCGCGCCCGACGCTCTTCGACTGCCGCTCGTGCTGCTTGCCACCGCCGCCGCGATCATCGCCAGCCAGGCGGTCATCAGCGGTGCCTTCAGCGTCACCCAGCAAGCAATCCAGCTTGGTTTCGTGCCTCGCCTGCGGATCACGCACACCAGCGAAAGCGCCGCCGGCCAGATCTACATCCCGATCGTCAACTGGGCGCTGATGGTGATGGTCACGCTGCTCGTGATCAGCTTCGGATCGTCGAGCAACCTTGGCGCTGCTTATGGCATCGCGGTGACCGGCGCGATGCTGATCGACACGGTTCTCATCGCAGTCGTGCTGCGGCAAATGTGGAATTGGAATCGTTACGTCGTCGCCGGCCTGCTGGTGCTCTTCTTCAGCGTCGATTTCGCCTATCTGTCAGCCAATCTGCTCAAGATTCCTGCCGGTGGCTGGTTCCCACTGCTGGTCGGAGCAATTGCGTTCACTCTGCTGACGACGTGGGCCAAGGGCCGCCAGTTGATGATCAGCCGGATGAACGAAGCCAGCCTGCCAATGGAGATTTTCATCAAGTCGGCCGCGCCGAGCGCTGCGCGAGTTTCCGGCACCGCGGTTTTCATGACCAGCTCGTCAAGCGGCGTGCCGCATGCGCTGCTGCACAATCTCAAGCACAACAAGGTCCTTCACGAGCGGGTGATCCTGCTCACTGTGCGGATCGAGGACGTGCCTTACGTCAGCGAGGAAAAGCGACTCGAAACCAAGGAATATGGATCGGGCTTTTACCGGGTGCTGTTGCGCTACGGCTTCATGGAGGAAGTCAATGTCCCGGTTGCACTCGCGCAGCTCAAATCGATCGGCTCGCAGTGCAAGATGATGGACACCAGCTTTTTCCTCGCGCGCCAGACGCTCCTTGCTTCGTCGCGGCCGGGAATGGCGATCTGGCGCGAAAAGCTGTTCGCCTGGATGCTGCGCAACGCGGAAAGCGCGATGGAATTCTTCAAGCTTCCGACCAACCGCGTGGTTGAACTCGGCAGCCAGGTCGAAATCTGAACCTTGCGGCGGCCCGCGCATTGCCGGGCAATGGCTGACATCATTCCCTGG
>JBDSGQ010000045.1:0-13530 GCA_039918915.1 Sphingomicrobium sp.
TGGCGCATCGAATAGACGTCGATCCCGGGCCCGGCGCCAACGGTATATTCGCCTTTAAGCGCCTGCGGGATGCCGCAGACATATTCGATCACTTCGAGGCCGCGTTGAACGTCGCCGCGCGAATCCGCGACGACTTTGCCATGCTCGCTCGAGAGCAGCTCGGCAAGCTCGTCCATATGCGCTTCAACCAGTTCCTTATACTTGAACATCACGCGTGCGCGTCGCTGCGGATTGGTTGCCGCCCAGGCCGGCTGGGCCGCGCGCGCGGCATCCATCGCGCGGTCGAGGTCGGCGGGCGTGCCAAGCCGGACGCGGGCCTGCACCTCGCCCCGATTGGGGTCGAACACCTCGCCGTGCCGATCGCCCGAAGCGACGCTTGAACCGGCGATGAAATGGTCGATGTCACGCAACATGCTGGGCCGTCCTGACTAAGGTGATTGGGTCGCGGCTCCCCTAGACCCGCCGAGCGCCAAACGCCAGTTGCGGGGAACGGGTGAAAACGCCGGTCATTCTTCCTACATCCGCTTGTGAAAGGACTGGAACATGGCCGGTGGATGGACCCGTGACGGGGCGGTGCAGGACCAGATTGACGACACCGTAAAGGACGCCGTCGAACGGGCTCGCGCCCGCACGCCCGCGGGCGACAGCGCCAAGGAATGCGACGACTGCGACGAAGCCATTCCCGCCCGTCGCCGCGAAGCCCTGGCCGGCGTCCGCACCTGCGTCGCTTGCCAAAGCGAGCGCGACAAGGCGGTGACGCATTCGACCATCAACCGCCGCGGCAGCAAGGACAGTCAGCTGCGCTAGGGCTAGCGCGCGCTACTGATCCTTTTGCATCTTGGCGCGATAGGCGTCGAGGCTGATCGGCCGGCCGAGGAAGTCCGAAACCAATTCAGCCGCGGGCTTGGTCCCGCCGCGCTCAAGCACCAGCCGGCGATAGCGATCGGCAGTCGCGGGATCGCGAAGCCCGTGCTTTTCGAATTCGGTAAACATGTCGTCGGCAATCACGATCGACCAACGGTAGGTGTAATAAGCCGCGGCATAGCCTGACAGATGCGAAAATGCGTCCTGCATCTGGCTTCCGGGGGGCGGTGGAATCATGTCGTACTTGGCGTCCGCCAGACTAGCCGCTTCGCCCAGATCAGCGGGTGCCGGCCGCGAATAATATTGCAGCGCGATGTTGGACAAACCGAGCTGGCGCATGTCGTCCTTGCCGATGCTGAAATAACGCGCCCGGTTCATTTGATCGACCAGTTCGCGCGGGATCGTCTTGCCCGAAGCGTCGACTGCGAAGCTTTTCAGCGTGTCATAATCGTAAACCCAATTTTCCAGCATCTGCGATGGCGCCTCGGCGAAGTCCGACTCCGTCGCAATCCCGCTCAGCCCAGCCCAGCGCTGCTTCTGCCCGCCGAAGATCGCGTGCAGCAAATGGCCATATTCGTGCAGCGCGGTGACGACGTCGGCATGCTCCATCAGGCCGGTCTTGTGGCCGCCTGCGGGCATGTTCATGACCAGCGCGCCAATCGGCACCTGACTACCCAGCCCGGTGCGCACGGTGATCGCATTGGCATGTTCGTATTTGCCGTCGCGCGGGTGCGAATCAAAGTAGAAGCGGCCGATCAGCTTGCCGCCGTCGTACATCGCATAGGATTCGACATTCTTGCTCCACAACGGCGTCGGCCACGGCCGGATGTCGACACCGAACATGTCCTCGGTCAGCTTCAGCATCCCGTCGCGGACATTGTCGTAGGCGAAATATTTGCGCGCCTCCTGTCGGTCGTACCCGTAGGACTGCTTCTGGACGATCGGGCCAAGATAGTTGCTGTCCCAAGGTTCAATCTTCGTCGCTCCAGGCTGCATTTGCTGAAGCACCGCCACCATCTTGGCGTAATCACGCCGGCCTGCGGGAAGCGCGGCAGCGGACATTTCGTCGAGCAAGGATTGAACCTTCTCCGGCGTGTTCAGCATCCGGTCTTCAAAGTTCAGCGCGGCATAGCTGGGCCGTCCGACAAGGTGGGCAAACTCGTCGCGCTTGTTGATCAGGCCGCGCAGAACGGTGTCGTTATCCGGATAGGCGCGCAAAAAATATTCATGCTGGAAGCGGCGGCGAAGATTGCTGCTCTTGGCGTAGGTCATGACCGGGACGTAGTCGGTCGAATCGGTCCGCAGCGTAATCTTGCCGTCAGCCCCGGCGCGGTGCGAATTGATGAAATCCTGCGGCAATCCGTCGAGCTCGGCAGCGGTCGCGGTGATCGTCCGCTGGCCCTTGGGTATATTGGCCGCGAACGCGGTCGAAAGTTCGGAAATATCATCGGATAGCTTTTGCGCCGTCGCGCGCCCCGCATCGTCGAGTGCGACGCCCGACCGTTCAAATCCGCTCAGCGTCCGGGCCAAATACAAAGCGGTCGGCGCGTCGGCCGGCGTCGGAACGGCCTTGAGCTGGTCGTAAATGGCGCGCGACAGCGATAATTTGGTATATTCGCTCGAAATCCGAACTTCGCATTTCTCGCCTGCCGTGCGGCTGGCGGCCGTCGGAGACACTTCGCGAAATAGCGTCGCTTCACTGCTTCCGTCGCCGAGCAGGCGATACAGATTGTCATAAGCGCGAAGCGTCGTTTCGACGCCGCCCTTGGCCGTGGACCGTTCGAGAGCAGTTCGCTGTCGCTGGCTTTGGCGAACGAAATAGGCGCAGCGCTGGTTGATTGCGGCGGCGCTCGGGGCGCCGGTCAGGATCGGCGGAATCGCCGGGGCGGCAAAGACGGGTCCGCTTGCTACAGTGGCCGCGGCGGCCAGCAAAGCACGTTGAAAACGCATGAATTACCCCTCCTGAATGATCGCCCATGACCTTAATGATTCCATTGCCGAACGCTAGCGGCGCGATCGCGGGTCGGGCTAGGCCGCGACGGCGAGGACGGTTAGGGACTTCATGATGCCGGCCAAGCGCTCCACGACGTTACCCTCGCGCAAGCAGGTCCTCGACTTTATCGCCAGCTCCGACCAGCCCGCCGGCAAGCGCGAGATCGCGCGAGCATTCGGCCTGTCGGGCCAGGCGAAGATCGACCTCAAAAGATTGCTCAAGGATATGGCCGACGAAGGGCTGATCGACGCCTCGCCGGGTCGTGCCTTTCACCAATCGGGCGGCGTTCCCAAAGTGACGGTGCTGCGCGTCCAGGCGGTGGACGACAGCGGGACCGTGCTTGCAGTGCCCGAACAATGGCAGGCGGATACTCCCGCACCGCGCGTCCGGGTGATCGAAAAGGGCCGCCGCGGCGCGCTTGGCATCGGCGATCGGATCCTCGCCCGCACCGAGCAAAAGGGGCAGGGCTGGGTCGCCCACCCGCTTAAAAAACTCGAAGCCTCCGCCGAACTGATGCTCGGCGTGGTCAAGCAGGAAGGGCCGCGTTTCTGGTTGTCGCCGGTCGACAAGCGCGAACGCCGCCAACTCGCGATCCAGGACCTCAAGGACGCCGAGGCGGGCGACCTGGTGCTGTGCGAAGTAACCGGCCGGCCACCGCGAGTGACCGTTCGGGTCGATGCGGTGCTTGGCGATCCATTCGCACCGCGCAGCTTCAGCCTGATCGCGATCCACAAACATGGCCTTCGCCACGAATTCGCGCCCGAAGCGATCGACGAAGCGCACCGGGTGGCCAAGCAGTCGCTGGGCGAGCGCGAAGACCTGACCCATCTGCCGATCGTCGCCATCGATCCCGCCGATGCCCGCGACCATGACGACGCGATCTGGGCCGAGGCGACCGACGGCGGCTGGAACGCCATCGTCGCGATTGCCGACGTCAGCTTCTACGTCCGCCCGGGGTCGGAGCTCGACCGGGAAGCCCGGGCGCGCGGCAACAGCGTCTATTTCCCCGACCGCGTCGTGCCGATGCTGCCCGAGGAGCTGTCAGCCGACATCTGCTCACTGAAAGCAGGCGCGGACCGGGCGGCGATGGCCTGCCATCTCAAGGTGGCCAGCGATGGCGAGATTAAAAGCTGGCGGTTCACCCGGGCCAAGGTGCGGATTGCCGCGAACATCGCTTACGAGGATGCGCAAGCGGCGATCGACGCGGCGAATGAGGAGCGGACCGAAGTGTCGTCCCCGACCTGCGCGATGCCGCCGATCGAGGGCCGGGTCCCGGCCGCGCTGGTGGAACAATCGCTAAAGCCGTTGTGGGCCTGCTGGCGGGCGCTGTTCGCGGCGCGAAAGAAGCGCGATCCGCTTGAACTCGATCTGCCCGAGCGCCGCGTGGTGCTCGATGAAAAAGGCCGCATCGCGTCGATCGCCGCGCGCGACCGGCTGGACGCGCACCGGCTGGTCGAAGACTATATGATTGCCGCCAACGTTGCGGCGGCCCGTGCGCTTGAAGCGAAAAAGGCGCCGGTGATGTACCGCGTCCACGAACCGCCAAGCCGCGAGAAACTGGTCGCGCTCAAGGATTATCTCGCGACCTTCGGGATCGAGTTCACGCTCGGCCAGGTGATCAAGCCCGGTACTTTCAATCGCATCATCGAACGGCTCGGCCAAGCCGACGGCCGCTCTGAAATCATGGAGCAGCTGCTGCGGACCCAGATGCAGGCGCGCTACGGACCCGAACGGCTCGGCCACTTCGGGCTGGCGCTCGCCACTTACGCCCATTTCACTTCGCCGATACGGCGCTACGCCGACCTCCTGGTCCATCGCGGGCTGGTCAAGGCGTACCAGCTCGGCGACGGCGGGCTGCCGCCTGGCGACGAAGAACGCTTCGTCCAGATCGGCGAGCAGATCTCGATGCTCGAACGGCGGGCGATGGAAGCGGAACGCGACACCGTCGATCGGTACGTCGCGGCCTTCCTGTCCGACCGCGTCGGCCAGTTGGTCGAATGCCGGATTACGGGCGTGCAGCCGTTCGGCTTTTTCGCCACGGTCGAGGATCTCGGCGGTGATGGGCTGGTGCTTGCCCGCGACCTCGGCCGCGAATATTTTCGCTACGACGAGGCCGCGCGCCAGCTGATCGGAGAGGAAAGCGGCGAAACCTATCGCATGGGCCAGCGCCTGACGCTGCGGCTGGCGGAGGCCAATCCGGTCTCAGGCTCGCTGCGCTTCGAACTTGCCGAGGGCAGCTATGGCACTTCACCGGCGCCGCGGCGGCAAGACCGGGTGCGGCGCGGCCGGCCGGCCAACATTCGGCACCAGGGCCGGCGCCGGTCCTGAAGCGCTCGCAACCTTGCGCGATCCGGACCATTGGGAACGCGACAGCGCAGGAGAGTTGGATGGCCTATAAAATCGCGATCATCGTCGGCAGCCTTCGGGAAGGCAGCATCAACCGCAAGGTCGCCCGCTCGATCTGCGCGATCCGCAACGACAATCTTGACTGCACGATGGTCGAGATCGGCGACTTGCCGCTTTACAACCAGGACTCCGATGCCAATCCGCCCGAACAATATGTCCGCTTCCGCGATCAGGTCGGGCAGGCCGATGGCGTGCTGTTCGTCAGTCCCGAATATAATCGCGGTACTCCCGGCGTGCTCAAGAACGCGATCGACGTCGGCTCGCGTCCCTATGGGCACAGCGTGTTCGACCAGAAACCGGCGGCGATCGTTACCGCTTCCCCGGGCGCCATCGGCGGCTTTGGCGCCAATCATCAGATTCGCCAGTCGGCGGTGTTCCTCAACATGCCGGTGATGGCTCAACCCGAAGCCTATCTTGGCCATGTCACGGACGACAGTTTCGACGCTGACGGCTGCCTCAAGGACGGCCCGCTCAAGCAGCTGATCGAAAAGCTGTCGCATGCCTTCCATGACTGGGTCGACATGATCCACCGCTCGCGCAAGCTGCTGGCCGAGGACGGTGCCCACGCGGCTTAGCAGGCACAATCGTGATCCTGTCTTGAGATGATCGCGCCGACCGCTAAGCTGCCCCACGAACAGGGGGAGACGCTTGATGGAATTGCCGTGGCTGCAGCGGTACCAACCGCAAATTCTCGCGCTTTTGCGGATTTTTGCCGGCTTGCTCTTTCTTGAGCATGCAACTCAGAAGTTCTTTGCATTCCCGATTGCGTTTCCGCTGCCGGGCCCACTTCCGCCGCTGCTGGTCGCCGCCGGAGTGATCGAACTCGTCTGCGGCCTGCTGATCACCGTCGGCCTGTTCACCCGCCTCGCGGCATTCATTGCTGCAGGCGAGATGGCGGCCGGTTATTTCATCGGCCACTTCCCGAAGGGCTTCTGGCCAGCCGTCAATGGTGGCGAGGGCGCGATCCTGTTCTGCTTCGTCTTCCTTTACCTCGCCGCGGCTGGTCCTGGCGCGTGGAGCATCGACGGGGCACGAACCCGCAACGCTCCGATCAGGTAACCTTGGACCGCGCGTGGAAGCGCGGCTGGTCCCATTCGCCTGAGCTGAGAATGTCGCCGAGGATGTGCGCCGCGCGCGCCACCTCGGCGAATTGGATATAAAGCGGCGCGAAGCCGAAGCGCATCAGGTCGGGCTCGCGAAAATCGCCGATCACTCCGCGTGCGATCAGCGCCTGCGTCACGGCATAAGCCTGTTGGTGGGCGAACACGACGTGACTGCCGCGTTGTTTCGGGTCGCGGGGGGAGGCGAGCCGGACGTGCTCGCCGCACCAGGCCTCGACCTCGTCAACGAACAACTGCGACAGCGCCCGCGACTTGGCCTCCAGGTCACGCATTGCAATGCCCTCGAACGTCGCGAGCCCCGCTTCCAGGCTGGCGAGCGCAAGGATCGCCGGAGTGCCGGTAACGAACCGCATCATGCCCTGTGTCGGGCGATAGTCGCTGGTGAATGCAAAGGGTTGGGCATGGCCCATCCAGCCCTGCAGCGGCGAGCGCAGCGAATCCTGCAGGCGCTCGGCGACGAACAGGAAGGCCGGCGCCCCGGGACCGCCGTTCAGATATTTGTACCCGCAACCGACCGCCAGGTCGCACCCGCTGCTGGCCAGTTCGAGCGAGATTGCGCCCGCGCTGTGCGACAGGTCCCACAGGTTCAGCGCACCCGCGTCATGCGCCGCGCGGTTGACTGCGGCCATGTCGTGAACCACCGCGCTGCGGTAATCGACATGGGTCAGCGTCACCACTGCGGTATCGCTTCCGATCGCTCCCGCGACGTCCTCCGCCGGCACCGTCTGCAACGTCATCCCAAGCATGTCGCACAGGCCCTGCGCGACATAGAGGTCCGTCGGGAAATTGCCCGCCTGGCTGAGGATGGTGCGCCGGCCGGGCCGGGCCCGCGCCGCCGCGGCAAGCAGCTTGAACAGGCTGACGCTAGTCGAATCGGCGATCACCAATTCGCTCGGTCGGGCGCCGACGATCGGTGCCAGCCTGGCGGCGACCCGCACCGGTGCGTCGATCCAGCAGTGCGTGTTCCAGCTGCCGATCAGGTCTTCCGCCCACTCGTCAGCGGTCCGGCCGAGCGCTTCAGTCGCCGCTCGCGGCATCGCTCCAAGCGAATTGCCGTCGAGGTAGATCGCGCCTTGGGGCAAGCGGAAGCGATCGCGGGCAAAGGCCAGTGGATCGGCCGAATCCTGCTCCTGCGGGGTCACAGGCGGGGCAGGGTCACGCCCTTCTGGCCCATATATTTGCCCGCCCGGTCGGCATAGCTGACCTCGCACGGCTCATTGCCCTGAAGGAACAGGAACTGGCACGCGCCTTCATTGGCATAGACTTTGGCGGGCAATGGCGTGGTGTTGGAAAACTCCAGCGTCACATGGCCTTCCCAGCCGGGTTCGAGCGGAGTGACGTTGACGATGATTCCGCACCGGGCATAAGTCGATTTGCCAAGGCAGATGACGAGCACGTCGCGCGGCACCCGGAAATATTCGATCGTCCGCGCCAGCGCGAAACTGTTCGGGGGAATGATGCACACGTCTGTCTTGCGATCGACGAAGCTGTTGGCCGCGAAATTCTTGGGGTCGACGGTTGCCGAATCGACATTGGTGAAAATCTTGAAGTCGTCGGCGACCCGCGCGTCGTAGCCGTAGGACGACAGGCCGTAGCTGATGCAGCCTTCGCGGCGCTGCGCTTCGACGAACGGCTCGATCATGGCGTGCTGTTGCGCCTGCTCACGAATCCAGCGGTCCGATAAAATCGACATTAGGAACGCCTAACGGGCCGGGCCGATGCCTTCAATTTTGGTCCCGATTATTTCTGTGGATGGTCCGCCGGCGACAGTTTCCGGACTTCGCGCGGACGGCGGCCCGATTCGCGCACAATCTATCCACAGGCGTTTCGCTTTCGTTCTCATTGGGAACGGGTTAGTTTTACGGCTAGGAGCGCCGCCATGGCCGAAATTATCCGCATTGCCGATCCCGCCGCCGAGCCCGTCGCTCACGCACTTCCGCAAAACGTCGAAGCCGAAGCGGCGCTGCTCGGCGCGCTGATGATCGACAACCGGCTGGTCGAAGATGTCCAGCTCAAGCTCAGGCCCGATCATTTCTTCGAACCGCTGCACGGCCGCATCTATGAAGCGGTGCTGCGCATGACCGACGCGAACCGAGTCGCCAATCCCGTCACTTTGCGCCCATTGTTCGAAAGCGACGAAGCGATAAAAGAAGTTGGCGGACCGGCCTATTTGGCGCAGTTAACGGGATCGGGTGCAGCCGTCATCGGCGCTCGGGACTTCGCTCAACAGATCTATGATCTGGCGTTGCTCCGGGCATTGATCGGTGTCGGTCGCGACCTGGTCGAAAGCGCGCTCGACACGAGTGAGGATGTTGCCCCCCTCGCTCAAATCGAGCGCGCTGAGACCGAATTGTACAAGGTTGCGGAAGAAGGGGGAGCGGAAGGCAAGGCCAAGTCGTTTGCCGATGCCACCAAGGAAGCCCTGGCAATGGCCGAGCGCGCGCTCAACAGCGGCGGCCATTTGTCCGGCTTTACCACCGGGCTCGAAAGCCTCAACGCCAAGATCGGCGGGCTTCACAAATCCGATCTGATCATCGTCGCCGGCCGTCCCGGCATGGGCAAGAGCGCGCTGGGCACCAATATCGCCTTCGCCGCCGCCAAGCGCTTTCTCAAGGATCGCGAGGACGGCATCGAGCCGGAAAAGTCGGCGGGAGCGCCGGCGGCGTTGTTCAGCCTCGAAATGTCGGCCGACCAGCTCGCGACGCGTATTCTCGCCGAACAATCGGGAATCAGCTCCGAAAACCTGCGCATGGGCAAAATCAGCCAGCAGGAATTCCGCCAATTGGCTCGCGCCGCGGCCGATTTGCAGACCCTGCCATTGTACATTGACGACACCCCGGGCCTGACGATCGCCGCGCTGCGCGCCCGCGCGCGCCGGCTCAAGCGGCAGAAGGGCATCGGCCTGGTCGTCGTCGATTACCTCCAGCTGCTTCAGGGCACCGGTCGCAATGCGAACGAAAATCGAGTCCAGGAAATTTCCGAAATCAGCCGCGGGTTGAAGCAACTGGCCAAGGAACTCGACGTCCCGGTCATCGGCTTGTCGCAGCTCAGCCGACAGGTCGAGCAGCGCGAGGACAAGCGGCCGCAGCTGTCCGACCTCAGGGAATCAGGCTCGATCGAGCAGGACGCCGACATCGTCCTCTTCATTTACCGCGAGGATTATTACCTCGCCGCCAAGCAACCGGCGGACGATCATCCCGAAATCGACAAATGGCGCGAGGAAATGGCGCGCGTTTACGGCTCTGCCGAAGTGATCGTGGCCAAGCAGCGTCACGGCTCGACCGGCAAGGTGCGAATGAAGTTCGACAGCCGCATCACCAAGTTCAGCGATGCCGCCGACGAAGCATATCTGCCGGAAATACGAACTTAAGCGAGATTCTGTTGGGGCGGGGTGAGGGCGCTGGCTCAAGGCCGGCGCCCTCAATCGCATTTACGGCCCGACGTCGTCGCTGCTTTCGGGCTGCTCGATCTTCTCCGGCGGCCCCGGCGCAAGCTCCAGCGCCTTGGCGATATTTTCATCCCAGCCGTAAACGTCCTTGCGGAATTGAACCCGCGTGCCGTCCCAAAATGCCGTCTGGTACAACAGCCGCACCGGGATCTGGTTGGGCAGTTTGACGAAGGTCTCGTCGTCGCCCTGCATCGCCTTTTGGAATTGGTCGGAAACGCCTTCCTGCTGCGCCAGTGCAGTCGCGAACTGGACGGCGTTTTCAACCCGGACGCAGCCATGGCTGCGATGGCGATCGTCCATTGCGAACACCGCCTTGGCCGGCGTGTCGTGGAGGTAGATTGCCTCGTCGTCCTGCATATCGAATTTGACCAGGCCGAGCGAGTTCTTGGGTCCCGATTGCTGGATGTACTGACCGTCCTTGAGGACGAACCCGTTGTCGCTCAGATACGACTGGCCCTTGTCTGCCAGTTCCTTTGCGCCAATGCCCTTGGGCACCGTCCAGGTCGGCTTGGCGACCAGCCGGAACATCGGTGCCTGAAGCTGCGGTGTCGGCTTGTCGCTCTCGCCGTTGATGACCTTGCGGTGATCGACGTGGGTTCCATCGCGCCAATAATCGAGGAACGATGCCGCCGTATTGACGTCGATCCGCGTCTTTGGCGGATCGCGCTGCAGCCAGCGCAACCGCTCCATCGCGACGGCCAGCTGGCGCGCTCGGCCGCCAGCGCCCGTGCTGAGCGCGTCGATCGTATTCTTGCCCAGGATGCCGTCGGCCTTGACCCCCGAGTCCGCCTGGAACTGCTTGACCGCCGCAACCAGCGCCGGCGTGTAGCTGGCCGGTGCGGCAGTGGCTTGCTGGTTCTGCGGTTGCTGCTGGGGGCCTGCGGCGACGTAGCCGCCGGCGCGAAGCACGGCGACGATCGCCGGAATCCGGTTATCCTTCGCTCCCGGCTTGATCGGGGAGTCGCTCGGGATTGCTTGCTGGCCCGCTTCGCCGGCCTGCTTGGCATAGGCCACGAACGCTCGGCTGAGCGCCTTATATTCCTCGGTCTGCGGAGCAAGCGAGTTCAGCCAGTCGCCGACGTTGCCGTCCTGCAGCGCCTGGCGAAAGCCCGCCCGCACATCGGTGTTCGCGTGGGGGATCGTATAAACTTCGTGAAGCTTGGCCGGGTCGGCGTAGCCATTGGCCAAAGCCGCGGCATATTTGAGGCCCGCCTGCTTAAGCGCGTCCCCCGTCTCGCCGCCTTTCAGGAACAGCTCGGGCTTCAAGCCATGCTGCGGCGCCTGGGCAATGGCATCGCGCAATTGCTGCTCGGCCTTGCGGTCGAGCGCAATGTCCGACTGGTCGGACGACGCATTCGCGTCAGCCTGGTTGGAAGGGCCGCCCTGCGAACAGGCAGTGGCGGCGGCGGTGCACAGGGCAAGGGCCAAAGCCCGGCCGATCCATTTTGTCTGGGTCATTGGTGAGGTTGAACGCGAGGACCGGTCAAAACGATCCACGCGCCGAGCGCCGCTGGTCAATCTTCCTGCATATTCGGGTCGCGCAAGCCTTCGCCCATGGCCGCGCGCGGCTGGTCGGCTTCAACGCTGGTCACCGGATAAGCGCAGTAATCGGCGGCGTAGAATGCACTTGGCCGATGATTGCCGCTCAGCCCGATGCCGCCGAACGGCGCGTTCGACGGGGCGCCGTTGGTCGGCTTGTTGCGATTGATCACGCCGGCGCGGACGCTGCCCCAGAACCGGTCGAACATTTCCGGGCTGCCACCAACCAGGCTTGCAGCCAGGCCGAAGCGGCTATTGTTTGCCTCTGCGATCGCGGCATCGAAATCGGGCACTCGGATGACCTGCAGGACGGGGCCGAAGATTTCCTCGTCGGGCCGGTCGACGACGTCGGTGACATCGATCAGCGCGGGCGTCAGGAACGGCCGGTTGGCGACTGGACGGTCAAGCCGGCGCAGCGGCTTGCCGCCCTTGATCATCAGGTTCAGCCATTGTTCCTGAACATGGTCCGCGGCCGCCAGGTCGATCACCGGCCCCATGAAGGGCTGCGGATCGGCGAATGGCTCGCCGACGATCAACCGATCCATCAGCTTCTGGATCGCTTTGAGCAGCGGGCCGTGCTTGCCGTCTTCGACGATCAGCCGGCGCGCCGCGGTACAGCGCTGTCCGGCCGACAGGAAAGCCGATTGAACCGCGATCACCGCGGCCGCATCAAGGTCCTTGGGATGCCACACCACCAGCGGGTTGTTGCCGCCTAGTTCCAGCGCCAGGATTTTCTGCGGCGTTTCGGCGAACTGGCGGTGAAGCGACTGGCCAGCGCGCGCCGATCCGGTGAACAGCAGCCCGTCGATGCCGGGTTCGGCGGCCAGTGCCTTGCCCTGCTCCGGACCGCCGATCAGCAGCCGCACGACACCCTTTGGAATCTTCGCTTCGTGGAAGCATCGAACCAGCAATTCGCCGACTGCGGGAGTCTTCTCCGATGGTTTGAACACGATCGTATTGCCCGCGATCAGCGCCGGCACGATGTGGCCGTTGGGCAGGTGCGCCGGGAAATTATAGGGGCCGAGCACGGCCAGCACGCCGTGCGGCTTGTGGCGAACCGCGACCTTGTTGCCCATCGCCGCTTCCAGCTTTCGCTGCGGTGTCCGCTCGGCATAAGCCTCGATTGAAATTTCGACCTTGTTGACGACGGCGCCGACTTCGGTTCGGCTTTCCCACAACGGCTTGCCGGTTTCGCGCGCAATCAGCTCGGCGAACTCGCTTTCCTTGTTGCGCACCACATTGGCAAAGCGGCGCACAGCTTCCATGCGATAGGCAAGCGAATGACCCGACCACTCCGGCAACGCTTCGCGAGCGGCCGCAACCTCGGCGGCCGAATCGCCGATTTCGCCCGACCAGACGATCGCATCGGTGACGGGGTCTGTGGAAACCAGCGTGCGCTTGGCGTCCTGTTCAACTTGCTTGTGCATCGTGCTCCATTGCCTCGCCCATGCGGCGGATCGCTCTAACCTTGTCGTCAAATGGCTGCCAGTCGTCGTCCCGGTCGATTGCCGCCCAGATCGCCTCGACCTCCTCGATGTGCATCGAACAGGGTTGGGGGTCCGACCAATATGGGTGCGCGCGCGGCCGTTCGCGACCCTCCAACGCGCGGGCCAGCGCCCGGAACGGCTCGCCCGGATAGCGCTCCGGCCCCGGATCGCGGCCGCCTCGCCAGTCGAAGAAGATGCGGTCGATCCCGGCCGCGCGCGATGCCAGCGCCGCGATCAGAGCGGTTGCCACAGCGCTATCGTTCGCCACTCCGAGCCGGCGAAGCAGGGCGTTGACCAGCGCAGTTTCGAACTGCTCGCTCCACCCGGCCAGAAGCTCGGCCAGCGCCGGCCCCTCGGCGATTAGCGACAGGCTGCCGGCCAGCTGGGCGAGGTCCCAATGGATCGCCTCGGGCTGCCGGCCGAACGCATACAGGCCGTAATGATCGAAATAAGCGGCAGTGAAATCCGTGTCCCAATCGGGCGTGAAGCGCCACGGCCCGTAATCGAAGCTTTCGCCGGTGATGTTGATATTGTCGCTGTTGAGCACGCCATGGACGAAGCCCGCGGCCAGATAGGATGCGGCCAGCTTGGCGGTCGCATCGCGCGCCAGCTCGAACAGCCGCAGCGGGTTGTCGCCAGCTTCGCCGTACAGCTGCTGGAGGCAATAAGCGG
>JBDSGQ010000046.1:0-20178 GCA_039918915.1 Sphingomicrobium sp.
AGGACCAAGCGATGGACGCTGCTGCAAAGAAGATGGGAATCGCCAGTGGACCGCGCGTTCCGCTGGAGCTTCGCAAATATATCAGCAGCCACACGGACACGTACACCATCGGACCGCTCACGGCTGAGCAGTATCTGGCCAGCCTCGGACGATAACTTCGCACTTCCAGCACCGCGCGGATCCCAACCGGGCGGTGCTGCCCGCGTCCGGCTCACTATCGGCGTTGGATGTAATCAGGCCGATTGCGCTAATGTCCGCAATGGGTGGAAAGCGGACATTAGAGAGGCCGACGCTGCCCAAACCTTAGAATGTGGTGCTACCGGACATCGGCTGTTCGAGGATGGATCTCTGCGCGGGGTGCCGCAATCGCGTGATAGGCCCAGCCAAGTACCAGACCGAACATCGCATGTGCGAAAATCGAGATCCAGCCGCGCGCCATCGCGAACCATGGCCAGACTGCGGTAAAGCCGTAGAAGTTCACGACGTAGATCAGTAGGCCGAACAGCGCGCTGGTAATAATCGATGAGGTCAGGCTCAGTCGCCATTTGGAGATTATCCAGCCCAGAACGGCCGCCAAGATGATGGACAGCACGAAGTGGATCATCATAGCCACCGTCATAGGCACCAGAGCGAATGTAGCCGGCGGCGGAAGCACCTCCCGGCCCATCACCATCGCAGCGATCATGCGTGGCGGTCCCCAAGCGCTTCCACCACCAACCGTGGCAACGAGCACCATTTCAAGCATCATAAATACGACAGCCGCAATGCCGCCGTGGTCGGCTCCGCGACCGAGCGAAGCTGACTGCGGGAGTTCGGGAAGAGGGCACTTGTGGCGAACGGCCCGGTCACGCCGTCGCGGCGCGATCGGTACATAGGTGAAGCTGTCGCCTCAGCAGCGCGTGAGCGCAGTTCGGCTGACCTGGACATGTATGTCTGCATGGCCGGCGTACTCACGCGCCTTTTTCAGTTCCGAGGAAGCCAGCGTGAGGGCTGCCCAGCCAACGATCCGCTGTGCATGGCTGGGGAGAGTCGGAAAGGTGTTCTTGCCTGGCCGCCAAGCAGCAATTTTCTCCTCCAGGACTGCCCAACGGCGCGCTGGATTGTCCCAGCTGCCGCCAAGTAGATCCCGCGCAACGCAGCTGTTTGCCGCAGGAATTGCTAAAGCTACGTCACCTTTCGCTGCAGGCAGCAGGCCGATGCCATTGGCGCCTGAAACTATCCCATCTCGGTTAGCATCGCCGTAGCCTGGACCGGTGGGGCCGACGATCAGGTTCCGCGTCGCCTCGGCATGGCGCTTTGCTTTCTCAAGGCTCGTCGCGCCACGCCACGCCGATACTTCCGCGGCAATTTGTTCGAGCCTCTCTCGAGACGACCGGATGGAGCCATCAGATGTGACTTGGACAGGCGCCTGCTCGGCCAATGCAGCGGAAACCTTTGGTTCAGAGCCTGGACGTGTTGATGGCACATCCTGTCTGGAGCAGGCCGACAGCATCGCGATGGCTAGCGGGATTGCTTTCAGAAGTCTCATCGAACACCAACGCGCAACTCCACTATTCGGCTCTAATCGCGATGCGATCGTGGAGGAAAGAGAGCAACTGCGGGTCTCAGAGCTAATGTCAGCAATGGGTCGAAAGCTGCCATTAGCTCGCGAAGAAATCCCTGTCCTACAGCGCTGCGATTGTGCTCCAAGGCTGGCGCACACAATCGGTTCGAGTTCCGCCCTCGCCAAAGTGTCGGACGGGTTCGTGGAAAACCGCGTGTCACTGCGAACATTGGGAACATTCGGGAGTGCGCTACGCACCGCTTGCGGTGTCAATCGACACGCTCCGGCGTGATTGCCAGCCTGGCATGACCATGCCGCTGGACTGAAAGGTTGCTTCGTCGCCGCGCTCCCCGCAAATGACGAACAGGGGGATTGGCCATGGCTGACTGGAAATATCGCAAGGCGGTCGTCGCTCGCGAGGACATGCCGCACGAACACCGGCTCAAGCAGACCTTGTCGTGGCCGCATCTCGTCGCGCTTGGCGTCGGCGCCATCGTCGGCACCGGCATCCTGACGCTGATCGGGGTCGGGGCGGGCAAGGCCGGGCCGGCGGTGATCCTGTCGTTCGCCATCGCCGGGGCGATTTGCGCCTGCGCCGCGCTCGCTTACGCCGAAGTGGCGACGATGATCCCGGCGTCGGGGTCGGCCTACACCTACAGCTACGTCGTGTTCGGTGAATTGCTGGCGTGGATGGTCGGGGTCGCGCTGATCCTCGAATATACTTTGGTCGTCAGCGCGGTGGCGGTCGGCTGGTCGGGCTATGCGGCGGGGTTCTTGCAATCGGTCGGCCTCGGCCTGCCCGGCGCGCTGATCAACGGGCCGGAGCTCGGCGGGGTGCTCAATCTGCCGGCGATCTTCATCATCTGGGTGGTTGCGGGTTTGCTGATGGCGGGCACGCGTGAAAGCGCGACGCTCAACGCGGTGCTGGTGCTGATCAAGATCGCGGCGCTGGTGCTGTTCGTTGCCGTCGCGCTGCCGGTATTCAACGCCGACCATTTCCACCCGTTCATGCCCCATGGCTTCCCGCGCAGCGGACCGCCCGGCCACGAAGTCGGCGTGATGGCCGCCGCGGCGATCATCTTTTTTGCCTTTTACGGCTTCGACGCGATCGCGACCGCAGCCGAAGAAGCCAAGAACCCAAGCCGCGACCTGGCGATCGGAATCGTCGGATCGATGCTGGTGTGCGTCGTCATTTACATGATTGTCGCGGCGGCCGCGATCGGCGCGGTGGTCTATAACGGGTTTGCCGACAGCCCCGAACCGCTGGCGCTGATTTTGCGGCAGATCGACCAGCCGTGGGCGGCGCGGGTGCTTGGCGCGTCGGCCGTGATTGCGCTGCCGACGGTGATCCTGGCGTTTTTCTACGGCCAGAGCCGGATTTTCTTCACGGTGGCGCGCGACGGTCTGCTGCCGCGAAGCCTGGCGCGGGTGTCGAGCCGGGGGACGCCGGTGCGGATCACGATCTTCACTGCCATCGTCTGCTCGGTGTTTGCCGGGCTGATCCCGCTGGCGTCGATCGCGGCGCTGGCCAATGCGGGAACGCTGGCGGCGTTTGTTGCGGTGTGCGCGGCGATGCTGGTCCTTCGCCGGCGCGAACCTGACCGTGAGCGGCGGTTTCGGACGCCCGCGGCGGGGCTGGTGGGGACGGCGGGAATCCTCGGTTGCCTGTATCTGTTCATCAGCCTGCCCAACCGCACCCAGCTGTTCTTCTTCGCGGCGCAGGCAATCGGGCTGCTGCTCTATTTCGCTTATGGCAGCCATGCCGGGAAGCGAGCGCGTGCCGACGGCGCCTGAGCCCGTCGCCGGGCACGACCGCTCGGCCATCGGCGCATTGATCGCGGTGCTACTGATCCCGGCGGCGCTCGGCAGTTCGGGCACGATCTTCAATGACGGCGACGTCAGCTGGCACATCGCGACCGGCCAGTGGATCATCGACCATCGCGCGATTCCGACGACCGATCCGTTCTCCTTTACCTGGGCGGGCAAGCCGTGGGTGCCGATCGAATGGCTGGCCGAGGTGCTTTACGGCGGCGCTTATCGGCTGGCGGCCTATGGCGGCGTGGCGGCGCTGGTGACGGCGGCGCTGATGGCGCTGCACGCGGTCGTCTATTTCAATGCCAGCCGCTACCTCAAGCTGGCGCTGGTGCCGATCGTGGCGATGGACTTTGCGCTGGTGCCGATGGCGCTGGCGCGGCCGCATTTGCTCGCCTGGCCGCTGGTCGCGCTGTGGACGGCGCTGATGATGCGCGCCCGCGATCGGGACCGCGCGCCGCCGCTGGCCGCCGCGCTGCTGATGATCGTGTGGGCGAACCTGCACGGCAGCTTCGTCATCGGCCTCGCCATTGCCGCCCTGTTCGGGCTGGAAGCGCTGGTGACGAGCAAGGACCGGGGCCGGGTGGTCAGCGAATGGGGATTGTTCGGGCTGGCTTGCGCCGCGGCGGTGCTGGTCAATGCCAACGGCCTGGCGGGCGTGCTCCATCCCTTCCGCATCGCCAATCTGGCCATGTTGCCGCTGATCGAGGAGTGGAAGCCGTCGAGCCCGTCGGTCACGCCGTTCTTCTTCGCCGTGCTGGCGCTCGTCGCCGCGCTGATCGCGTGGAAGCGGCCGCGGCTTCACCCGGTGCGGTGGCTACTGCTTGGCGGGCTGCTGGTCTTGGCCTTGCTTCAGGTGCGGCACCAGGCGGTGCTGGCAATCGTCGCTGCGCTCGTGCTTCCCGCTGGCTTCGCTGCCGGCGAGATGCGGCGGCACACACACCACAAGCTGATGCCGGTGGTCGATGCCGGCTCGGCGCTGCTGCTGCTGGTGCGGTCGGTGATGCCGCTCAGCCCGCCCGATAATGAGGCCAATCCGTGGAAGCTGATCGCGGCGGTTCCGCCCGCGCTTCGCTCGCAGCCGGTGCTCAACGGTTATTCGATGGGCGGGCCGCTGATCCTCAAGGGCATCCGGCCCTATATCGACGGGCGTGGGGACATGTACGGCGACGCGCTGGTGGTCGGCTATGCGCGGATTAGCCACGGCGACGCCAAGGCCTTTGCCGAAGCGGTGCAGCGGTGGAATATCCGCTGGGCGATGGTGCCCGGCGGCGACAACGGGCTGACCCGGCTGCTGGCGAGCGCGCCCGGCTGGCGGCTTGCCTATCGGGATCGGGTCGGCGCGATCTACGTCCGCGACTAGCCGGAGTAGTACATGTCGAATTCGACCGGGCTGGGGGTGGTTTCCCAGCGCATCACTTCTTCCCACTTGATTTCCATATAGGCGTCGATCTGGTCGTCGCTGAACACGTCCCCGCGGGTCAAAAAGGCGCGGTCGTTGTCGAGGCTGACCAGCGCTTCACGAAGTGAGCCGCACACCGTCGGGACATTGACCAGCTCCTGCGGCGGCAGGTCGTACAGGTTCTTGTCCATCGGATCGCCCGGGTGGATGCGGTTCTGGATGCCGTCGAGGCCGGCCATCAGCAGCGCCGAATAAGCCAAATACGGGTTGGCCAGCGCGTCGGGGAAGCGGAATTCGACGCGCTTGGCTTTTTCCCCAGCACCATAGGGAATGCGGCACGAAGCGGAGCGGTTGCGGCTGGAGTATGCCAGCAGCACCGGCGCTTCGAAGCCGGGGACGAGGCGCTTGTAGCTGTTGGTCGACGGGTTGGTGAACGCGTTGAGCGCGCGGGCATGCTTGATGACCCCGCCGATGAAATAGAGCGCGGTCTCGCTGAGCCCGGCATAGCCGTTGCCGGCGAACAATGGCTTGCCGCCCTTCCAGATCGACATGTGGGTGTGCATGCCCGACCCGTTGTCCTGGGCAATCGGCTTGGGCATGAAGGTCGCGGTCTTGCCGTAAGCGTGGGCGACCATGTGCACGACATATTTGTAAATCTGCATCCGGTCGGCGGTTTCGACCAGCCCGCCGTAGGTGAGCCCAAGCTCATGCTGCGACGCCGCGACTTCGTGATGGTGCTTGTCCATCGGCAGGCCCATTTCGATCATCGTCGCGACCATTTCGCCGCGGATGTCCATGGCACTGTCGACCGGTGCAACCGGGAAGTAACCGCCCTTGGCGCGCGGGCGGTGGGCAAGGTTGCCGCCTTCATAGGCACGGCCGCTGTTGGTCGGCAGCTCGATATCGTCGATTCGAAAACTCGATTCATTGTAGCTGTTTTCGAACCGCACATCGTCGAACATGAAGAATTCGGCTTCGGGCCCGACATAGACGTCGTCGCCGATCTTGGTGGCCTTGAGATAGGCTTCCGCGCGGGTCGCGGTGGAGCGGGGATCGCGGCCGTAGAGTTCACCCGTGGCCGGTTCGACGACGTTGCAGAACAGGACCAGCATCGGCGTTGCACTGAACGGGTCGATGTAGGCCGCGTCGAGGTCGGGCTTCAGGATCATGTCGCTTTCGTTGATCGCCTTCCAGCCGGCGATCGAGCTGCCGTCGAACATAAAGCCGTCGGTCAGCATGTCGTCGTCGATCAAGCCGCTGGCCATGGTCAGATGCTGCCACTTGCCCTTGGGATCGGTAAATCGGAGGTCGACCCAGTCGAGTTCTTCGTCCTTGATCCGCGACAGGATCTTGCCCGCAGTGTTCGCCATGTTGAACCGCCCCTTGCTCTATCGTTCGCGCCCGTGGTGGCCGGGCAATGAAATCGATCCCGACGCAATGCGGACGCGATGCCAGGTCGAGTTGGCAGCGGGCCGGTCGATTCGGGCTTGAGAGTCCAAATTCACGACGCGGCGCCGAGAGTCAGGAGCGCGGCGAATATTTCACTGCTGGCGGGCGAGCCGGATTAGTCGGCGCGAAGCTCGGTCGGGAGGAAGGACAACGGTCCGCAACTAAGTTGTTCGATCTGGCGCTCATACTCGCGGGCGAGCTCGGAGTGGATTTGTCGGGCGGCGTCGGACGCCGCGCTGTCGGACAGGCTGCGTTCGACCTGCTGACGATGAAAGAGATAGTTGAGGTCCATGAATTGCTCCGGGGTTTCGAGAACCTTCTGCCGCGACCGTGTGAACGCCACATGACAGGCGGGTGAATTCAGGACGAGACGACCTGCTGGAAGGCCAGAGCGGGAGGATGGCCAGGCCGGCCGCGCCGAAGCGAAGCTCGCACGATCAATCCACAGGCGTTTTCGGATACGGCCGGCGGCCACTTGTCCGCCCTCCAAGCGCTCGCTATCAGGCGCGCCAATCGCGCTCCGCATCGCCGGGGCGCGGATTTTCAAGGGTTAGCCGGCATGACTGGCGTCGTGTCGAAAAGGGGAACGATGGCCACCAAGGCTCAGTCCGCCGAAGGTTCGGAAACCAGCGATACGGGCGCCGAGGGCGTTCGTCGGCGCGACTTCCTGAACGTTGCCGCAGTCAGCTTCGCCGGGGTTGGGGGAGTGGTCGCAATTGCGCCGTTGCTGGTGCAGATGTCGCCGCCGGCCGATGTCCTGGCGATGGCCACTACCGAGGTCGATATTTCGAAGATCCAGCCGGGGCAGGGGATCAAGGTCAGCTGGCGCAAGCAGCCGGTGTTCGTCCGCAATTTGATGCCCAAGGAGATCGCGGAGGCCAACGCCGTCAAGCTGAGCGACCTGCGCGATCCTGAATCACTTGCGCAGCGGACCAAGCCGGGCAAGCAGAACTGGTTGATTACGCTTGGCGTCTGCACCCACCTTGGCTGCGTTCCATTGGGCATTGGCGAAGGCGAGAACCGGGGGCCTTACGGCGGCTATTTCTGTCCGTGCCACGGATCGATGTACGATACCGCGGCGCGCATTCGGCAGGGTCCGGCGCCAAAGAACCTGTTCGTTCCGGATTACAAGTTCACGTCGCCGACCACTGTTGAGATCGGCTGAGGGGGCACGCAAGCACAATGAGCTTTTCCTGGGCCAAGGCCTACGAACCCAAGCACCCGCTGGCGCGCTGGCTGGACGAACGCCTGCCGCTTCCGCGCCTTGTCTATGGTGCCGTCGGCGGCGGATATCCGGTGCCGCGCAACCTCAATTATTTCTGGAACTTCGGCGTTCTCGCCGGGATTTTCCTGGGCATCCAGATCGCCACCGGGATCACGCTGGCGATGTGGTATTTCGCAAGCGCTGACGGGGCCTTTGCGTCGGTCGAGCATATCATGCGCGACGTCAGTGCGGGCTGGCTGATCCGCTACGCGCACATGAACGGCGCCAGTTTCTTCTTCATGGTCACCTACATCCACATTTTCCGCGGGCTCTATTACGGGTCGTACAAGGCCCCGCGCGAGCTGGTGTGGATGCTCGGACTGGTCATTTACCTGCTGATGATGGCGACCGGCTTCATGGGCTATGTCCTGCCGTGGGGGCAGATGAGCTATTGGGGCGCCCAGGTCATCACCGGCTTCTTCTCGGCCTTCCCACTGATCGGCGAACCGCTGCGCATCTTCCTGCTTGGCGGCTATGCGCCCGACCAGGCCGCGCTGACCCGCTTCTTCTCGCTCCATTACCTGCTGCCGTTCGTGATCGCTGCCGTCGTGATCCTGCACATCTGGGCGTTGCATATCCCGGGCTCGGGCAACCCGACCGGAGTCGACGTCAAGGACGAGCGCGACACCTTGCCGTTCCACCCGTTCTACACGGCCAAGGACGGCTGGTTCGCCGCAGCGGTGCTGCTGGCCTTTGCGGTCGTGACCTATTTCGCGCCCAACTATCTTGGCCACCCGGACAATTATATTCCGGCCAACCCGCTGGCGACCCCGGCGCACATCGTTCCAGAATGGTATTACTGGCCGTTCTACGCGATTTTGCGCTCCTTCACGCTCGACTTCATCCTGCCCGCCAAGCTGTGGGGCGTGCTGGCGATGTTCGGGTCGATCCTGCTGCTGTTCTTCCTGCCGTGGATCGACAAGTCGCCGGTGCGTTCGGGTTCCTACCGGCCGATTTTCAAGCGTTTCTTCTGGCTGCTGGTCGCTGACGTAATCGTGCTCGGCTATGTTGGCGGAGCGCCGATTTCGCCGCTGAACATCGCGCTTGGCCAGATCGCTTCGGCCTATTATTTCCTGCACTTCCTGGTGGTGCTGCCCCTGGTTTCGGCGTTCGAAACGCCGGATCCGCTGCCGAATTCGATTTCGGAGAGTGTGCTTCACGGGGAAACCGCGGAAGCGGCCCCGGCGGGGCAGAAGCGTCCGCGCGGCGGTTCCCGAGCAGTCGTTAGTTAAGGGGCGGGCAGACCATGCGTTTCATTCTCGGCTTGATCGGCGCCGTCTTTGCCGGGGTGCTCCTGATCTCCCTGATCAGCGGCGTGATGGAAACTTTCAGCAATCCGCCGCAACCGATCGCTTCGGAAGAGTTCCACGTCGAGCACCGGCATCTGGCGCTGTCCAGCGACGGCGCGTTCGGCAAGTTCGACAAGCGCCAGCTGCAACGCGGATTCCAGGTCTATTCGGAAGTCTGTTCGGCCTGCCACGGCCTCACTTACGTGTCGTTCCGCGACCTTAAGGGGCTCGGCTACAACGACGCTGAAATCAAGAAGATCGCTTCGGACTGGAAGACCCAGGTGCCGTCGATCAATCCGGATACGGGTGAAGCCGCTGGCCGCAAGGCGCTGGCGTCCGACCATTTCCCGTCGCCGTTCCCGAACGAAGTCGCCGCACGCGCAGCCAATAACAATGCGCTTCCCCCCGACCTTTCGCTGATCACCAAGGCGCGCGAAGGCGGCGCGGCTTACGTCTATTCGCTGCTGACCGGCTATCGCGACGCGAACACGTATCGCAACGAAAAAGGGAAGCCGGTTCCAGCCGAGGCGAAACCGCCGCAGAACCTGCACTTCAATCCCTATTTCGCGAACCTCAACATCGCCATGCCGCCGCCGCTGGTCAGCAATGGCCAGGTGACTTACGCGGCGGGCAATCCGGCGCCGACGGTCGACCAGATGGCCAAGGATGTCGCGGCGTTCCTGGTGTGGACTGCGGAGCCCAAGCTCGAGCAGCGCCATGTCGCCGGACTTGCGGTGTCGATCTTCCTGCTGCTCGCGGCGATCCTTGGTTACCTGGCGTATCAGCAGACCTGGCACGAGGCCAAGCGCGCGGTGCGCGTGACCGGAGCGCTGGACCCAGAAAACCAGGCCAAGGCGCGGCGCGCCAAGGCCAAGCAGGGCATCACCGGCTGATCCGTCTGTCGAACACTATTTGAGCTTGGGCCGCCGGCGTGCTGATGTGCATTCCGGCGGCTTTTTTTATGCATCGCGGAATGGGGGAATTATGCGTGGATTTCGATTGATGTTGCTGGCGTCAGCGGCAGCCTTGACGGCGAGCGCCGGCAACGCCGCGTCTCCGGACACGGGGCGCATCATCGACGAGGGTATGAATCGCAGCCAGGTGATGATCACTGCCCATCAGTTGATGGACGGCATTGGTCCCCGGTTGACGATTTCGACCAACATGCGCCGCGCGCAGCAATGGGCGACGGCGAAGTTTGGCAGTTACGGCCTGACCAACGTCCATCGCGAGGGGTTCGCGTTCGGACGCGGCTGGGACCTGATCGGATCAAGCGTGCGGCTGACGTCGCCGCGGCCGATCCAGCTTACCGCTATCCCGATCGCCTGGACGCCATCGACCAATGGCCCGGTCAGCGCGCCAGTGATTGTCGCGCCGATGAACCGCGTCGAGCATTTTGCCGCCTATCGCGGCAAGCTTCGCGGCAAGATCGTGCTCGTCAGCATTCCGGGAGAAGGGAGCGAGCCGAGCGACCCGCCGTTCCATCGCCTGACCGCCGATGACATTGCGAAGGAAGACAAGTACCAGCCGTCCCACTTCGATCCGGAAGCGGAAAATGGCTGGGCCAAGCGGATCGATTACTTCCGCCAGCTCGATCGTTTCCTGGTCGACGAAGGCGCCGTAGCCTGGGCGCGCAAGGCGCACACCGATGGCAAGCTGGTGTTCGGCGAAGGCTATCTGCATACGCTTGCGGATGCCCCCAAGGTGCCCGCGGTGGAGATCGCGGCCGAAGATTATCGCCGCATCACCCGCATGGCCAAGCTTGGCGAAAATCCGACGCTTGAGATCAATAGCGACGTGCGGTTCCTCGATGACGATACCAACGCTTACAACGTCATTGCGGATTTGCCGGGCACCGATCCCAAGGCCGGCTACGTCATGGCCGGTGCGCATTTCGATAGCTGGGTGGCGGGTGACGGTGCCTCCGACAATGGCGCTGGCAGTGTCGTCGTCATGGAAGCCGCGCGTATTCTGCGTCAGCTGGGAGTGCGGCCGAAGAGGACGATCCGCTTCGCCCTGTGGGCGGGGGAGGAGCAAGGCCTCTACGGATCGGTCAATTACGTCCAGCAGCATCTGGCCACCCGGCCGCCGGTGTATGGCCCGGGCGGCGATTTGCTGTTCGACGACTGGATGCAAAAATATCCCGCGACCGCGCTCCCCGGCTACGGCGCGCTGAAAGCCTATTTCAATCTGGATAACGGATCGGGGAAGATCCGCGGGATTTACACCGAGGGCAATGCTGCCGCGGTGCCGCTGCTCAGCGAGTGGCTGTCGCCTTTCGCCAGCATGGGCGCAACCGAAGTGGTTGCCGGGCCCACCACCGGGACCGACCACGAAAGCTTCCAGGCGGTGGCCATTCCCGGATTTCAGTTCATACAGGACCCGCTCGATTACGAAACGCGCGTGCATCATTCCAACATCGACACGCTCGATCACATGAAGGCGGACGACTTGCGCCAGGCTTCGGTAATCATGGCGGCAATGCTGTGGTCGGCAGCGAACAGCGACAAGGAGCTTCCGCGCGGCGCTCTTCCGACGCTGCCGACCGCCAGCGATCCGTTCAAATACAACTATCCCGAGCCGAAGTGAGGAACCCGGGGCGTTCGGCAAGGAACGTCACGCTTCCGGAATCGTTTCAGATACTTACCCAATAATCCAATGCAGGTGAGTAACATGCGTATTCCGATGATCAGTTTGATTGCCGCCGGGGCGCTCGCGCTTGGCGGTTGCGCCGGAGGCTATGGTTATAACGGCCTCGGTGTCGGTCTTGGTTATAGCAGCGGCTATGGCGGATACGGCGGCGGTTATGGCGGCGGCTATGGTAGTTATGGCTACGGCGGCAGCCCCTATGGCGGCGCCTATTACGGCTCGGGTTATGGCGGCTACGGCGGCTACGGGTCGGGTTATGGTGGCTACGGCTCGGGTTATGGCGGCTACGGCGGCTACGGTTCGGGCTATGGCGGTTACGGATCGCCGTACGGCTGGAATAACAATTATTATTATCCAGGCACCGGCTACTACGTCTACGACAGCTCGCGCCGCGCTTACCCGATGTCCACGACCCAGCGGCAGTATTGGGCCAAGCGCTCGCCGGCGCTGCGCACCCAAAGCACGACGAACAGCACGACGAACAGTACGGCGACGACGCAGGCCCGGCCGAACTGGAGTGGTTTCCAGCGTACGACCAGCGCTACGCGCCAGGCCGATCGCCAAACGCGCCGCGATACGCGTCGCCAGCAGCGTGAAGCACAATAAGCCGGACGTTTAATCCGTCGCCGGTCGGCGGCGGATAAGCACCGTCGAAACGAAGGTCATCACCGGGATTCCGTCCTGGTTGGTGACCTTCGTTTTCGTTCGGAACGAGCCGATGTCGGGCCGCGAACGCGATTCGCGGGAGTCGAGGATCGTCCCGTGAACGTGCAAGGTGTCGCCCGGAAAAACGGGCTTGAGCCAGCGCAGATCGTCGATCCCCGGTGAGCCGAGGCCAGCCTGCTCCTCCGCCACAACCTTCCTTGCAATCACCGCCATGGTCATCGCCGCAGTATGCCAGCCGCTGGCCGCGATGCGTCCGAAATGCGTCTTTGCCGCGGCTTCGTCGCTGAGGTGGAAAGGCTGGGGATCGTATTTGCGAGCGAATTCCAGAACTTCCTCGCGCGTCACGCTGTAGCTGCCGAATTCGGTCTCGGCGCCTGGTTCGAGGTCTTCGAAATAGATCATTTGCGCGGCATAGCGGCGCGCTGCGCTTGGCGCGAGTGGCGGCGGCGGGTTAGGCTGCGACGTGGCCAGCATTCCGACCAACCATTATCACCCCCGCCTGATCGAGGCCGCGCTGGCGCTGAACGACAACCGGCTGGCCGAGGCCGAACGCCTGCTTAAGCCGCATCTCAAGGAGGATCCGTTCGATCCGGCGGCGGTGCGGATGCTGGCTGAGCTGGCAGCGCGGATCGGCCGCTGGAACGATGCGGAGTCGCTGTTGCGGCGGGCGATCGAACTGGCGCCACGCTGGACCGCGGCCAAGGCCAATCTCGCGCTGGTGCTTGGGCGGATGGGGCGCCCTGCCGAAGCGCTCGGATTGCTCGACGACGTATTCGCGGCGGAGCCTAACGACCTTGGCCATTGGAACCTCAAGGCCGCGACGCTCAGCCGCCTGGGCGATTTCGACGAAGCTATCGAACTTTACGAGCAGGTGCTGGAGCGGACTCCAGGGCAGACTCGGGTATGGCTGAGCTATGGCCATCTGTTGAAGACGGTCGGGCGGCAGGCCGACGGCATTGCGGCTTATCGCCACGCAATCGGGCTTCAGCCGACGCTTGGGGAGGCGTGGTGGAGCCTCGCCAATCTGAAAACCGTCAAGTTTAGCGCCGACGACGTACAGGCCATGCGCGCCGCAGTGGCGACGCCGGGACTCGCCGTCGAGGACCAACTCCACCTCGAATTCGCGCTCGGCAAGGCGATGCATGACGCCGGCCGGCCAGACGAGGCTTTTGCGCATTACAGCACGGCCAATGCACTGCGTCTGCAGCGCCGGCCATTCCGGCCAGGTGAGATCAAGCTGAGCGTCGACCGCTCGCTTGCGGCCTTTACCGCTGCCGCCTTCGCCGAACGCAGCGAGGGCTGCGAAGCGCGCGACCCGATATTTGTCGTGGGATTGCCGCGCTCGGGCTCGACACTGGTCGAGCAGATCCTGTCGAGCCACAGCCTGGTCGAGGGGACGTCCGAGCTTGCCGACCTCCCGGCGCTGGCCCGCAAGATCGGCAATTATCCGGACGGCGCACTGGCGCTATCGGCAGACGAACGTCGAGCAGTTGGTGAGGAGTATCTGAAACGCGCTTCTGCGCAGCGGCATACCAGCCGCCCATTCTTCATCGACAAGCTGCCCAACAACTGGCTGTTCGTGCCGCTGATCCAGCTGGTCCTGCCCAACGCGAAGATCATCGACGCCCGCCGCCATCCGATGGCCTGCGCCCTGGCCAATTTCCGGCAGCATTTCGCCAATGGGCAGGACTTCACTTACAGCCTCGACCACCTCGCCCGCTATTACCTGGACTACGTCCGCCTGATGTCACACGTCGATGCGGTGTTGCCGGGGCGTGTTCATCGCGTCGTCTACGAGCGCATGGTCGACGATACCGAAGCCGAGGTCCGTTCCCTGCTCGCTCATTGCGGGCTGGAGTTCGAGCCGGCATGCCTGGAGTTTCACCGCACCGAACGCGCGGTGCGGACCGCCAGCTCCGAACAGGTGCGTCGGCCGATTTACCGCGATGCGACCGATGAGTGGCGGGCCTATGAAGCCCATCTCGGGCCGCTTAGGCAGGCGCTTGAGCCGGTGCTTGCGGCCGATCGGGATTGGCCTGCGTCCTGAACGCAACGCGGGCGAAACAATCGTGACCTGCGGCGCTTCGCCCAATTGACAATGCCCGGCGCGTCTGGCGCATTGGGCACATCTGCCAAACGGGGGGCGTTTGATGATCGACCGTGGTTTCCGCAGCTGTGCGCTGGGGCTTCTCGCATCTACCGCGCTGGCATCGCCGGCGATCGCTCAGCAGCAGCCGCCGGGAACGGCTGCCCAGGTGCCAGTGCCGGACACCGGCGCGACCGATGTGACCGCGCCGCCGCCGGCGGTTCAGCAGGCCCAGGACGGGCAGGTGCGCGATCAGACCGAGATCATCATCACCGCGACCAAGCGTTCGGAAAATCTGCAGAACGTCGCGCAGAGCGTCCAGGTGCTTGGCACCCGCAAGCTCGACCAGCTCGATATCTCGAACTTCGAGCAATATACCAAGCAGCTTCCGTCGGTCAGTTACAACGTCTCACAGTCGGGTGGCGCAGTCGTTTACATGCGCGGCGTCGCCAGCGGCGGCGACGGCAACCACTCTGCCTCGCCGCCCTCGGTCGGCGTCTATCTCGACGAGCAGCCGGTCACGACGATTGGCGGCGCGCTCGACGTCCACATCTATGACATCGCACGGATCGAGAGCCTCGCCGGGCCTCAGGGGACGCTTTACGGCGCGCTGAGCGAAGCGGGAACGATCCGCATCATCACCAACAAGCCCGACCTCAACGCCACTTATGGCCGGGTGGACGGCGAGCTCAACCTGACCGCGCATGCGCACGAGCCTGGCGGCAAGATGGAAGGGATGATCAACGTTCCGATCGTGGCGGATCGCGTGGCCTTTCGCGCTTCGGGATTCTACGAGCGCGATCCGGGCTTCATCGACAACGTCTACGGATCGCGCACTTATTGCGGCACTCCCATCAAAGATTCTGGGGGTGAGACCATTGGCTGCAATCACGACGGCTTCAGCGTCAACAACAGCGCCTATCTGAAGCGCGATATCAACGATGCCGAAATGTACGGCGGCCGCGCCGCGCTGAAGATCGACCTTGACGATAACTGGACGGTCACCCCGACGATCATGCACCAATATGCAAAGTACAACGGCTTTGGGGGTGCTGACGTTTCACTCGGCGATTTGCAGGCCCAGCGCTTCCGCGGCGATGAATATCGCAAGGACCAGTTCACTCAGGCGGCACTGACCATCGAAGGCAAGATCTGGAACTTCGACGTGACGTACGCCGGGGCCTACATGGACCGCCCGACCCAATCCATCGCTGACTACACCGATTACGTCGAAGCGTACGACAACAATTACACCTCGTCGGGCGGCATCTACAACTATCTGTATTTCCTGGATTCCGCGGGCAATCCGATTGAGCCCCACCAAGACATTTTCGGTACCGAACATTTCAAGAAGTTCAGCCAGGAATTGCGTATCGCTACCCCGAAGGAGAATCGGGCGCGGGCTCTGTTCGGCGCCTTCTATCAGCGCCAGTCCAACCACATTTTTCAAAACTATCTCGTGCCAAACCTCGCCCCGGATCTTTCGGTAAACGGTTGGCCGGGCACCATCTGGCTCACGCTTCAAGATCGCGTTGACCGCGACTGGGCCATCTTTGCCGAAGGCGAATTCGACGTCACGCCGAAGGTCACGTTAATCGCCGGTGGCCGTCTCTACCGTTTCGACAACAGCCTCTTTGGCTTCGCCGGCTTCGGTAAGAATCCTGCCTATGGAATCGATCCGGACGCGCCCCCCAATGCCGCTGGTGCCAGCGGCGGCGTGCGGCGTTGCCTGACCGTCAATGGCGAGCAAGCGATCGACGACCCGGACGCCGCTTTGGCTTCGGGGGCTCTCGCGGACACGCCGTGCACCAACGTCGGCTCCGTCGAAGGTGGCGTGGCCGTCCCCAAGCACACCAAGGGGGATGGCTTCATTCATCGCCTCAGCGCTCGGTTTAAGCCAACCGACAAGACAATGTTCTATGCCACCTGGTCGCGCGGCTTCCGCCCCGGCGGGCTGAATCGCGCACCTGGGACAGCGCCATACAATCCCGACTATCTGACCAATTACGAAGCGGGTTGGAAAACCACGTTCGGCCCGGTCACGTGGAACGGTGCGGCCTTTCACCAGGTCTGGAAGTCGTTTCAGTTCAGCTTCCTCGGGCCGAACAGCCTGACGATTGTCCAGAACGGCCGCGATGCGATCATCAACGGCGTCGAAAGCGACCTCAACTACGTGGGTGGGGGCCTGACCTTGAGCGCGTCGGCGGCCTATACCGACGCAAAGACCAAGGGAAACATTTGCGAAGTCGCCAGCGATGACGAGAATTGCTCCGCTTCGTCAATCATCACGCCTTCGGGAACGCGACTGCCCGTTACGCCCCGGTTCAAGGCTACGGGGACCGCTCGCTATACTTGGCCGGTCGCCATGGGTAACGCGCACGTGCAGGGGAACCTGACCCACCAAAGCTCAGCTTCTGCGGATCTTCGCCAGGTCAACACCCTCCTGGGGATCAATCCGAACGCTTATCTTGGGCGGATCGGCGCTTCGACGGTGGTCAATCTGTTCGCCGGTTTCGACTGGAAGCAGTTCAATGCCGAGATCTTTGCAAACAACGTCTTCGACGAGCGCAATGAACAGGCACGGTTTGTGGCCTGCAGTTCTTGCACCAGAACGTACATTTTGCCGGGACGTCCGCGCACGATCGGAATCCGCGCAGGCATGAAGTTCTAGCCGTCCCGGGCCGCCGGCAACGGTGGATGTTGGGGGCGGCGCTCGCCGTCCTTGCGGCCTTGTGGCTGGCGATGCTGCTGGGCGGCGGCGGATGGCTCGACCGGACCGTTTACGAAGCGCTTTATGCCGGTCATCGTCCGCTGCTCGCGACCGCGGCCCGGCTGCTCACGGTGATGGGCGATCCGGCTGGCCTGGTGGTCGCCACAGTCCTTGCTGCCCTCGGCTTGCGCTGGCTTGGCCACAAGCGCCTGCCGTGGATTTTCCTCGCCATCGCCCTGGTTGGCCGCGGCCTCGCCGATGCGCAAAAATATGCCGTCGCGCGGGTTCGGCCTGATGCCGAAGCGCATTTGGTAGTCGTCAAGACTTCGTCGTTCCCAAGCGGCCATGCGGCCAATTCGATGATCTTCTATCTCGCGCTCGCACTCATCCTGACCGCGGGGACGCGGTGGCACCGGCCGGCGGCTGTCGGCGCGCTGCTGTTGTCGCTGTTGATCGGGACCAGCCGAGTGATGCTTGGCGTCCACTGGCCGAGCGACGTGATCGGCGGCTGGGCGTTCGGCTGTCTGTGGGTCCTGCTGACGCTGAGGCTGGCCGAGCGAGTCATTCACGCCGCCATTGGAACGGACACGTAACGGAGGTAAGACCCGTTCTCCTTGGAGGAGGGTCTCATGGGTAACAAGCCGTTCACGATGCTTGCCGTCGTCGTCTTTGCCGCGATGGCGGTGGCTCACGCTTATCGACTGGCCACGCATTTCCAGATCATTATCGGATCGCACCCGATGTCGGAATTGATCAGCATTGTCGGCGGACTGGTCGCGGCGATCCTGGCCGTCATGGTCTACCGCGAGAGCAGGCGCTGACTGTCGGCGGTCAGACGTTGAAGCGGAATAGCATCACGTCGCCGTCGTGAACTAGATACTCCTTGCCTTCGGAGCGAAGCTTGCCGGCATCGCGGGCGCCGGCTTCCCCGCCGCACTGCACGAAATCGTCGAAAGCGATGGTTTCGGCACGGATGAAGCCGCGTTCGAAATCGGTGTGGATTGCGCCGGCAGCTTCGGGCGCCCGCGCACCGTCGCGCACCGTCCACGCCCGCGATTCCTTCGGTCCGGCGGTGAAAAAGGTGATCAGTCCAAGCAGTTCGTAACCGGCGCGGATCACGCGTGACAGGCCGGTTTCCTGCAAGCCGAGGTCGGCGAGAAACCCGGCGCGATCGTCAGCCGGGAGGGTTGCGATCTCGGCTTCGATCGCGGCGGAGACGACGACTGCCCGCGCGCCTTCGGTCGCAGCCTTGGCGAAGACGCGCTGCGACAGTGGATTGCCGTCGGCGGCATCGCCTTCGTCGACGTTGCAGACGTACAGGACGGGTTTCGCGGTCAACAATTGAGCGCGCTCGAGGACCTTGGCCTCCTCGACATCCTTCGGTTCCACAAGGCGGGCGGGTTTCGATTCGCGCAGAAGTTCGAGCGCCTGGCCAAGCACGCTTGCTTCGATCTTAGCTTCCTTGTCGCCCTGCTGCCCTTTCTTGACGAGATTGGGCACGCGCCGTTCGAGGCTGTCGAGGTCGGCCAGCATCAGCTCGGTTTCGACAGTGTCGGCATCGGCGATGGGATCGACGCGGCCTTCGACGTGAGTCACGTCGCCGCCTTCGAAGCAGCGCAGCACGTGAACGATGGCATCAACTTCACGGATGTTAGCGAGGAACTGGTTGCCCAGACCTTCGCCCTGTGAGGCGCCGCGGACCAGGCCGGCGATATCGACGAATTCGATCTGGGTTTCGATTACCTGGGCGGATTTCGCAATCGCCGCGATCTTATCCAGCCGCTCGTCCGGTACCGCGACCCGGCCGACGTTCGGTTCGATCGTGCAGAACGGGTAATTGGCCGCCTGCGCTGCCGCAGTTTCGGTCAAAGCATTGAATAGAGTCGATTTGCCGACGTTCGGCAGGCCGACGATGCCGCAGCGGAAGCCCATGATTTTCCTGATTTGTCGCTGGAATTGACGCCCGTTAGGCAATCCGGCCTAAGAACGCCAGACAGCTTGGCGGGGACGGCAACTGCGATCGATAATTCTGATGCTGGCTGCGGGAGCGGCAATGATGACTTCGGGAACTGCGACGGCGGCAGTCGCGGACCAGGCCGGCTTCGCGCAGGCGGCGACGGACGCCATGGCCGCGACCGGCGCGCGCGGGCTTGCGGTGGCGGTCATCGATCACGGGAAAGTCGTATCGGTTCAGGCCTTTGGCGCGCGCAATGAAGCGGGCGATCCGTTGACCACGGACACGGTGATGTACGGGGCGTCGTTGACGAAGACGCTGTTCGCCTATTTCGTCATGCAATTGGTCGATGAAGCCAAAGTGCGCCTCGACCGGCCAATCGCGGGGTACCTCCCCAGGCCTTTGCCCGATTACGGAAATCTCGACGCTTACGGAAATTGGGGCGACTTGGCGGGCGACGAGCGATGGCGCGAAATTACGCCGCGAATGGCGCTTAATCACTCGACCGGATTTGCCAACTTCGCCTTCCTTGAGCCCGACGGCAAGCTGCGGATACACTTCCGTCCGGGCAGCCGCTTTGCTTATTCGGGCGAAGGCATCGAGCTCCTTCAGTTCGCCATTGAAAAAGGCCTGGGGCTGGATCTGCAAGCTGAGCTGGAGCGGCGTGTATTCAAACCGCTGGCGATGAACCACAGCAGCCTGGTGTGGCACCCAGAATTTGCCCGGAACCTGGCCGACGGCTGGACTTCGGCAGGTGAGGCCGTAGCCCACGACGAGCGAAGCCGGGTTCGCGCCGCGGGATCGCTTGATACCAGTATCAGCGACTTTTCGCGGTTCGCGGCGGCGCTTGCGAGCGGCCAGGGGCTGTCGGCCGATGCCCATCGCGCGATGATCCGCCCGGGCCTGCCGATTACGACCCGCCAGCAATTCCCAAGCCTGGCGCCTGAGGTCCCGCTGAGTGAGCGTGTTGCCAGTCTTGCGGCCGGGATCGGCGTGGTAACATTCCGTGGGCCGCAGGGCCCGGGCTTTATGAAGGGCGGGCACAACGATTCAACGGGCAACATGCTGGTGTGCCTGGAGGATGGCGAGCGGTGCGCGCTGATCATGTCCAACGATGTCCGCGCCGAGGCCGCCTTCCCAAAGCTGGTCAATGCCATCCTGGGCGACACAGGAGCGCCGTGGTCGTGGGAATATTCGGGGATGAAGTTCCTTTCGGAATCGCCGCTTTAAGAAAAATTGAAGCTGATGCTGAGCCGCTCGCCGCGCCCGGTTCCGGCGAGGACTTCGTGGCGGAGCCAGCTTTCCCAGATCAGAAGCAGGCCGGCGCGGGGTTGGACCGTCACGAAAGTATCCG
>JBDSGQ010000047.1:0-8603 GCA_039918915.1 Sphingomicrobium sp.
CCGTTGAGCAGCGGCGCGAGCCACGGCAGCGGGTGTTCCTTGACCTTGTAAATCGGCGGCAGATGCAGCTGGCCCAGGCGCCAGTCGGCGATGTAGCGGATGTACATCTTGATATCGTCGGCGCTCATGCCTTCGACCGGGCCCTGTTCGAACGCGAGGTCGATGAACGCGTCTTCCAGATCGACGGTGTGGTAGCACATCTCGCGGATGCTTTTCTTGACCGCGGGGGTGTAGCAATCACGTTCGGCGCAAAAGGCGTGGAACAGCTTGATGATGCCTTCGCAGTGAAGGCTTTCGTCGCGCACCGACCAGCTGACGATCTGGCCCATGCCCTTCATCTTGTTGAAGCGCGGGAAGTTCATCAGCATCGCGAAACTGGCGAACAGCTGCAGCCCCTCGGTGAAGCCGCCGAACATGGCGAGCGTCTTGGCGATTTCCTCATCACCGTCGACGCCGAATTGCTGCAGATAATCGTGCTTGTCCTTCATCTCCTTATATTGAAGGAACATGCCATATTCGCTTTCGGGCATGCCGATCGTGTCGAGCAGGTGCGAGTAAGCGGCGATGTGGACCGTTTCCATGTTGGAAAAAGCGGCGAGCATCATCTTGACTTCGGTCGGCTTGAAAATGCGGCCGTATTTTTCGTGGTAGCAATCCTGCACCTCGACATCGGCCTGGGTGAAGAAGCGGAAGATCTGGGTCAGCAGATTGCGTTCGTGGTCGGTGAGTTTCTGCGCCCAATCGCGGCAATCTTCGCCCAGCGGCACTTCTTCGGGCATCCAGTGGATCTGCTGCTGCCGTTTCCAATATTCGAACGCCCACGGGTATTCGAACGGTTTGTACTGCTTGCGGGCTTCGAGCAGGGGCATCAGTTTCCTCCGGCGTAGATCAGGGCGATGGCAAGGGTTGCGGCGATCGGCACCAGGCCGATGATCGCGGCAATGATCGAAATGGTCTTGCTGCGGCCGCGGCCGCGGTGCTTGCGCGACCAGAACAGCAGGTACATCGGGCCGCTGATGGCGGCGAGGACGGCGAGGCCTTCGCGGATCGAGGCGAGGCGCAAGACATCGCCTTCGCCAGCTGCGAAGCGCGGCATGGTGAACGCCCCGACCAAGGTCAAAGCCGCGCAGATCGCGGCGCCGATACGCACCGGCCAGCCCTGTTTCGACACCACCGTGCGCCACAGCAGGACGAGCGCGGGAATCGCGATGAGGGCGATGAACAGAAGCCCGATCATCGCGCCGCCCGCGGGCCGAGATCGAGCGGGGCCGCGCGCTGATAGGCGATGGCAAAGCCGGCGATGACGATTCCAAACGCGGTCAGCATCATGCCGCCGATCAGCATTGCCGCGTAGCGCGGCCGCTGCTCGCCATTGTGGCGGATCGCCGTGGCCAGCAGGACGACGCCGGCCAGAGTGGCGATGACGCCGAGGACGACGAACCCGGTCACTGGCCGCTGAGCCGGTTGATCTCGGCCGTGCTTGGGCGATATTCGAGCCCGCCGAGCGAATGGATGGTCATGATCGCGGCAACCGCGAGCAACAGCACCGCGCCCTGGCTGCCATAGCCGCCGGAGCGCTCATCGGCTGGCGCGGGGCGGCGGTAAAGCCACACGGCAAGGCCGAAGATCGCGACGGCCGCGACCAGTTCGAGAAGGCGGTCGCCGGTCATCGCTTGAGCAGTACCGCGCCGATAGCGACCGAGGCCGCGCTGGCGACGAGGTCGATGACGACCAGCGTGAGCACCACTGCGCCCGCGCCCTTCGCGAACTTCTTCAGCCGCATGTCACTTGCCCGCCTTGCGCTGGGCGCGGCGGTGCTCACGGCGCCACGACCCGCCGGCAATGGCAAGGACCGTGGTGACGAGGCCGACGAGGACGTAGCCGGCTATTGGCATGCCAGGCATTCATCGTAATCGGTGGTCGAAGCGAGCTGGATTTCCTTGAGGTCGGGCGTGTTGTCGGCTTCCACCCCGCCCGCGAACCCGGCGCGCTGCACCGACTTCGACCGCAGATAATAGAGCGATTTGATGCCCAGCTCCCACGCGCGGAAGTGGAGCATCATCAAGTCCCATTTGTCGACATCGGCGGGGATGAACAGGTTCAGCGATTGCGCCTGGTCGATGAACGGCGTGCGGTCGGCGGCAAGCTCGATCAGCCAGCGCTGGTCGATTTCGAAGCTGGTCTTGAACACGTCCTTTTCTTCCTGCGTGAGGAAGTCGAGATGCTGGACCGAGCCACCCATTTCGAGGATCGAGTTCCACACGTTGGCGCTGTCCTTGGCCTTGTCCTTGAGCAGTCGTTCAAGATACGGATTCTTGATCGAGAAGCTGCCCGACAGCGTCTTGTGGGTGTAGATGTTGGCCGGGATCGGTTCGATGCACGCCGAAGTGCCGCCGGTGATGATCGAGATCGACGCCGTCGGAGCAATCGCCATCTTGCACGAAAAACGTTCCATCACGCCCATGTCGGCGGCGTCGGGGCAGGGGCCGCGTTCCTTGGCGAGCATCATCGACGCCTCGTCGACCTGCGCGCGGACATGCTTGAAGATCTTGAGGTTCCACGACTTGGCCATGGCGCCTTCGAACGGCAGGTTGCGGGCCTGGAGGAAGGAGTGGAAACCCATCACGCCAAGCCCGACCGAACGTTCGCGCTCGGCACTGTATTTGGCGCGCGCCATTTCGTCGGGGGCGCGGGCGATATAGTCGGACAGGACATTGTCGAGGAAGCGCATGACGTCCTCGATGAACTGCTTGTCGCCGTTCCATTCGTCCCAGGTTTCGAGGTTGAGGCTGGACAGGCAGCACACCGCGGTGCGGTCGGCGCCAAGATGGTCCTTGCCGGTCGGCAACGTGATTTCCGAGCACAGGTTGGAGGTCGACACCTTGAGCCCCAGATCGCGGTGATGCTTGGGCATCGACCGGTTCACCTGGTCGATGAAGATGATGTACGGTTCACCCGTCGCAAGGCGGGTCTCGACCAGCTTCTGGAACAGCGAGCGGGCGTCGACCGTGGCGCGTTCCGAGCCGTCGCGGGGCGAGCGCAAAACGAACTCGGCGCCGGCGCGGACCGCTTGCATGAATTCGTCGGTGACGAGCACTCCGTGGTGAAGGTTGAGCGCCTTGCGGTTGAAGTCGCCCGACGGCTTGCGGATTTCGAGAAACTCCTCGATCTCGGGGTGCGAAACGTCGAGGTAGACCGCCGCCGAGCCGCGCCGCAGCGAACCTTGCGAAATCGCCAGCGTCAGGCTGTCCATGACGCGCACGAACGGGATGATGCCGCTGGTCTTGCCATTGAGCCCGACCGGCTCGCCAATGCCGCGCACATGGCCCCAGTAGGTGCCGATGCCGCCGCCGCGGCTCGCCAGCCAGACATTCTCGTTCCACGTGCCGACAATGCCTTCGAGACTGTCCGAAACGCTGTTCAAATAACAGCTGATCGGAAGCCCGCGGCCAGTGCCGCCGTTGGACAATACGGGGGTCGCCGGCATGAACCACAGCCGCGAGATATAATCGTACACGCGCTGGGCATGTTCCTGGTCGTCGGCATAAGCCGCCGCGACCCGCGCAAACAGGTCCTGATAGCTTTCGCCGGGGAGCAGATAACGGTCGCGCAGCGTGTCCTTGCCGAACTCGGTCAAAAGCGCGTCGCGCGCATTATCGGTAACGACGTCGAACGCCGGCGCATGCACCGCCTTACTGCCGGTGGCGGCGGTCGCAACGTCATCGCTCGCGACGTCTGAGCTGCTCAAAAAGTCCATCGTGCTTCCCCGTCCTGCATCAGCCCGGTCAAGGACTGCTTGTTCCTCAAATGTTCGACTCGGAGCCATGGCGGCATCCTAGCCTATTATTCACCCGAGCGGGGCAATTTCGCCCGGCGCCCGCTGTGGAAAGCGGGGACGAAAGATCCCATCACCGGAATATAGGTATTCCGGCGCCGGACACTAGCTATTGAAGTGTTCCCCCCTCGCGCTACTACCTATTGTGCCTGATCCGGATTCAGACGCAAGACGATAAATGCATATTGAACATAAATCTGTGGATGTGGTGCGCTGCAAACACGGTTTGGCCGGGCTTTCGGGTTCCGCCTCCAGGCGCCGGCGGCTAGATGCGATCAATGCCCGACGAACATGATTCTCCGGAAGTTCTGATCGACCGCAAGATCGCGCAGATCGGCGGCTGGCGGGGCGCTGCGCTGGCGCGCGTCCGGGACTTGATCCGAACCGCCGATCCCGACGTCGTCGAACAGGTTAAATGGCGCAAGCCGTCGAACCCAGCGGGCGTCCCGGTGTGGGAACATGACGGCATTCTGTGCACCGGCGAGACGTACAAGGAATACGTCAAGCTGACCTTCGCTCGCGGCGCTTCGCTCGACGATCCCACGGCCCTGTTCAACGCCAGCCTGGATGCCGGCACGCGGCGCGCGATCGACATCCGCGAAGGCGACGCGATCGACGCCGCCGCGTTCATCGCCCTGGTGCGCGAAGCGGTTGCGCTGAACGTCGCCACCAAGCGCGGCTAGACATGCGCGAGATCCGGACGGCGGTCATGCTAATGATTGGAACGGCCGCGCTGTTCGTCGCTGCTCCGGCCGCCGCCGCCGACGATCCGATCTGCGCCGACCGGCCGGGCAAGGGGACGGGCACGTGCACCGTGCCCGCGGGGATGTGGCAGATCGAGACCGGGCTGATCGACTGGACGCTGGACCGTTCGGATGGCGTGCGTTCGGATTCGGTGTCGCTCGGTCAATCGTTGATCCGCTACGGCATCAGCGATCGCTCGGACATCGAGCTTGGAGTGGCGCCGTTCCAGTCGGAGCGGACGCGCGATCCGTTCGGCGTCAACACGGTCAGCGGGTTTGGCGACCTGGTGGTGCGGGTCAAATATGCGCTGACGTCGAGCGACGCGCCGGTCCAGGTCGCGCTCGATCCGTTCGTGAGCTTGCCGACGGCCGGGCACGGTCTTGGCAGCGGCAAGGTCGAGGCGGGGCTGACGGTTCCGATCAACTTCACGCTGGGGAAGGGGCCGTTCAGCCTGGCGCTTTCGCCGGAACTCGACTGGCGCGCGGACGGCGACGGTGGCGGCCATCATGCGGGCATGACGGAGGTTATCGGTCTCGGGTGGGCGGCGACGCCTCGGCTGGGCTTGGGCGCCGAGCTGTGGCGGGATTGGGACTGGGACCCCGCCGGCACCGGCAGACAGACCGGCGTCGAGGGCTCGGTCACCTATTTGGTCAGCAATAATGTTCAGATCGATGGTGGCGTCGACGCCGGGCTGAATGACGCGACGCCGAAGGTTGAAGTCTACGCGGGCGTGTCAACGCGGTTCTAATGTCCGCAATGGGTGGCAAGCCGACATTGCGATCATTCGACGGGTTTGAAATGCCACGCCCAACTCCATGATTCAAATTCGGTCGTTCGAAGTTCGAATTTAAACGCCGGGAGGCGATAGTTCCATCGCCGCGGCGCACAGTCGGTCGAACGGGTCTATCCCCCCAACAGTCGCCCGCCGAGTGCGAAAGCGGTCAACCACCAACCCGTCCCCGCCAGCCATCCCGCGGTAACGTCAGTGGGCCAATGGACGCCCAACCACACACGGCTGAATGCGACCGCAAATGAAATCAACGCTGCGACAGTCAGCGCCGCGCCGATACCCGCTGCGCTCAACATTGGAGCCCACGCCATCGCCAATGCGGAATAGACCAATGCGGCGTTCAACGTGTGCCCGCTTGGGAAGCTCGGCCCCCCGGCACGCGCGAGGTGCGGAACGATGGTCGGACGCTGGCGACGGAACATATGTTTCAATAGCCCGTCCACAATCCATCCGCTGCCCAACGCCATGACCAACCATATCGCGGTCTTTGGGTAACCTGACAGATAAATCAAAAGAGCCGCAGGCAGTGCAATACTGTAGCGCAGTACCGGCCCGCCGAGTTGAGTGATGCCGAGCATCACCGGGGCCCACGCCATCCCCATTCGCGGCGCCCCCGACGGAAAGCGCAAAGTCTTGATCCAGCGTTTATCGAAGGCCTGAGTAACCCCGCGGTCCACCAGACGGTCCAAAACCAGAAATCCCGCGAAGCACGCTAGTCCTGCGATCAACGCGAGTAGTTCAAGGTTCGTTTCCAACATAGGCAGGTGATAAACAAGCGTCGAGCAGGCGCAACCGCGCTGCACGTAACCGATGTTGGCTTATGTCCACCATGGAGTCGGAAATGAAGCCAAGCCGAATGTCCGCCATGGGTGGACAGCCGACATCGGGCTAATGTCTGGAACTCACGGAATACGACATTGCGCGCGCCCGTGGCGCTGCTCAACCCCGCGCCGGTGACAGGAGACAGGAGGCCTCCCCCGTTCTCGATAATTTCGAGTTTAGCGATTCCGGTTGCCTTATTATTGGGTTGGGTGATTAGTTCGAGCTGCTGGACACCGGCGCCATGGACGCTGCCGGCTCCTCCAGTCCACGACCCCGCCAATTGTGACGGGGCGTGCAGGAATGAGGGGTGTATCCAATGCGATTGACGATCATCGCGGCGCTGGCCGCTACGTCGCTGCTAACGCTGTCCGCGTGCAAACAATCCATGACAAGCGATAATTCGGCGAGCGGATCTGCGGTCGGCATCGACGGCACGTGGAAAGCGGACCTTGCAAGCGTGCAGCTGGATCAAAAACCCGATCAGCTGCTGCTTAACGCCGGCCAATTCTCCTGCACCACATGCACGCCGCCGCTCAGCCTGGCCGCAGACGGCAAGTTCCATGCCGTGACCGGCCGGCCCTACGCCGATCAGATTTCGATCAAGGTCGATAACGATCACAACGTCACCCGCACCAGCCAAAAGGGTGGACGTGAGATGGGGCAAACCAAATATTCTGTTTCGGACGACGGCAAGACGTTGACAGTGAGCTTCACCGACAGCTCGACCCCAAACGCGAAGCCCGTGACCGGCGATTATACCGAAACGCGCGTCGGGCCTGCTCCGGCCGGCGCCCACGCGATCTCCGGATCGTGGAAGTTAGACAAGTATAACAATGTGTCGGACGAGGGACTCACCGTCACCTACAAGCTCGATGGCGACACACTTCACATGAGCAGCCCCGCGGGACAGAGCTACGACGCCAAGCTCGACGGCAGCGACGTGCCAATCAAGGGCGACGTCGGCGGCACAACCGCGTCGGTGAAGAAGCTTGCCGACAACAGCTATCAGGAAACCGACAAGCGCGGCGGCAAGACTATTGCAGTTGCCACGTTCAACGTCGGCGCCGACGGCAAGCTGGCTGTTGTGAGCGAGGACAAACTGGCTGGGTCGACGATGAAATACACCGCGGACCGGCAGTAAGGGCGACGGGCGGTCCGGCTGAAAGGCTGGCCGCCCCCTGCCAGGACTTGAAGTGGTCCTAGTGTCCGCAATGGGTCGAAAGCGGACATTGGGGTTGGCACGCTGGATCAAGCGCTCAGCATCTTCTTCACGCCGCGCGCGGCCTGGCGGAGGCGCTGTTCGTTTTCGACCAGCGCGATGCGCACGAAGCCTTCGCCTTCCTCGCCGAAGCCGACGCCCGGAGCGACTGCGACATGCGCTTCGGTCAGGAGCTTCTTCGAAAATTCCATCGAGCCGAGTTCGCGGAAGCGTTCGGGGATTGGGGCCCAGGCGAACATCGATGCCGCGGGCACGGGAATTGGCCAGCCGGCGCGGCCGAAGCTGTCGACCAGTACGTCGCGGCGTTTCTTGTACAGCGCGCGGTTAGCGGCGACGATGTCCTGCGGGCCATTTAGCGCGGCGCAGGCAGCGGCCTGGATCGGCGTGAACGCCCCGTAATCGAGATAGGATTTGACCCTGGCGAGAGCGTCGATCAGGCGCGCGTTGCCGACCGCGAATCCCATCCGCCAGCCGGCCATCGAATAGGTCTTGGACAGCGAGGTGAATTCGACCGCGACCTCTTTCGCGCCGTCAACCTGGAGGATCGACGGCGTCGGTTCGTCGCCAAAGTAGATCTCGGCATAAGCGAGGTCGGAAATGACGATCAAATCATGTTCGCGGGCGAAGGCGACGAGGCGCTCGTAGAACGGCAGATCGGCGACGTAGGCGGTGGGATTGGACGGATAGCCGACGACCAGCACCTTGGGCCGGGGGACGGTGTAGCGCATCGCCATGTCGAGCCGGCGAAAGAAGTCCTCGCCCGGAGCCGCGGGGATCGAGCGGATCGCGGCCCCGGCAATGATGAAGCCGAAAGTGTGGATCGGGTAGGACGGATTGGGCGCAAGCACGGTGTCGCCCGGCGCGGTGATCGCCTGGGCAAGGTTGGCGAGGCCTTCTTTCGAGCCGAGCGTGACGATCACTTCGCGGTCGGGGTCGACGGTCACGCCGAAGCGGCGCTGGTAATAGCCGGCTTGCGCCTTGCGCAGCCCGGGAATGCCGCGGCTGGCCGAATAGCGGTGGGCAGTGGGCTTGGCCGCGACTTCGCACAATTTGTCGATGACATGCCGGGGCGGGGCGCCATCGGGATTGCCCATGCCGAGGTCGACCACGTCTTCGCCGCGCGCCCGGGCTGCGGCCTTCATCGCATTGACCTCGGCAAAGACGTAGGGCGGCAGGCGGCGGATACGGTAGAA
>JBDSGQ010000048.1:0-37065 GCA_039918915.1 Sphingomicrobium sp.
CGATCGGCACGGCGAGGTGTTCGACCCCAATCGGGGCGAGGTGCAGGCCCGCGTCCGGCTTGGCACGCCCGCCGACCTCGACCGCGCGATGGATGCCGCGCGCGCGGCCCAGCCGGCGTGGGCGGCAACCAATCCGCAGCGGCGCGCACGCGTGATGTTCAAGTATAAGGAACTGGTTGAAGCGCATATGGACGAGCTTGCCGAGCTGCTGTCGAGCGAGCATGGCAAAGTCGTCGCGGATTCGCGTGGCGACGTTCAGCGCGGCCTCGAAGTGATCGAATATGTCTGCGGCATCCCGCAGGCGCTTAAAGGCGAATATACCGTTGGCGCCGGGCCCGGGATCGACGTCTATTCGATGCGCCAGCCACTTGGCATCGGGGCCGGGATCACGCCGTTCAATTTCCCCGCGATGATCCCGATGTGGATGTTCGGAATGGCGATTGCGTGCGGCAACGCCTTCATCCTCAAGCCGTCCGAGCGCGACCCCAGCGTTCCCGTCCGGCTGGCGGAGCTGATGACCGAAGCCGGGCTTCCCGACGGCATCCTCAACGTCGTTCACGGCGACAAGGAAATGGTCGACGCGATTCTCGACCACCCGGACATTGCCGCCGTCAGCTTCGTCGGAAGCAGCGATATCGCGCAATATATTTACTCACGCGGCACCGCGAACGGGAAGCGGGTGCAAGCTTTCGGCGGCGCCAAGAACCACGGCATCGTAATGCCCGACGCCGACCTCGACCAGGTCGTCAACGACCTTGCCGGCGCGGCCTTCGGATCGGCCGGTGAGCGCTGCATGGCCCTGCCAGTGGTCGTTCCAGTCGGCGAGGACACCGCCGACCGCCTGCGCGACAAGCTGATCCCGGCGATCGAATCGTTGCGCGTGGGCGTGTCGACCGACCCCGAAGCCCATTACGGCCCGGTGGTCAGCAAGGCGCACAAGGAACGCATCGAACATTATATTCAGATGTGCGTCGACGAAGGCGGTGAACTGGTCGTCGATGGCCGCGGCTTCAAGCTGCAGGGCCATGAGGACGGGTTCTTCGTCGGCCCGACCTTTTTCGACCATGTGAAGCCGAGCTTCCGGTCGTACCGCGAAGAGATTTTTGGGCCCGTGCTGCAGATGGTTCGCGCGCGTGATTTCGATGAAGCGGTGCGGCTTCCGTCCGAGCATGAATATGGCAACGGCGTCGCGATCTTCACCCGCAACGGCCACGCCGCGCGGGAATTCACCGCCCGGGTCAATGTCGGAATGGTCGGAGTGAACGTGCCGATCCCGGTGCCGGTGTCCTATCACAGCTTCGGCGGCTGGAAGCGGTCCGGTTTCGGCGACATTGGCCAATACGGCCAGGAAGGCCTGCGCTTCTGGACCAAGAACAAGGTTGTCACGCAGCGCTGGCCGGACGGCAGCGTGGCCGGCGAGAATGCGTTCGTGATCCCCACGATGGGGTAAGCCTCCGCGTCCTGAACTGCCACTAACAACCGGGGCGCGTCCGCCCCCGTGTTTTTGGAAGTCGGCCGCAATGCGCTACACCCTCATCAGCAACTGCACGGGAGAGAGTTTTGGCTTATCAATCGAAGGTGCTGATCGCCGCCATTGCCGGGTTGACGCTTGCCGGGTGCAACAAAAAGCAGCCGGCCAACGACCAGAATATCTTCGTCGACAACGGCACCATCGCCAATGCCGAAATCGAGACATTGCCGGCCGACGAAAGCAGCGGGACGCCGGCCGACGAGCTGGCCAACGGAAGCGACGATCCCGACGTCAACGACCTCAACGATGCGGCCAACGCCGACTAGGTTTTAGGAACCCGAAATGAAGCTTTATTACTCGCCCGGCGCCTGTTCCCAGGCGCCGCACATCCTGCTTCACGAGCTTGGCCTCAATCACGATTCGAGCCGGGTCGACCTGCGGAACAAGCTGCTCGAGGACGGCAGGTCCTATCTCGATATCAACCCCAAGGGGTCGGTGCCCGCGCTGGAAATGGATAGCGGCGACGTGCTCACCGAAAATGCCGTAATCCTGCAGTATCTCGGCGATCGCTCCGCCAACGACGACGCCCTTCCGGGACTTGGCAGTTTCCGCCGTTACCGAGTGCTCGAATGGGTCAATTACATCACGACCGAAGTGCACAAGAGCTTTTCACCCTTGTTCAACCCGGCCGCGAGCGAGGACACCAAGGCCCTGTTCCGCGACACCGTGGCCAAGAAACTGGCTTACATCGACGGGGAACTGGGCGAGGGCCCGTTCCTGTGCGGCGATGCCCTGTCCATCGCCGACCCCTATCTGTTCGTGATGGCGGGCTGGGCCGACAACATGATCGGCCTCGACCAGCTGCCCAACATTCGCGCGTTCCGGGCACGAATGATGGAGCGCCCCGCAGTCCGCCAGGTGCTGAGCTTCGAAGGATTGCTTCAGGAACCCGCCACCGCCTGACGGCGGCGCGCTCTTGCTGCGGTAACGAGGGCGTCCTAGAGCGCCGGCGCATGCACCAGTTCGAGCTTACCGACGACCAGCTCCAGATCCAGGAAATGGCGGCCAAATTCACCGCCGACGCAATCACGCCCTTTGCCGCCGAGTGGGACGAAAAGCATATTTTCCCCCGCGACACGGTGCGCGAGGCGGCCGAACTTGGCTTTGGCGCCATCTATGTCTCCGAAGAAAGCGGTGGAATCGGCCTTGGCCGGCTTGAAGCGGCGCTGATCATGGAAGCCATGGCCTATGGCTGCCCATCGACCAGCGCGTTCATTTCAATCCACAATATGGCAAGCTGGATGATCGACCGCTTCGGCTCGGCCGAGGTCAAGCAGAAGTATCTCCCGTCGATGATCACGATGGAGCGGATCGGCAGCTATTGCCTGACCGAGCCCTCGTCTGGATCGGACGCCGCGGCGCTCACGACCAAGGCCGTGCTGGACGGCGACCATTATGTCGTCAGCGGGTCCAAAGCCTTCATCTCGGGCGGTGGCGAGAACGAAGTTTACGTGACCATGGTCCGCACCGGCGAAGAAGGGCCCAAGGGCATTACCTGCCTGGTAATCGACAAGGACATGAAGGGCGTCAGCTTCGGCGCGCAGGAAAAGAAGCTCGGCTGGCATTCGCAACCGACGGCGCAGGTCAATTTCGATGAGGTCCGGGTGCCCGCCGCCAACCGCGTCGGGGCCGAGGGCGAAGGCTTCCGGATCGCAATGATGGGGCTGGACGGCGGGCGGGTGAACATTGGCGCCTGCTCGCTCGGTGGCGCTCAGCGCTGCCTCGACGAAGCGGTCAATTATACCAAGGGCCGCAAGCAATTCGGAACCGCGATTGCCGATTTCCAGGCGACTCAGTTCACCCTCGCCGACATGGAAACCGAGCTTCAGGCTGCGCGCTACCTGCTCTACGTCGCGGCGGCCAAGGTCACCGCCAACGCGCCCGACAAGACGCGATTCGCGGCGATGGCCAAGCGGCTGGCGACGGACACCGGATCGTCGGTGGTCGACCGCGCACTCCAGTTGCACGGCGGCTACGGTTACCTTCAGGACTATCCGATCGAGCGCTTCTGGCGCGACCTGCGGGTCCATTCGATTCTGGAAGGCACCAACCAGATCATGCGGGTCATCGTCAGCCGCGACCTGCTTCGACAGTGATTGACGCGGTGATCGACGATGTCACGACCTCGGTCGACGGCGGGGTCGGCCGAATCCGGCTTAACCGGCCCAAGGCGATCCACGCGCTGACCACGGCGATGTGCGAAGCGATCAGCGCCGCGCTGCTCAAATGGCTGGCCGACGACAATGTCGAAGCGGTGGTGATCGACCATTCCGAAGGCCGCGGTTTCTGCGCCGGCGGCGACGTCGTGATGCTGGCCCGCAGCGGGTCGGAGGACGGCAGCGACGCCAAACGCTTCTTCATGGCCGAATACCGGCTGAACCACCTGCTGTTTACTTATCCCAAGCCCACGGTCGCGATCATGGACGGAATCACCATGGGCGGGGGCGTCGGCATCTCCCTTCCGTGCGACTACCGGATCGCCACCGAGAACACGCGGCTGGCGATGCCCGAGACGAGCATCGGCCTGTTCCCCGATGTGGGCGGTGGCTGGTACCTGCCGCGCCTGCCCGGACGCGTCGGCCAGTATATGGCGCTGACCGGAGCCCGGCTGGACGGTGGCGATTGCCATTATTTGCAGCTGGCGACGCATTTCGTCGAGCAGGGGGGCCTGGCCGATTTGATCGAACGCATCGTCAAGACCCCGGCACGGCTTCAAGGCGCGCTTGGGGCAGCCGCGGTAAAGGCGCCCGATTCAAAGATTGAAGCAAACCTCGCCGCGATCACGCGGTTGTTCGCATCCGACCAGCTGGAGGAAGTGCTTGCCGCGCTGGACGCCGAGGACAGCGAGTGGGCGAAGAGCGAGCTGGCGACGCTGAGCACCAAAAGCCCGCTTTCGTGCAAGGTGTCGCTGCGCCTGCTGGCACAGGGCGCCGAGCGGTCGAGCTTCGCCGAAGAAATGCGCGCCGAATATGCCTTGGCCAGCCGGGTAGTGCGGACCCACGACTTCCGCGAAGGCGTTCATGCCTTGCTGATCGCCAAGCACAATGAGCCCAAATGGGATCCCGCGACGCCCGAAGAGGTGACCGACGAAATGCTCGACGTGCTGTTCGAGCCGTTGCCGGGCACCGAGCAATGGACGCCCTTTCCGGAGACCGGAGAAAAATGACCGAATTCGAGACCATCCTCGTCGAACGGCGCGGCGCGGTAACGCTGGTGACGCTCAACCGGCCGCAAGCGCTCAACGCCCTTAACGGCCAGGTTCTGAACGATCTGATCGACGCGTTCGCAGCGTACGACGCCGACGATAGCCAGCGCTGCCTGTTGCTGACGGGATCCGAAAAGGCGTTCGCGGCCGGTGCCGACATCAAGGAAATGCAGAGCCAGGGCTTTGCCGAAATGTATTCGGGCGACTTCTTCGCCGGCTGGGAGAAGGTCACCGCAACGCGCAAGCCGTGGATTGCCGCGGTTGCCGGATATGCGCTCGGCGGCGGGTGCGAAGTCGCGATGATGGCCGATTTCATCATCGCCGCCGACAGCGCGAAGTTCGGCCAGCCGGAAATCAAGCTTGGCGTCACCCCCGGAATGGGCGGGTCGCAGCGGCTGACGTGGGCGATCGGCAAGGCCAAGGCGATGGAAATGTGCCTGACCGGGCGAATGATGGACGCCGCCGAAGCGGAAGCGTCCGGCCTGGTCGCCAAGGTCGTGCCGGCGGCAGAATTGATCGACGAAGCGATGAAGACCGCCGAGGCAATCGCGGCAATGCCGCCGCTGGCGGCAATCGCGGCCAAGGAAATGGTCAACGCCGCGTTCGAAATCCCGCTCGGCCAGGGTATCCGCTTCGAACGGCGGCTGTTCCACGGCCTGTTCGGAACCGAGGACCAGAAGGAAGGCATGGCCGCCTTCGTCGACAAACGCCCAGGCAAGTGGACGGGACGATAAAATGGCACGGATCGCATTCATCGGGCTTGGCCACATGGGCGGTGGAATGGCGCCGAACCTGGTCAAGGCGGGCCATGACGTCCGCGCCTTCGACCTGAGCCAGCAAGCGCTCGACGCGGCTGCATCTGCGGGCTGCACGGCTGCTCCCTCCGCGGAGAATGCCTGCGCCGATGCCGAAGTCGTCATCACCATGCTTCCAGCGGCCAAGCACGTGCTTGGCGTCTATCGCGACCAGGTGTTCGGCAAGGCGCCAGCAAGCGCGCTGCTGATCGATTGTTCGACGATCGATGTCGGAAGCGCGCGCACCGTTGCCGAGGAGGCGGGCGCGCACGCCTATGCAATGGTCGATGCCCCGGTCTCCGGCGGAATTGCCGCAGCGGCGGGCGGCACCCTGGCGTTCATGGTCGGCGGGTCCGACGCAGCCTTTGCCCGCGCTAAGCCGTTCCTCGATCCGATGGCCAAGGCGGTGATCCACGCCGGTGACGCTGGAGCGGGCCAGGCCGCCAAGATTTGCAACAACATGATCCTGGGCGCGACGATGATCGCGACCTGCGAGGCGTTCGTGCTGGCGCAAAAGCTTGGTCTCGACCCGCAAGTGTTCTTCGACATTGCATCGAACGCTTCAGGCCAAAGCTGGTCGATGACGAGCTATGCCCCGGTTGCGGGAGTCGGGCCGGAAACGCCCGCCGACCGCGATTATGAAGGGGGCTTCGCGGCGGCGCTGATGCTCAAGGATCTTAAACTCGCCGCGGAAGCTGCCCAGCAGGCCGGCGCCTATACGCCGATGGGCGCCGAAGCCGAGGAATTGTACGGACGGTTTGTTGACCGCGGTGGGGGCTCGAAAGACTTTTCGGGAATTATCAAGATGATCGACGACAGCTGGATTGCACCAAAGGAGTGAACATGCGCCGCTTTGCACTGATGATTGCCGCGACCAGCGTCCTGATCGCCTGCGGCAGTTCGCGGCCGAGCCAGGCGAGCAACTCGGCAGCCAATGGCGCAGCCAATGTCGCCGCGTCCGCCGCGGTTGCTGCTGCGCCCGTCAGTGGCGCCAAAGCGGCGGCGATCATGCATGAGCGGCACGAAGGCATGGAAGCGATCGGCAAGGCCAACAAACAATTGCGACGAGAACTGGGCGCAAGCGCACCCGATCTCGCCGCAGTGCGCGCGGCGGCTGCCAAGATTGCCGGCCTTGCCGCCAAGTCGGGCGGCTGGTTTCCCGCAGGCACCGGGCCAGAAGTCGGGAAGACCGGCGCCAAGCCTGAAATCTGGCAGGATCCGAAGGATTTCGCGGCAAAGCTGGCCACCTTCCAGCGCGGTTCGCAGGCGTTCGACGCCGCTGCCAGAAGCGGCAATCTGGACGCGATCCACGCCCGCTTCACCGACCTCGGCGGAACTTGCAAATCGTGCCACGACAAATATCGGTCGGAGATGCACCACTGACCGGCTCGCCGCCCAAGCAGGCGGTGTGGGACCTTCCGATCCGGCTGTTCCACTGGGTGCTTGCCGGCCTGATCGCGTTCAGCTGGTGGTCGATCGAATACCACCACGGCGACTGGCACATCTGGTCGGGGATCGCGATCCTGACATTGTTGCTGTTCCGCCTGCTGTGGGGCGTCGTCGGCAGCTCGACCGCGCGCTTTTCCAGCTTCATTCGCGGGCCGACGGCGATCCGGCGCTATCTGGGCGGCGACTGGCGCGGGATCGGCCACAGCCCGCTGGGGGCGTTGAGCGTGGTCGCATTGCTCGGCGCGACCGCGGTGCAGGTCGGGCTGGGCCTGGTTGCCGAGGATGAGGACGGGGTGATGACCGGGCCGCTGTCGCGGCTGGTAAGCATCGATACGTCCGACGCGGCGAGAAACCTTCACGAGATCTGGTTCTACGTGCTGCTGGCATTCATCGCGCTGCATGTCGCGGCGATCCTGTTCTTTCGCTGGCGGGGCAAAAAACTGATCGCGCCGATGATCACCGGCAAGACGGCGGAGGAGCCTGGCACCGCGCCGATGCGCCCGGCAAAATGGTGGCTGGCGATCGTCTGCCTGGTCATCGCGATCGGGATCAGCCGCTGGGTGCTGGCCGGAGCGCCGCCGTTTAGTCCTTGATTGCAACCGGCCACGGGGCCACATCGCAGCCATGCTGATCCATACCGAACAGACGCCCAATCCGGCGACTCGCAAGTTTCTTCCCGGCCAGACGGTGATGGAAGCGGGAACGCGCGACTTTGCCGAAGCCGACAGCGCCCAATCCTCGCCGCTGGCCGCTGCGCTGTTCGACAGCGGCCTGGTCGAAGGCGTGTTCTATGGCCGCGACTTCGTCTCCGTGACCGCGGCGCCGGGGGTGTCGTGGACTGACCTTGAACCGCTGGTGCTGGAAACGCTGCTCGACCATTTCGTCAGCAACGCGCCGTTGTTCGCGGCGGGTACTGCCGCCGGCATCGAAGTCGCCCCCGATTTCGATGAAGACCCGGCCGACGCCGACATTATCGACCAGATCAAGGAACTCATCGAAACTCGGGTCCGCCCGGCAGTGGCGCAGGACGGCGGAGATATCGTCTATCGCGGCTACAAGGACGGGCATTTGTACCTGGCAATGCAGGGCGCCTGTTCGGGCTGCCCCTCGTCCGCGGTCACACTGAAGCGCGGCATCGAAGGGCTAATCCGCCATTATGTGCCCGAAGTGGAGTCGGTCGAAGCGGTGTGAATTGAGCCTTGCCGGGCCCGACTGCTTGTGACCATCATCCGCCATGCTTCTGGCCCTCGACACGTCCAGTGCAGCCTGTAGCGCCGCTTTGTTCGACGCCGCCGGCACTCTGCTTGCGCGGCGCGACGAAGTCATCGGCCGCGGCCACAGCGAGCGCTTGGTACCCTTGATTGAAGAGCTTCTGGAGGGCCGCGTCGCCAACCGCATCCTGGTTGGAGTCGGTCCGGGCAGCTTCACCGGAATTCGGGTCGGAATCGCCGCCGCCCATGGCCTTGCCATCGGCTGGAGCGCGGAAATTGCCGGCATGTCCTCGCTTGCTCTGCTGGCGGCAAGCGTTCGCCAGGAAGGCGAAGTCGCCGCCGCCATCATCGGCGGCCATGGCGAGCTGTTCGTCCAGCAATTCGACGCCATGACGGCGGCCCCGGCGTCGAAGCTGCTCAGCCTGGTCCCGGCCGCGGCCGCGGCCGCAGTGACCGCCAAGCTCGTAATTGGGTCGGGCGCCGGCCAGCTGGTCGCGGAACGCGGCTGGGGCGAAGCGCGCGACGGTTTTCCCGCAGCCGCCGATGCGTTGCGCCTGCCCGAGCCATCGCGAACGCTGGCGCCAAGCCCGGTCTACGCCCGCGCCCCCGACGCGCGGCCCAAAGTGGCGGCGTGATGGCCACGCCCGCGCTTCATCCCTCGGCGCGAATCGAACGCGGCTCGTCATCGCACCTCGACGCGGTGATGACGGTCATGGACTCGGCCTTCGGGAATCGATTCGGCGAGGCCTGGACGCGATCCCAATTGAGCGGGATTTTGCCAATGGCTGGAGTAATCCTGACGCTGGCCTGGGATGGCGCGGACGCCATCGGCTTTGCGTTGAGCCGGACGGTCGCCGACGAAGCCGAGCTGCTGCTGATCGCGGTTCGGCCCGATCGCCATCGGCAGGGCGTCGGGCGCCAGCTGCTCGACCAGTTTTTCGACGATGCGCAAGCGCGCCCGGTGGCCCGGGTTCATCTGGAAGTGCGTGACGGCAACCCCGCCATGGGCATGTATCATTCGGCCGGATTTGCACCGGTCGGGCGCCGCCAGAACTATTATCGCGGGACCGACGGGCAGAGTTTCGACGCCATCACGCTCGCCCGGACGCTGTAGGCATCGGCCTTTGTCGCGACGTGCTGGACAGTTGCCCGATTGGGGATCTGATCCTAGGCAGCGCTCGTGCAGCAAGGACTGTGCAACACTCTGCTCGGGATCGGAAAACACATCATGGCCGACAATGAAGGCTCCGAAGATACGCTGCTGACGCTTACCGCGGACATTGTCGCCGCGCATGTCAGCAACAACAGCGTCGCAGTGAATGACTTGCCGACGCTGATTCAGAACGTGCATTCGGCGCTTGCCGCCATTGTCACGCGTTCCGCGGCCCCTGAACCGCGGCCGGAACCCAAGGTTTCCATTCGCTCGTCAGTGAAGCCCGACTATATCGTCTGCCTGGAAGACGGAAAGAAGCTCAAGATGCTGAAGCGGCATCTGATGACTCATTATGAGCTGACGCCTGATCAGTATCGCCAGAAATGGGGACTTTCAGCCGACTATCCGATGGTTGCGCCGAATTATGCCGAACAGCGCCGAACTCTGGCCAAGTCGATCGGGCTCGGCACGCGGCGGGGCAAGCGCAAAAAATAAGCCGGACGGAACGGCCGGTTTTGGCGGGCCGCCGGCGCGGCGCAGATTGCGCTTGGCGGCTCGGCTCACTAGCTTTGGGCGATGCATCGCACCATCGACATCGAGCAATTGTGCCAGGACAAGGGCCTGCGCATCACCGAGCAGCGCAGGACGATTGCACGGGTGCTCGGCGACAGCGACGACCATCCCGACGTGGAGACGCTTCACACCCGCGCCGCGGCGATCGATCCCAACATTTCGATCGCGACGGTGTACCGCACCGTCCGGCTGTTCGAAGAGGCCGGAATCCTTGAACGGCACGAGTTCGGCGACGGCCGGTCGCGCTTCGAAGCCGTGTCGGAAACGCATCACGACCATCTGATCGATGTCGAAACCGGCAAGGTCGTCGAATTTGTCGACGATGAGCTGGAGGCGCTGCAGAAGCGGATCGCCGAGAAGCTCGGCTTCCGCCTCGTCGATCATCGCATGGAGCTGTACGGCGTCGCCGTCGACCGCGAGCGCGACCGCTAAGGTGTCGATGCGAGCGGCGGCACGAATCGCCGCTCTGGCGCTGCTGTTCGCCGCCTGTTTTCCGCTCCATCTGCTGGCCAAGCTGCTGTTTCGCCACTCGGCATGGCCGCGGCGCTTTCTTGGCTCGGCCGCCTGGATCATCGGCGCCCGAGTGCGCGTCGACGGCGCGCCGGCCAAGCAGCACACCTTGCTGCTGTCCAACCATGTCAGCTGGCTCGACATCCTGGTGCTTGGCGGAGCGACCGGCTGTGCCTTTGTGTCGAAGGATCAGCTGGGCCATGGCTTCGTCCACTGGCTCGCCGACCAGAACGCGACGGTTTACGTCAATCGCCGCGACTTGCGGGGCGTTCGCGACCAGGCGCGGGCGATCGCCGGAGCGATTGGGCGAAGCGCGCCGCTATCGCTGTTCCCCGAAGGAACGACGGGCCCGGGCACCAGACTGCTGCCATTTCGCTCGACTCTGCTGGAAGCGGTGAACTTTGCCGGCACCCAGGTCGCCGTCAGGCCCGTGGCGCTCGACTATGGCGCGGCGGCGGCGGAAGTCGGCTGGTTCGACGATGAGCCGGGAAAAGCCAACGTCTTGCGCCTGCTTGGCCGCCGCGGGACCCTGCCGGTGGTGGTCCGGCTGCTGGCACCGATCGCCCGTTCGGGGGACCGCAAGCAACTCGCGCTCGACGCCCGGCAGGCAATTGGTGAAGCGCTTGGCTTCAAGTCGCCCGCGCACTCGCCTATAGGCGAAAGCGAATGACCCCCAAGAGCTTCAAGATCAAAAACTTCGGCTGCCAGATGAACGTCTACGACGGCGAGCGCATGGCGGAGATGCTGGGCCAACAGGGCCTGAGCGAAGCCGCGCCCGGCGAGGACGCCGACCTGGTCGTGCTCAACACCTGCCACATTCGCGAAAAAGCGGCCCAGAAGGCTTATTCGGATGTCGGCCGGCTGCGCCGCGACGACGGCAGCAGGCCGCTGATCGCGCTGGCCGGTTGCGTTGCCCAGGCCGAGGGTACCGAAGCACAGCGGCGGTCATCGATGATCGACATCGTGGTTGGGCCCCAAGCCTATCACCGCTTGCCGGAAATGGTCGCTCAGGCGGCGCTCGGCGCGCGTCCGGTCGACACCGACATGCCGGCGCGAGCGAAGTTCGACGCGCTTCCGCCACGGCGCCGGGCAAGCCCCAGCGCATTCCTGACCATCCAGGAAGGCTGCGACAAATTCTGCACATATTGCGTCGTGCCCTACACTCGCGGCGCCGAAATCTCGCGGCCGGCCGACGATATCGTCGCCGAAGCTCGGGCGTTGGTCGAGGCGGGGGCGCGCGAATTGGTTTTGCTTGGCCAGAACGTCAATGCCTGGTCGCATGGGGAGCTTGGCTTTGCCGGCTTGATCCGGGCGTTGGCGGCGATCGATGGGCTCCGGCGGATTCGCTATACGACCAGCCACCCCGCTGACATGAACGATGCGCTGATCGCCGCGCATGGTGAAATCGACAAGCTGATGCCCTATTTGCACCTGCCGGTGCAGTCGGGCAGCAACCGCATCCTCAAAGCAATGAACCGGAGCCATTCGGTCGAAAGCTATCTGCGGCTGCTGGAGCGGATGCGCGCGGTTCGGCCCGGCATTGCCTTGTCCGGGGATTTCATCGTCGGCTTCCCCGGCGAGACCGAACAGGATTTCGAAGCAACGCTAAGCCTGATCGATGCGGTCGGTTACGCTTCGGCTTATTCATTCAAATACAGCCCGCGTCCGGGAACTCCGGCAGCGGCAATGGAGGACCAGATTCCGCGCGACATCATGGAACATCGGCTGGCGCGCCTACAGGCGCGGATCAACGCCCAGCAACTGGCGTTCAACCATTCGAAGATAGGATGTGACTCGCAAGTGCTGATCGAACGCAAGGGCCGGCATTCAGGCCAGATGATCGGGCGGTCGCCGTGGCTGCAGTCGGTGCACGTCGAAACCGACGCGGCGCCGGGTGACATCATCGATGTGACTCTGGTCGCGGCTGGGCAGAACAGCATGGCCGGGGCGCTTCGCCAGAAGGTTGCCGCCTGATGTCGCGCCGCGAACTTGCCGAAGCGCCGGGCCGCGCACGGCTCGAACTGGAATTCGAACAGCCGTATCTGCTCGGCCCCCTGTTCGGCGATTACGACCGCCATCTGATCACCATCGAGCAACGGCTCGGGGTGCACATTTCGGCGCGCGGCAACCGCGTGCAGGTCGAAGGCGAAGCCGATGCCGCAAGCCGCGCCCGGGATGTCCTGCTTGGCCTCTACAACCGACTCGACAGCGGCCAGGACGTCGATGCCGAGGCAGTCGAGGCAGTGCTTGGAATGGCCGCTCAACCGCATCTCGACGGAATCATCGCCAAGGGCGTGACCAACGCGCCGCAAGTGATGATTCGAACGCGCAAGAAGACCATTGTCCCGCGCTCGGCCGTGCAGTCCACCTATATGGAAGCGCTGGGTCGCGACGAGATGATCTTCGCGCTTGGCCCGGCGGGAACCGGCAAGACTTATCTCGCAGTTGCCCAGGCGGTGTCGCAATTGATCAGCGGAAGCGTCGATCGGCTGATCCTTTCGCGCCCTGCGGTCGAAGCGGGCGAGCGGCTCGGCTTCCTGCCCGGCGATATGAAAGAGAAGGTCGATCCCTATCTGCGGCCGCTGTACGACGCGCTGTACGACATGCTTCCGACCGAACAGGTCGAGCGGCGGATCACGTCGGGCGAGATTGAGATCGCACCGATCGCGTTCATGCGCGGGCGGACGTTGAACGACGCTTTCATCATTCTCGACGAGGCCCAGAACACGACGCCGCTGCAGATGAAGATGTTCCTGACGCGGTTCGGAATGCGCAGCCGGATGGTGATTTGCGGCGATCCCAACCAGGTCGATCTGCCCGATCCGGGCAAGTCGGGCCTGGCCGATTCGGTCAGCCGGCTGGAGGACGTCAAAGGCATCGCCACCGTCCGCTTCACGTCCGCCGACGTGGTCCGCCACCCGCTAGTCGGACGTATCGTCGAGGCCTATGAAGGGCCCGGCGCATGATGCTGGAAATTGCCCTGGAAGCCGACGCGGAATGGGACAGTAGCAGCTGGGACGATCTCGTCCGGCGGTCGGCCGAGGCGGCGATTGCCGAAAGCGCGTTTCCGCAACTGGCGACATCGAACCGCGCGGTCGAGCTTTCGGTCCGCCTGACCGGCGACGCGGAAGTGCGCCGCCTCAACGCGCAGTGGCGCGGCCAGGACAAGGCCACCAACGTCCTGTCATACTCGCTTGCCGATCCGGATGATCTCAATACAAACATTGCCGAACGTGAATTGTTGCTTGGCGATATCGTCGTTGCTCGCGGCGTCTGCGGGGCTGAAGCGGCCGACAAGGGTATCGCGCTTGCGGACCACGCCGCGCACCTCGTGGTCCATGGCACGCTTCACCTGCTGGGTTACGATCATCACGACGATGGCGCCGCGAACGACATGGAAGCGCGCGAGGTTCGTGCCTTGTCCCGCATCGGGGTTGCCAATCCCTATCAGGCGGACGGCGATGGCGACTGAGCCCGACGGACGATCGCGGCTATGGCGCGGAATCCAGCACCTCATCTGGGGCGACGAGGCCGAGCCGACTCTGCGCGGCCAGATCGAGGACGCGATCGAGGAAGCCGAGGATTCGCGCCAGGTCGCCGGCGACCTGACGCCGACCGAACGCCAGATGCTTCGCAACCTGCTGAACTTCGGCGACCAGACCGCGGGTGACATTTGCGTCACTCGGGGCGACATCATTGCTGTCGCCAGTCACATCAGCTTCGAGCAATTGGTGAGCGCGTTCGCGGAAGCCGGGCACAGCCGGTTGCCCGTGTTCGGCAATAGCCTGGATAAGATCGTCGGCATGATTCACATCAAGGACGTGTTCGTCGCCGACTTCGATCCGACCCGCGACCGGTCGATCGCGGCGCTGATGCGCGAGCCGCTGTTCGTCCCCGAATCGATGGGCGTCATCGAGTTGCTGGCGCGGATGCGCGCCGAGCGGATCCATCTGGCGATCGTCGTCGACGAGTTTGGCGGGACCGAGGGCCTGGTGACCATCGAGGACGTGGTCGAGGAAATCGTCGGCGATATCGAGGACGAACATGACGAGGCCGAGGCCGGAATGCTGACCCTGCTCGAGGATGGGCTGTGGGAAGCTGACGCCCGGGTCGAGCTTGAGGAATTGCAGAGCGTCGTTGATCCCCGGCTGACCGCGGAAGATGACGACGTCGATACGCTTGGCGGCCTGGTGTTCCTGATGGCAGGGCACATCCCGGAGAAGGGGGAATGCGTCAATCATCCTTCGGGCTGGAAGCTCGAAGCGATCGATTCCGATCCCCGCCGAATCATCCGCGTCCGGCTCCACGCGCCCGACCGGGACAAGCCCGAAGACTAGTCTTTGGCGAACAGCTTGGCGGGGTCCGCCATGGCCTTGAATTCAAGCGCATTGCCAGCGGGATCGCGCAGGAACATCGTGGCCTGCTCGCCAGCTTCGCCTTTGAAGCGCACCGTTGGCGCAATCACGAACGCGATGCCGGCGCGTTCCAGCCGCTCGGCGAGTTGGCGCCATTCGTCCATCGCCAGCACCAGCCCGAAATGCGGCACCGGAACGTCGTCGCCATCGACGCTGCTGGTCGCCGCGTCCGGCTTCGCGCCGCGCGCAAGGTGCGCGACGAGCTGGTGCCCATGCAGGTCGAAATCGACCCAATGGTCGGCGCTGCGGCCTTCGCGGCAGCCGAGCAGCCCGCCGTAAAAGGCACGCGCGGCGGCGAGATCGTCGACCGGAAAAGCGAGGTGGAACGGCGGCAAGGTCACGCCGATCTGCATGTCATTGCGCGATGCGCGGCGCAATCGCCGTCGCTTTAAGGATTGCGTCATTGCTCCGGTGCCGCAATGACTGCGTTAATGCTGTTAATTCTGTACGCACTGATCACTGGGGCCGTGTCCGCCCTCGCCTTTGCGCCGGTCGGCTGGTGGCCGCTGCTGCTGGTCGCAATAGCGTTGTTGTGCGAGTTCATTTGCCGATCCAAGACTGTCTGGCGCGGGATGCTGGTCGGCTGGGCATTCGGCTTTGGCCAGTTCGTTGTCAGCCTCAACTGGATCGCAACCGCATTCACTTTCCAGGCGGCGATGCCGGCCTGGTACGGCTGGGTCGCAGTGGTTCTGGTGGCGGTCTATCTGGCCATTTACCCGGCGCTCGCCGCGGGTCTCGCCTGGCGATTCGGACGCCACGAACGGCTGGCGCTGGTGATGGTTTTCGGCGGTGCCTGGGCAATTACGGAATGGCTTCGCGGGACGATGTTCACTGGCTTTCCGTGGAACCCGGCGGCCGCGGCGCTGGTCCCGTCGCCACTGATCGCAATCAGCCCGTTGATCGGCACTTATGCGCTGTCGGGGCTGGTAATCCTGCTCGGCGGCGCGATCTGGCTGGAATATTACAAGAAATGGCTGCCACTGGTGGTCATCTTCGCGGTCACGCTGTTGCTGTGGCTGATGCCCTCGTCACCCGTTCCGGACGATCCGCTGACCATCAGGAACGTGCGCGTCGTCCAGCCCAATATCGGGCAAGAGGACAAGTGGCGCCCCGGCTTCGACGAGGAAGCGGTCCGTCGGCTCAGTGCGCTGTCGGGACCGCCGACGGGTGAGCCCCGGCTGCTGTTGTGGCCCGAAGCGGCGCTCACCGACCCGGTCGAGGATGCGCGAACCGACGGACATAGCCGCTTTGCCCAAATCCAGCGCGCCCGAGCCGCTTCGATCCTGAACCCGGAAGACCGGCTGCTGACCGGCGGAATCGCGGTTGCCGCGCGCGACGGAGTCCATGTCGACGGCGCGGCCAACAGTGTGTTCGTGCTCGGCAGCGGAGGCCAGGTGCTAGGCCGTTACGACAAGGCGCACCTGGTGCCTTACGGCGAATATCTGCCGATGCGTGGGCTGATGTCCTCGCTCGGCCTGTCGCGCCTGGCGCCGGGCGACATGGACTTCACCTCCGGACCCGGCCCGCGCACCGTCGATCTGGGCGGCGAATGGGGCAAGGTCGGCTTCCAGCTATGTTACGAAATCATCTTTTCCGGCCACGTTGCCGACGCCAGCAATCGGCCCGACTTTATTTTCAATCCTTCGAACGACGCCTGGTTCGGACGCTGGGGTCCACCCCAGCATTTGGCCCAGGCCCGGCTTCGTGCCGCCGAAGAAGGCCTTCCGGTCCTGCGCGCAACGCCGACGGGAATCAGTGCCGTCATCGATGCTCGCGGAAAAATCGTAAAGTCGCTTCCGTGGCGCACCGCCGGGGTGATCGACGCAGTGCTTCCGCCACCGTCGAATTCGGCGACGGTGTTCGCGCGTTTCGGCAATTCGATCGCCTTGCTGCTGGGCTTTCTGGTGATGTTTGCCGGCATTGTGCTAGGCGCCCGCCGACGTTAGAGGGCGTCATATAAAGACTTCCTTATATCGCTAAATCCGAGGGTCGTTCGTCCGCGATGCGTAGCTCTTACCTGTTCACTTCCGAATCCGTTTCCGAAGGCCATCCCGACAAGGTCGCCGACCAGATTTCCGACGCGATCGTCGATCTGTTCCTGGGCATTGATCCGGAGGCGCGGATTGCCTGCGAAACCCTGTGCACGACCCAGTTGGTCGTGTTGGCCGGCGAAATCCGCGGCAAGGGCATTTACGAGAAAGACGAGTGGGCGCCGGGCATCCCCGAGCGAGTGACGCAAGCGGTGCGCGAAACCGTTCGCAGGATTGGCTATGAACAGGAGGGCTTTCACTGGAAAACCTTCCGCTTCGAAAACAATCTCCACGGCCAGTCGGCACATATCGCCCAGGGCGTCGATGCCGCCGGCAACAAGGACGAAGGCGCGGGCGACCAGGGCATCATGTTCGGCTATGCCACCGACGAAACTCCCGAGCTGCTCCCGGCGACGCTCTATTACAGCCACAAGATCCTTCAGCGGATGGCCGCCGATCGCCACTCGGGCAAAGCGCCGTTTCTTGAGCCGGACACCAAGAGCCAGGTCACGTTGCGCTACGAAGAGAGCAAGCCCGTCGCCGCGACCGCGATCGTGGTCTCGACCCAGCACGCCAAGGGCTATGACCAAGGCGAGCGGGAAGCCGAGCTCCACGCTTATGTGAAGGCGGTCGTCGCCGATGTGCTTCCGGCCGACCTGCTGAGCAACGAGACCGTCTACCACATCAACCCCACCGGAAGCTTCGAGATCGGCGGCCCGGACGGTGACGCCGGCCTGACCGGTCGCAAGATCATCGTCGACACCTATGGCGGCGCCGCGCCACACGGGGGTGGCGCCTTTTCGGGCAAGGACCCAACCAAGGTCGATCGCTCGGCCGCTTACATGGCGCGCTACCTGGCCAAGAACATCGTTGCCGCCGGCCTCGCGACCCGCTGCACGATCCAGCTGGCCTATGCCATCGGCGTACCCGAGCCCCTATCGCTTTACGTCGACACCCACCGCACGGGCACGGTCCCCGACGAAGAGCTGGAGCAGGCGATCCGCCAGATCGCAAAGTTCGGCGGGCTGACTCCGCGCGGCATCCGCACCCACCTGCGGCTCAACAAGCCGATCTACGGCCCGACCGCGGCCTATGGGCACTTCGGGCGCAAGGCCGACGGCGACCTGTTCCCGTGGGAAAAGGTCGATTTGGTCGACGATCTCCGCGCGGCCCTGGGCTAAGCGCGGAGCTGCCACCGCTTATCCTTCGCGGCAGCGAACCCAGCGGCGAATTCCGGCCCGCCACAGCGAACCGTCGTATGTATTGCCGTTGCGCCCGGCGCGGAGCCGCAGTTCGTGGCGCATGGCGTTGCGGTCCGTCAGGTCGACCCTGACCTCGCTCGGTTCAAGCCACGCCTGGGCAAGCGCCACCACGACCGTGTGCCCATTGTCGGTCAAGTTCGCGGCAACGACACTGGCGACGGCCGCATGGCCGATGACCAAAGCAAGCGAGATCGGGCGCGGCCCTGCTGTCTGGCAGACCAGCCCGCCAGTGGCATTTGCCGGGGCTGCGACTCCAGCGGCAAGCATTGCAGCGAGAACTATTCTTTTCATGCATGGTGTTTGCGGGCCGCTTGATGAACCGCCGATTGAGCGCCTAGGCGACCGCCGATGAGCGCGCACAAGCCCGGCGACCCGCTGACGATCAATCGGCTCTATGGCCGATCGAGCGGACACAAGCTGCGGCACAGCCAGCAGGCACTGATCGAGACCTTGCTGCCGCGGATCGAGGTCCCCGCCGATGGCGATATCACGTCCGCGCGGCTGTTCGGCGACGACCGCCCGCTCCACTGTGAAATCGGATTCGGGTCAGGCGAGCACCTCGCCTACCGCGCCGACCTGCTGCCCGATCACGGTTTCGTCGGAGCGGAGCCGTTCATCAATGGCGTTGCAACCGCGCTTGGCCATGTGCGCGAGCAGCAGTTGGCCAACGTGCGCCTATGGCGCGGCGATGCGCTCGACGTGCTTCAGCGCGTTCCCGACGGCACGTTGAGCTTCGTCTATCTGCTGCATCCCGATCCGTGGCCGAAGGCGCGCCATGCCAAGCGCCGAATGATCAACGACGGACCCGTCGGCCTGTTCGCTGCCAAGCTGAAACCCGGCGGCGAATTTCGCCTTGCGACCGACGATTCGACTTATCTCAACTGGGCGTTGATGGTGATGCAGCGGCACTCTGCGGAGTTCGAATGGCTCGCCGAGCGCCCGATCGATTTCCTTGAGCCGAGCGGCGGGTGGATCGAAACCCGCTATGGCGCCAAGGCCCGGCGCGAAGGCCGCCACCCTTATTACCTTCGCTATCGCCGCTCCTGAGCGGGCGGAGTTAGCCGCAGCAACCGGCCGCCGTCGCCGTCTTCCAGCAGGTACAGCGCGCCGCCGGGTCCCTCGCCGACCCAGCGGATGCGCGCGCCAAGGTCCCACTGATCGGCCTTGCGCGCCTGGCCACCGTCAAAGGTCACTCGGACGAGGCCGGTTGCGGACAAGGCGCCGATGAAACCATTGCCCTTCCACGCCGGGAACAGCGAGCCGCTGTAGATCACCAGGCTGGTCGGAGAAATCACCGGATTCCAGGACAATATCGGCGGCTCCAGGTCGGGCCGGCTGGAGTGCGGGGGAATGGCGACACCGTCGTAATTGCGCCCTTCGGAAACGAGCGGCCAGCCGTAATTGCGGCCACGGACGATGCGGTTGAGCTCATCCCCGCCGCGCGGGCCCATCTCCGTTTCCCACAAGACGCCCTGCGCATTGAACGCCAGGCCATATGGGTTGCGATGGCCGAGGCTCCACGTTTGCGCAGGGGTGCGGTTGGGCCCGGGCAACGCCACCCACCGTCCGTGCTGGCGCTTGGCCGCTTCCGTATTGCTGGGGGGATCGGTGACCTCGACCGTTGCGGGGGCAGCCCGATCGGCCCACGGATTGCCTGGCGCCGGCGCCCCGTCGAGGGTCAGGTGAAGGATCTTGCCGAGCGGTTCGGAAGCATCCTGCGCGGAGGTAAATCGCTGGCGGTCGCCAATCGTCAGAAACAGCGAATTACCGTGGGGTGCAAAGGCGATGATCCCGCCGAACTGCCCGCCTTTGCCGCCCGCAGAGTCGCGCCATATGACCCGCAAATCGCGCAGCTGCATGCCGTCGAGCCGAGCGCGGGCGAGCGCCAGTCCACTGCCGCCGTTGGCCGATTGCTCGGCAAAGGTAAGGTACACCAGGCGATCGGCCGCAAAGCGCGGCGAAACGGCAACGTCGAGCAGCCCGCCCTGCCCGCTAACCACGACTTCCGGAGCGCCCGACACGGGTTGCTTGCCGCCGGAAGCGAGATCAACCAGCCACATGCGGCCCGGCTTTTCGGTGACCAGCGCGGCCGAACTGCCCGGAATGAAGGCCATCGCCCAGGGCGAATCGAAGGTCGCGACCGGGGTCGACACGAATGGCGCGGCAGATTCGGCCTGCCCCGGCGCCTGGCTGGTGCAGGCGGCGGCGAGGGCGACAAGCGGGACGAGGATTGGGCGCATGGTCATCGTCGGGTGCAACGCACCGGAAGGTGAAACGCACCCAGCCACCTCGCTTCTTGCCACCACCGGTGGAGCGGCGTATATCGCGGCTCTCTCCTCGACATCGCCAGATGCCTGAGGCTGGGCCCCCCGGGTCCCGGTCCGAGAGACTTTTGGATTTCACACGGAGCGCAAGTGGCGGACGTTGCCGGCCTGGAACGCATGATCGAGCCCGAGGTCACTGACCTTGGCTATGAGCTTGTGCGCGTGTGCATGATCGGCGGGACATCCGATCCGACGCTTCAGATCATGGCCGAACGGTCCGATACCCGGCAGCTGGGAATCAGCGACTGCGAGCGGATTTCGCGCCGCCTGTCCGAAGTGCTCGATCTGTGCGACCCGATCGATGGCGCGTATCGCCTCGAAGTGTCGTCGCCGGGCATCGACCGCCCGCTGACCAGGCCCAGGGATTATGCCGACTGGACGGGGCATGAGGCCCGCCTGACGCTGCGCGACCCGGTGGACGGGCGCAAGCAGTTGAGCGGCACCCTTGGCGGCATCGACGGCGACAAGGTCGCGATCGTCACCCGGGACGGGATCGGCCGCAGCCTGCCGTTTGCCGATATCGCATCGGCCAAGCTGCTCTTGACCGACAAGCTCATCAACGCCACCGCGCCGCTCAGCACCGACGGCGCCGACAAGATTGAGGTTGATCCTCGTCCCGCGGACGAGGTCAACGAAATCCCAGACCAAGAGGAAGAACTTTAATGGCTACTGCTGCTCCCGCCGCCGTCAGCGCCAACCGGGCCGAGCTGATCGCGATCGCCGACGCGGTCGCGCGCGAGAAGCTGATCGACAAGAGCATCGTGATCGAGGCGATGGAAGACGCGATCCAGCGTGCCGCCCGTTCTCGCTACGGCGCGGAAAATGACATTCGAGCCAAGCTCGACGGCGAAACCGGCGACTTGCGGCTGTGGCGCGTTCTGGAAGTGGTCGAAGAGCCGGAAGATCATTTCAAGCAGATCGACCTCAAGGGTGCCCAAAAGCTGCAGGAGGGCGCCGCGATTGGCGACTTCATCGTCGATCCGCTGCCACCGATCGAATTCGGCCGAATCGCCGCCCAGGCCGCCAAGCAAGTCATCTTCCAGAAGGTCCGCGACGCCGAGCGCGAGCGCCAGTTCGAGGAATTCAAGGATCGCACCAGCGAAGTCATCACCGGAGTCGTCAAGCGCGTCGAGTTCGGCCACGTCGTCGTCGACCTTGGCCGGGCCGAGGGTGTCATTCGCCGCGACCAGCAGATTCCGCGCGAAATGGTCCGCGTCGGCGACCGCATCCGCTCGCTGATCATGTCGGTTCGCCGCGAAGCCCGCGGTCCCCAGATTTTCCTGTCGCGGGCTCACCCCGACTTCATGAAGAAGCTGTTCGCCCAGGAAGTGCCCGAAATTTACGACGGCATCATTGAAATCAAGGCCGCCGCGCGCGACCCCGGAAGCCGCGCCAAGATCGGCGTCATCAGCCACGACAGCTCGATCGATCCGGTCGGCGCCTGCGTCGGCATGAAGGGCAGCCGGGTCCAGGCCGTGGTCCAGGAGCTGCAGGGCGAAAAGATCGACATCATTCCGTGGAGCGAGGATCTGGCGACGTTCGTCGTCAATGCGCTCCAGCCCGCGACCGTCAGCCGAGTCGTCATCGACGAAGAAGAAAGCCGCATCGAAGTGGTGGTCCCGGACGACCAGCTGAGCCTGGCGATCGGGCGCCGCGGCCAGAACGTGCGGCTCGCCAGCCAGCTGACCACGTCGCAGATCGACATCCTGACCGAGGCCGACGCCAGCGAGAAGCGCCAGCGCGAATTCGTCGAGCGTTCGTCGCTGTTCCAGAACGAACTCGACGTCGACGAAACGCTATCGCAGCTGCTGGTCGCCGAAGGCTTCACCAGCCTGGAGGAAGTGGCCTACGTCTCGATCGACGAAATCGCGTCGATCGAGGGCCTCGACGACGACATCGCCGCCGAGCTGCAGAGCCGTGCCGCCGAAGCGCTCGAACGCCGCGAAGCCGCGTCGCGCGAAGAGCGTCGCGGGCTTGGCGTGGAAGACTCATTGGCAGAGTTGCCGCACCTCAACGAAGCGATGCTGGTCACGCTCGGCAAGGCGGGCATCAAGACCCTCGACGACCTGGCCGATCTGGCGACCGACGAGCTGATCCAGAAAAAACGGGTCGAACCGCGCCGCCGCGAGCCGAGCACTCGCCCCGAAGACAAAGGCGGGATCCTGTCCGACTACAGCCTGACCGAAGAGCAGGGCAACGAGGTCATCATGGCGGCGCGCGCGCATTGGTTCGCCGACGACGAAGCGGCCCCGGCAGAGGAGGACGCTGTTGCGGAATCCGAGCAATGAGACCCCTGACGGCCTGACGCCGGATTCGCCGCCGCATGTTCCCGAACGGACGTGCGTGCTGTCCCGCAGCAAGGGAACGCGGAACGAACTGATCCGGCTCGCCCTCGGCCCGGACGGGCAGATCGCGCCCGACGTCCGGGCGCGGGCCCCCGGACGCGGCGCGTGGATTGGCGTGTCCCGAGCGCAGCTCGATGAAGCCAATCAGTCGGGCAAGCTCAAGGCGGCGTTGCAACGGGCGTTCAAGACCAGCGATATCGACGTCAGCGCCGATCTTGGTGAGCGGGTTGAAGCGGCGCTTCGCCAGAACGCCCTCGACCGTTTGGGGATGGAAGCGCGGGCCGGCAACATCGCCACCGGCTTCGACCGCATCGAAGCCGCTGCGCGGTCCGGCAAGGTCGCGCTGCTGATCCATGCCGCCGATGCCGCAAGCGACGGACGCCGCGCCCTGGAGCAAGCCCACCGGGTCGGCGCACGCGATGCCGGAGGCGCTGTCAAAGGGATGATTTTCCCCGAGGACCGCACTATCTTGTCCATGGCCCTTGGACGCGACAATGTGGTACATGTCGCGCTGACGAATCCCGCTGCGGCGTCGCGTGTTCAGCACGCGCTCGGCCGCTGGCGCGGTTTTACTGACCCCGATTGCGGTCCAGAAGGCGGCGAACCCGCCTTGGGGGCCGTCTCGACCGAAGCAATTTTGACGAAGGATTAGAATGGCAGACCAGACCGAAAAGCCGAAGCTTGGAACGCGGCCCCCGCTGGGCCTCAAGCGCACGGTCGAGACCGGCAAGGTCAAGCAGAGCTTCAGCCATGGCCGGTCGAACACGGTCGTGGTCGAAGTCAAGAAGCGCCGCATCCTCGGCCGTCCGGGCGAAGCTCCGCCGGTTGAAACGCCCGCGGCCGAAGTCCCCGCGCCGGCTCCCGAGCCGAAGCGCGAGGCTCCGACCCCCGCTCCGGTCGCGCGCAAATCTTCGCCGCAGGACGACATCACGAAGCGCAAGGAGCTTCAGGAAAAGCTGCTTCGCGAAGCCGAGGAGTCGCGCCTTGCAACGGCCGAGGAAGCGCGCCGCCGCGAGGACCGCGTGCGTGCCGAGCAAAGCGAGGGCGAACGCCGCCGGGCCGATGAAAATCGCCGCAGCGACGACGCCGCGACCGCCGAGCAAGCGAACCCGGCCGAGCCGGCGGCGCCCGAAGCAACGCCGCCGAGCGCCGCCGAGGAACCCGATGAACAGCGCACCTTCCGCCGGTCAAGCCACGCCCCCGCGCCCAAGCGCGCCGAGCCCGCCCGCCCCAACCGCGGCCGTGACGAACAGCGCCAGCGCGGCAAGCTGACCGTCAGCCGGGCGCTGTCCGACGAAGACGAAAGCCGGGCCCGCTCGCTCGCGGCGCTGCGCCGTGCCCGCGAAAAGGAAAAGCGCCACCACATGGAAACGGGCCCTGCGACCAAGCAGGTTCGCGACGTCGTCGTGCCCGAAGCGATTACCGTTCAGGAACTGGCGAACCGCATGGCGGAACGCGGCGCCGATTTGGTCAAAGCGCTGTTCAAGATGGGGATGCCGATCACCCTGACCGAAACCATCGACCAGGACACCGCCGAGCTGCTGGTCACCGAGTTCGGCCACAACATCAAGCGCGTCAGCGACAGCGACATCGACATCGATTCCTCGACCGACGTCGATGCGACCGAGACGCTTCAGTCGCGGCCGCCGGTGGTCACGATCATGGGCCACGTCGACCACGGCAAGACGTCACTGCTGGACGCGATCCGCGGCGCCGACGTGGTCGCCGGCGAAGCCGGTGGGATCACCCAGCATATCGGTGCGTATCAGGTCGCGCTGCCCGACAAGTCGAAGGTGACCTTCCTCGACACGCCGGGGCACGAGGCGTTCAGCGAAATGCGCGCCCGTGGCGCCGACGTGACCGACATCGTCATCCTGGTGGTGGCCGCCGACGACGGACTGCGCCCGCAGACCATCGAAGCGATCAATCACACCAAGGCGGCCGGAGTGCCGATGATCGTCGCGATCAACAAGATCGATAAGCCCGACGCCAAGCCGCAAAAGGTGCGCGAGGAGCTTCTCCAGCACGAAATCATCGTCGAAGACATGGGCGGCGAGGTTCAGGACGTCGAAGTTTCGGCGCTGAAGAAGACCAACCTCGACAAGCTGCTGGAAGCCATCCACCTCCAGGCTGAAATCCTCGAGCTCAAGGCCAATCCCGAGCGCGCTGCCGAAGGCACGGTCATCGAAGCCAAGCTCGACAAGGGCCGCGGGCCGCTGGCCACGGTGCTGGTTCAGCGCGGCACGATCCGCGTCGGCGACGTATTCGTGGCCGGCGCATCGTCGGGCAAGGTCCGCGCGATGCTCGACGACCGCGGCCGCCAGGTGAGCGAAGCCGGCCCCTCGGTCCCGGTCGAAGTGCTCGGCATGTCGGCGGTGCCGGCGGCGGGCGATCCGTTTACGGTGGTGGAGAATGAAGCGCGGGCGCGCGAAGTCGCCGCCTATCGCCAGAGCGTGCTTGATCGCAAGCGCACCACCAGTTCCCCGGTCACGGTGGAAAACATGTTCGCGACCCACGCGTCGACGACCATGGAATTCCCGATGGTGGTCAAGGCCGATGTGCAAGGATCGGCCGAAGCCATCGTCAACGCGCTCAACCGGCTGTCGACCGACGAGATCAAGGTCCGGATCCTCAATTCGGGCGTTGGCGCGATCACCGAAAGCGACGTTACGCTGGCCAGCGCGAGCGGCGCGCCGATCATCGGCTTCAACGTCCGTCCCAATGCCAAGGCGCGCGAAGTCGCGACCCGCAACAAGGTCGAATTCCGCTATTACGACGTCATCTACCACCTCACCGACTGGGTGAAGGCGGCGATGGGCGGCCAGCTGGGCCCCGAGATCATCGAAACGGTCGTCGGCCGCGCCGAAGTCCGCGAAGTGTTCCCGGCCGGCAAGCGCGACAAGGCCGCCGGCCTGCTGGTTCTCGAAGGCGTTATCCGCAAGGGCCTCAACGCCCGCCTGACGCGCGACGACGTGATCGTGTCCAAAACCACCATCTCTTCGCTGCGGCGGTTCAAGGACGATGTGGCCGAAGTCACTTCGGGCCTCGAATGCGGCGTCCTTCTGGCCGACACCAACGACATCAAGCCGGGCGACAGCCTGGAAGTGTTCGAGGTCGAGGAACGGGCGCGGACACTGTAAACTCGCCCGGCTGACCGATGCGCAAAACCGAGACTCCCGAAGGCCGTTCGGTCCGCCTGCTTCGCGTCGGCGAGCAGGTGCGTCATGTGCTGAGCGAATTGCTCCAGCGCGGCGACGTGCATGACGAAACGCTGCAAACGCACCTGATCAGCATCACCGAAGTGCGCATGTCGCCCGACCTTCGCCACGCGACTGCGTTCGTGAAACCGCTGCTTGGCCAGGACGAGGAAGCGGTGTTGAAGGCGCTCCGCCAGAACACTGCCTTCCTGCAGCGCGAAGTGGCGCAGCGAGTGCGCACCAAATATGCCGCCAAGCTGAAATTCCTGGCGGACGAGAGCTTCGACGAAGGCAATCACATTGATCGCCTGTTGCGCAACGACCATGTCGCCCAGGACCTTGGGGACGAGTGATCGACCTCGCCCGGCTGGCTGCTCCAATGACGGGCGAAGGGAGTCGCGCCGAACTTTTCAGCGAAGGTCGCCGAGCAGCGCTCAAGGCGGCCTGCGCCGAAGACACTGAAATCTGGGCGATCTATTCGACGCCATTCGACCCGGGCCATTTCGACGACAGCATCGATGGCCTGGCAAACCATCCCGCCAACCGCACCTTCGTGCTGTTCGACGGCGACGAACTGGCCGGGATGTCGAGCTTCATCGGCATCGACGAAGCGCGGCAAGTGCTCGAAATCGGCGGCACATATTATCGCCCGCAGCTGCGCGGCAGCGGCTTCAATCGCCGGGTCAAGGACATGATGCTGACCCGCGCGTTCAAGTGCGGCATTCGCCGGGTCGAGTTTCGTGTCGATGCGCGTAACGGACGCAGCCAGGCGGCGATGAAAAAGCTTGGCGCGGTGCGCGAAGGCGTCCTTCGCGCCGACCGCGTCACCTGGAACGGCCACGTGCGCGACACGGTGCTGTTTGCGATCCTCAAGACCGAGTACCGCGCTCAGTAACCGCTTTACCGTTCATCGACCCGGGCCGCCCGTTGGTCGCGCTACATTTGTAGCTTCTATTTGCAATGCCTAGGAGTTCGCGCTCCAAACGGGGGTAGATGATGTTCCGCATGATAAGTTCGCTACTGCTGGCCGCCGCCAGCCAGGTTGCTGTCGCCGCGCCGATTGCCGGCAATTGGGAAGGCGAAGCGACCTCCGATCAATGGCCAACGTTCCTTCGGATCGAAATCGGCAAGGGCGCCCACGCCCCGGCCACGCTGTTCGTCCTGGGTCAGACGGTCGAGCTTGGAGCCACCAAGGATGCGCAGACCCTCGATAGTACGCTCGGCGAGGGCAAGGATACGCTCAAGCTGGTCGGTCACGTCGAGCGGGGCCATCTTGTCGGGACGATCAGCGAGGCGGGCAAGACATTCAGTTTCAGGCTTCAGCCGATCCCCATCTATGCCCCGACCACCAACCGGATCGTCGGCTGGTCGCGGGACTTGGCTGCGCTGCGCAATCGCCTGCTGACCTTCGACCGCAGTTTCAGCCCATCAGAGAAAGTCGCCGCCAGACGCAGTATCGCGCAGCTTCGGTCGGATTTGCCCCGCCTGTCGGATGATGCCATCCGAGTACGGATTTCGCGCATCGCGACGCTCACGCACAATGCGCACACCCGCCTCTATTACCTCCGCAACCGCACCGAAGTGCAACGCATGCCAATCCGCGGCTGGTGGTTCGGGAACGAGTTCCGGGTAGTCCGCGCGGCCCCTGATTATGCGCAATATCTCGGCTGCCGGATCGATCGCATCGGTTCGCTCCCGGCCGCTGCGGCGAAGGCCCGGGTCGATGGCTTGTTCTCCGGTTCGCCGACCTGGCGGACGTACATGAGCGGCTATTCGCTGACCTCTCCCGAAGTCCTCCGCGGCACCAGGATTGTCGGCACGGCAGGCCCCGTCCGCTATGCGTTCAGCGATTGCGCGGCGGCCACCGCCAACGCGGCCATTGCCCCGTTGCCGCTGGTAAAATCGTCCAAGGCGCTCGAAAGCTGGTGGGATCTTGCGCCAACCTATGCCGGGGCTCCCGACAATTGGAAGCAATTGCTTGGTGAAACCAAGGCCCCCGTGCCGTCCTACCTCAGCCACCCGGACCGCAATTACTGGTTCGACGACAAAGGCGCCGACGGCATTTTCTACATTCAGTACAACCGCGCCGCCGACGCCGCCGACGAAGACCTGGCCACTTTCGCCGCGCGGGCGGGCAAGGCGCTGAGCGCAGCCCAACCGCGCGCCGTGGTCGTCGACGTGCGCTTCAACACCGGGGGCAACGGTTCGCTGACCCCCAAGCTCATCGATGCCGTAAAGCAGGCGCCGGCGTCAGTACCGGTCTATGTGCTTACCGGCCGGGCGACATTTTCGGCGGGAATCGTCGCGGCGGCGCTGCTACGCCAGGCACGAACCGTGAAAATTGTCGGTGAACCCGTCGGCGACAGCCTTGAATTCTGGTCGGAGGGCGGGAACGTCATCCTGCCCTATTCGGGCCTGTACGTGCACTTCGCCAACGGTGCCCACAGCCTGTCGCCAAAGCCGTGCCCGACCAAGGATTATTGCGACAACCTCAGCATTGCCAGCCTCGACCCCGACATTTTGGCGCCGCCGACCTGGGCCAGCTATCGCGCCGGCCGCGACGACGCGATGGTGGCGGTGACTAAGGATCTGCAAGCCACGCATTGAGCGGACGCTGACAGCTTTGGCGGGTTGGGCTAGGAGGCCGGGCATATCGTGCCCGCGCCAGCCCACCCCTCGATGCTTCACGGATGGATCATCCTCGACAAGCCGCTCGGGCTCGGGTCCACCACTGCGGTAAGCGCGGTCAAGCGGATCCTGCGCGAGGCGGGCGAGCCCCGGACCAAGGTCGGCCATGGCGGAACGCTCGATCCGCTTGCCAGCGGCGTGCTTGCGATCGCGCTGGGCGAAGCGACCAAGCTTGCCGGGCGGATGCTGGATGCGACCAAGGCCTACGAATTCACGATCCGCTTCGGCGAACAGACCGATACGCTTGATGGCGAAGGCGAAGTGATTGCCGCCAGCGACGTCCGCCCGACACTGGCCGAGGTTGCGGCGGCACTGCCCGGCTTCACCGGCGCGATCGAGCAGGTGCCCCCGGCCTATTCCGCGCTCAAGATCGACGGCAAGGCGGCCTATGCCCGGGTGCGCGCCGGTGAAACGGTCGAGATGAAGCCGCGCACGGTGACGGTGCATGCGCTGTGCCTGGCGCCGACGACCGCTCCGGGCAGCGGCGGAGCGCTCGGCGAAGTGGCGCTGTCGTGCACCGTCTCCAAGGGCACCTACATTCGCTCGCTCGCCCGCGACATCGCCCATGCCGTCGGCACCGTTGGCCATGTCGTCCATCTGCGGCGGACCCGCGCCGGCCCGTTCGGTCTGGAACAGGCCGTTTCGCTGGACTTTCTCGAAGAAACCGCTAAGGCCCGCACACTGACGAGGACGGTACTGCCGCTTCAAGCGGCGCTGGACGACATCCCGGCCCTCCCCGTCACCCCCGAACAGGCCCGTCTGCTCCGACATGGACAGATGCTGTTCGGGTTCCCCGCAAGGCCGGGGCTTCAACTGGCGACCTGCGGGGAAACTCCGGTCGCGCTGGTCGAAGCTTTGGCTGACGGCTTGTGCGTCGTCCGCGGGTTCAACCTTTGACAAGACAGGAGTGAAACGATGTCGATTACCGCCGAGCGCAAGCAGGAAATCATCAAGGAACATGGACGCGCCAAGGAAGATACCGGTTCGCCGGAAGTCCAGGTCGCGATCCTGACTAGCCGAATTCAGACGCTGACCGACCACTTTAAGGCCCACGCGAAGGACAACCATTCGCGCCGCGGCCTGCTGATGATGGTCAACAAGCGCCGTTCGCTGCTCGACTATCTCCGCAAGGAAGATGCGCAGCGCTACACCGACCTGATCGCCAAGCTCGGCCTTCGGAAATAATCATTTGAAGCGGCTCCGAACGGGCCATTTCGCATATCTGAGGCCTCGCAATCCGGCGGGGCGCAGAGGGGCCTTAAGTGCCCGACCGAGGCGAGCCGGACAGCTCGCCACACGCTGTCCCCGCAGGCATCCGGCCGTGGGGTGAAGGAAAGCAAATGTTCAATACGAAAACTGTCGAAATCGAGCTGGGCGGAAAGACCCTCAAGCTCGAAACGGGCCGAATCGCCCGCCAGGCCAATGGCGCGGTCCTCGCGACCCTTGGCGAAACCGTGGTGCTGTGCGCCGTTACCGCCGCCAAGTCGGTCAAGCCGGGCCAGGACTTCTTCCCGCTGACCGTCCACTATCAGGAAAAATTCTCGGCCGCGGGGCGCATCCCCGGCGGCTTCTTCAAGCGTGAGCGCGGCGCGACCGAAAAGGAAACGCTGACCAGCCGCCTGATCGACCGTCCGATCCGCCCGCTGTTCCCCGAAGGCTTCTACAATGAAATCCTGGTGATCGCGCAGGTCCTTTCCTACGACGGCGAGAACGAGCCCGACATCCTCGCGATGATCGCCGCTTCCGCCGCGCTGACCATTTCCGGAGTCCCGTTCATGGTCCCGATCGGCGGCGCCCGGGTCGGCTTCAAGGATGGCGAATATATCCTCAACCCGAGCTCGGCCGAAATCGCGGAAAGCGACCTCGACCTGGTCATGGCCGGCACTCCCGGCGCGGTGATGATGGTCGAATCCGAGGCCAAGGAACTGTCGGAAGACGTCATGCTGGGCGCGGTCATGTTCGGCCACGAAGCGTCGAAGAAGGTCTGCAACGCGATCATCAGCCTCGCCGAAAAGGCCGCCAAGGATCCCTGGGAGCTCAAGGCCAGCGACGACAAGGCCGCGGTCAAGAAGAAGCTCAAGGACCTCATCGGAAAGGACGTCGAAGCAGCGTACAAGCTGACCGACAAGCAGGAGCGCTCAACCGCGCTCAACGCCGCCCGCGACAAGGCCAAGGAAGCGTTCACCGACGCCGATCCGCAGGACCAGCTGGTGGCGTCCAAGTCGGTCAAGGGACTCGAAGCGGACATCGTTCGCACCGCGATCCTCAAGGAAGGCCGCCGCATTGACGGCCGCGACACCAAGACGGTGCGCCCGATCGAAATCAGCGTCGGCTTCCTGCCGCGCACGCACGGTTCGGCGCTGTTCACGCGTGGTGAGACCCAGGCGATCGTCACCACGACGCTTGGCACCAAGGATTCAGAACAGATGATCGACGGGCTTGAAGGCCTGTCCTACTCGCGCTTCATGCTGCACTATAACTTCCCGCCCTATTCGGTCGGCGAAGTCGGACGCTTCGGCGCTCCGTCGCGGCGTGAAACGGGTCACGGCAAGCTCGCCTGGCGCGCGCTTCGCCCGATCCTGCCGACCATGGAAGACTTTCCGTACACGGTGCGGGTGTTGTCCGACATCACCGAGTCCAACGGTTCGTCATCGATGGCCACGGTGTGCGGCGGAAGCCTCGCCCTGATGGACGCCGGCGTGCCGCTTAAGCGGCCGGTTGCGGGCATCGCTATGGGCCTGATTCTCGAAGGCAAGGATTTCGCGGTCATCAGCGACATCCTCGGCGACGAAGATCACCTCGGCGACATGGACTTCAAGGTGGCCGGCACCAGCGATGGCATCACTGCGCTGCAGATGGACATCAAGGTTGCTGGAATCACCGAGGAGATCATGAAGCAGGCCCTGGCTCAGGCGAAGGACGGCCGCACCCATATCCTCGGCGAAATGGCCAAGGCGCTCGACCACACGCGCGAGGAGCTTAGCGCTCACGCGCCGCGGATCGAGACGATGCAGATCCCCAAGGACAAGATCCGCGAAGTGATCGGCACCGGCGGCAAGGTCATCCGCGAAATCGTCGCCGAGACCGGCGCCAAGGTCGACATCGACGACGAGGGCATGATCAAGATTTCCTCGTCCGACCTGACGCAGATCGAGGCCGCGCGCCAGTGGATCCGCGGCATCGTCGCCGAGCCCGAGCCCGGCACGATCTACACCGGCAAGGTTGCGAGCATCGTCGATTTCGGCGCGTTCGTGACCTTCATGCCCGGCAAGGACGGCCTGGTTCACGTGTCCGAGATCAAGAACGAGCGGGTCGAGAACGTCCGCGATGTCCTGTCCGAAGGCCAGGAGGTCAAGGTCAAGCTGGTCGAGGTCGATCAGCGCGGCAAGGTCCGCCTGTCGATGCGCCTGGTCGATCAGGAAACCGGCGAGGAATTGCCGGATTCGCGTCCGCCGAGGGAGCCGCGTGAAGGCGGTGACCGGGGCGATCGCGGACCGCGCGGCGACCGTGGCGACCGTGGCCGGGGTGGCCGCGACCGTGGCGGACCACGTCGTGATCGTGGCCCCGGCGGCGAAGGCCGTGGCGACCGCGGCCCGCGGCGCGAAGGCGATGGCGGCGGCAACGACGGCCCAGCGCCCGAGTTCGCACCGGCATTCCTGACCGGCGACAAGGAAGACTAGGTCCTGACCGCTTCAGACTGAAAATTGGGGCCGCCGGCATCACGCCGGCGGCCCTTTTTCATGTCCTGGGCAAAGCGTAGGCGACGACGCTGTCGCCCATCGGCGTTTCCATGAAGTGATGGCCGCCGGCAAAGATCACCAGATATTCGCGGCCGTTCTGCTGATAGACGATCGGATTGGCCTGGCCGCCGGCAGGCAGCGGCGCCGACCAGATCGTCTTGCCCGTTCGCAAGTCGATGGCGCGAATGAGGTCGTCGGTCGCGGCCGCAATGAACACCAGTCCGCTGGCCGTCGTCACCGCGCCGCCATTGTTGGGCGTGCCGATGCTGAACGGCAGCAGCGTCGGCAGGTTGAACGGACCGTTGCGCCGAGCAGTCCCGAACGGCCGGTCCCACAGGGTCTTGCCGCTCGCCACAGCGATGGCACGTATCCCGCCATACGGTGGGCGCTTGCACATCAGCTTGGTGAATTTCATGCGCCAGCCGGCATTGACGTTGATCGCATAGGGCACGCCCCACTGCGGATCGATCGAATGCGACTTGGCCGACGGCCCCGTACTTGCAAAGCGCGGCTTGATCGCCAGCGCGTCGGCCTTGGCACGTGGCACCAGCCGGACGTAATTGGGCATGTCGTTATAATTGACGACAAGCACGCCGTGGACCGGGTCGAGCGATACGCCGCCCCAGTCGCTGCCGCCGTTGTAACCGGGATATTGAACCGTCGAGCGGTCGGCTCGAGGCGGCGTATATTCGCCCCGATAATCGGCCTGGCGATACTGGATTCGGCACAGCATCTGGTCGATCGGCGACATTCCCCACATGTCGGATTCGCGCAGGTCGGGCTGCTTGAGCGTATTCCACAACGACACGATCTGGCGCGGCGCCCGCTCCTTCGGCTCAACCCCGCCGGCAGGTGCCTGGATCGAACCGACCGGCGACAGCGCCCGCCCGGTCGTGCGGTCGAGTACGTACAAATCGCCCTGCTTGGAGGGAAGCACCACCGCCGGCGTGCCGCGATAGTCGAACAGCGTCGGCGGGCTTCCCAAATCATAGTCCCAGACGTCCTTGGCGACGGTCTGGAAACTCCAGCGCGGCTGGCCGCTGGTCACGTCGATCGCCACGAGCGAACTCGAAAAGCGGTTGGCGAGAGGGCTTCGGCCAGTCGAAATATAATCGTCGGCGACATTGCCGAGCGGGACGTAGACGAGGCCTAACTGTTCATCGCCTGCCGACCCGGTCCACATATTGGGGGTGCCACGCGCCCACACCTGGCCCTTGGGCGGATAGCCGCGCCAGTCGGGGTGCTGCATGTCCCACGCCCAGGCAAGCTTGCCAGTGCGCGCGTCGAACCCCTGGATCACGCCCGAAGGCGCGCAGCGGCATTGGCCATCGAGCACCTGGTGCGGCACGACGATGATCCCGCGCACGATTGTCGGCGCCGAATTGATCGATGCCAGCCCGGGATACACCCAGCCCATGCCGATCTTGGTATCCTGCTGCCCGTTGCCATTGAAATCGGTGCACGGCTTGCCGGTCAGTGCGTCGACGGCGAGCAGGCGGCTGTCGAGCGTGCCTTCAATGATCCGCGATGCGCACGGGCTTCCGGCGGCCACGCCAGGGACCTGGTAATGCGCAAGTCCGCGGCACGCGGTGGTGTAGGGAATCCACGCGTCGGAAACATGCGGATCGACGCGCCACACCGGCTTGCCGGTCGCGGCATCCATGGCCACGATGATGTTCTTGGCTGTGCAGGTGAAAACCAAATTGCCGACCTTGAGCGGGGTGTTCTCGGTCCCGTACAGTTTCTTGAACGACGGCCCGTCGGGCATTCCGCCGGTGTGAACTTCCCACACCTTTTGCAGCTTCCCGACATTGGCCGCGTCGATCTGGCTCAGCGGCGAGTAGCGCCAGTTGGCGTAGGTGCCGCCATAGGTTGGCCAATCGGCGCCAGTCGCCAGCCCAGACGGGTCGGCCATGCCGGGCGAGCTGGCGACCGGGAGCGCCGCGATCGCCGTCCCGCCCGACGTTCCGAGCACCGCAAAACTGGCGATGACGAACAGCGCGGCGACGGCAATGCCGCCGCCGGCCAGCCGCCAGCGGTTTTTCGCAGCGGCCAGGGTCGGCATGACCAGCAGCACCGCGATCAGCAGCACCAGCGGCGCCAACAGCCACGGGATCATCGCCCACGCATTCCCCCGCGCTTCGGCAAACCCCCACATCGCGCTCAAGGCGAACAGGCCGACATAGATCCAGCCGCCGATCAGCCGGCCCTGAAACAGCAACCAGGCCGACGCGAGCATCAGGATGCCGGCAATGAGGTAATATGGTGAACCGCCAAGGCTGACGAGGAATGCTCCCCCAGCGCCAAGCACGATGCCGATGATCGCCATTACGAGTGCCAGGACGGCTGCCAACAGATTGCGTTTCATCGTCGGCTCCCGCGACCAATCCTAACGGCGACGGTCCGCAACAGGGTCGCACCGATAGCCAACGGGCCGCGATTGCGGGCGTTCCGATTGTTCCCGGAGTTATTGCGCGCCGGGTAAGCCTCGGCCTAGCTCGTCAAGGAATAGATGTAGGCTTCGGTTGCGCGCGAGAACCTGGCGGGAACGCAGGCTGGGCACTTGCGGTACAGTTCGATGTAGCGGCGAAAGAAAGCCGCCGGATGCTGCTGCGCGAACGCCCCGACCCGTCCCGGCCCGTCCCTGGCATCAAGCGCCTTCGTCACCTCGTAACCGACGAAGTAGAGCGGAGCGCCGGTACCGGTGAACAGTTCATTGGATGCCTGGTCCCAGGTCATGCGCCCGGTTTTCAAATCCTTCAGCACGCGATCGAACTGGGCGAAGTTGGCGACGATGCGCTTGCGCGGCATGTTCTTCGCATAAGCCTCTCGCCACATGTCGATGTACGGGCCGCGGGCGGTGCCCAGCATCGGCCGAGCGACGTAGGTTGCCGAACCTTCTTCATAGACCAGTGTCATCAGGCGCACCGGGGCCGGAGCCGTGGCCGCGTCGAAGATCCTCGCGCTGAGCCCGGGGACTCGGTTCCGCGCGATCCTTTGGACCACGTGGTAGAGTTCGTGAGTCATGTTCAGCTTGACGCCCGCGGCGTCGCCCTCGGCCCGATTCAGCGCCATGTAGAACGCCGGCTCCGGGTCATTATCGACGACAAAGCCATCGGACGCGCCGCCGACGACTCCGTAAACTGTTGCGGTCACTGGCGGGATCGGCGGCAGGTACCGCACCAGCGGACGCGTAATTTCCAGCCGCAGCCGGCGATCGTTTTTAAGCCTGGTGATGAGCGAGCGGATCTGGGGAGCCTGGTCGGCGCTTTCGCCGAGCCGGAACGCCGGACCAATCGTCGATTTCCGAGTCCTGACATATTCCTTCATGGCGTCCGCGAACAAGGCGTGGGTATGGGACGGCACGTACTTTGTGGTGTTGTCGACCATGGTCCTGACACTCTTGATCTGGAGCAGGCCGGCGATCTGATCGTCATTGATCTTCCGCTTGGCCAACGAATCCAACAGCGCATCGGCGGCCTGGTAATTCATCTGCAGCGACAGGCGCGGTTTGACGGTGACGTGATGCGCGGCGTCGGCGGCGGTCGCTTGAACCGGGCTGAACAGCGCAAACGGCGCCAGCAAGAGAAGTGACAGACGCGGCATGAGCGGGCTTCCTGCTAATTGGGAAGCGACCAGTGCTATATTTGTAGCGCCCGGACAATAACTGTTCTGCGAGCGTCACGAAACGGCGGTCGAGCGGCCGACCAGGGCGTGATTGAAGAACCGGGAGCGCCGCAACGACAGCGGGGCCGGCGGCACGATTTTCCGCGTTTCAAAATGCCTCCGACGATCTCGACCGGCTGGTGGAGCTGAGGGGAATCGAACCCGACAGTGTTGCCGCCGCCCGCCTCTAGGAATTGAGCTGGTGCTTTGGGCGGAAAACGGGGGAGTGCACGCGTGCGGCGATCTACAAGCGATTACCTCTAGGTGACAGGGTATGAGGCACGCCGTATCCTGCTGCTGCCGGTACGTAGGAGTTTTTGATGGTTTTGAGCGCTTTGTTGCTGCTAGCTGTTAACCCATGCGATGCGCCCAACCCGGGAATGGCAGACATGAGAGCTTGTACGGCTTTCCAGCTGGAAGCCGTCGACCGCGAGTTATCCACGAGCTGGCAGCGCGCCCTCGGCCGTGCCAAAATCGAAGATCGGCTCTACCGTGAGCGCGGGCCAGGTCCAAATTGGGTTGTAAAGCTGAGGGCCTCCCAGGTCGCTTGGCAGAGGTACCGGGAGACTCAGTGCGCGTTGGAAACACTCAAGATGTGGCCGGGAAACGGCACGGTGGGTATAGAACTACATTGTCGCCTGGACATCGACCGAGCCCGCGCGAGCGAATTGAATAGGCTGTTCCAGTAAGCCCTGACTTAGGCGGAGTGCGCGCGCTGCCGCCGGTTTAAGTAAGGTGCAATACTCCCGCGACGTACGACACCGCTAACGCGATTAGGGCTCCGATGGTGAGAAGCACGATCTGATACAGAAGCGGACGCCTCTCTTTGAAGTCCTTAGCAATCGGCGCTGTCCATCGGGCTTGGAAGTCTCCGACCCGCAACCGCAGCCGTTCATTCATTTCATCCAGAAATCTGAGCAGAGCCGCCATGGCAGCTGGCGAATCACTGGCGCCGCTCGAGCGCGTGGCCCG
>JBDSGQ010000049.1:0-52108 GCA_039918915.1 Sphingomicrobium sp.
TCGAACACCGCATCGACCGCGACCTTGCGCGCGCCCTCCACGCCCGCGAGCACCTTCTGCTCCTCGATCGGAATGCCGAGCTTCTCGTAGACCCGCAAAATTTCGGGATCGACCTCGTCGAGACTGCCGAGCTTGGGCTTGGCCTTGGGCGCGGCGTAATAATATGCGTCCTGATAATCGATCGCGGGGATGTTCAGCTTGGCCCAGCTGACCTCCTCCATCTCCAGCCACGCGCGATACGCCTTGAGCCGCCACTCGAGCATCCATTCGGGCTCATTCTTCTTGGCCGAAATGAAGCGGACGGTGTCTTCGTTCAGCCCCTTGGGCGCGAACTCCTGCTCGATGTCGGACGAGAAGCCCCATTCGTAATCGGCAAGCTTGTCGGCGGCTTCATGAGCCTCGCGGTTGCGGACGCTGTCGGTCATCGTGTCGCCCCAAGAGCGCTCACATTGAGTTTGTCGAAATGCGAACGCTCGCCCTTCGACGGGCTTAGTGGGAGCGCCAGGGTTTGCAGCGTGACTGCGCCCAGCGCTCCACGCACCGCATTGCCGACCACGCCCATGTGCGGCTTGACCCGGCAATGGGCGTCGAGCGCGCAATCGGACGGCCCGTCGATGCCCGAACACGCGGTCATGGCGATCGGGCCTTCGACCGCCTCGACGATGTCGGCCAGGCTGATTTCGGGGGCCGGTCGCGCCAGCGCGAAGCCGCCACAAGCGCCGCGCGCGCTCGACAACAGGCCATTTGCTGCCAGCTGGCCCATCAGCTTCTGCGCGGTCGGCAACGGCACGCCGGTTTCGTTGGCAAGCTCGGTCGCACTCAGCCGCGCGCCCTCCGGACGGCGGGCGGCGGCGGTCATCAGCACGACCGCATAATCGGCAAGGTGGCTTAGGCGCATATCAAATCGGAGCTTTCCCATCCGATTTAGGCGCAGCGGCCGTGAAACTCAACCGCGGGCCGCCCGGATTGCGTCGCGCCGCCGGCAATGACAGACCGGCGAACGTGCAGCTTTACCCATTCTTGCGCCCACTGGCTTTCGCGCTCGACGCCGAAGCCGCGCATCGCGCGACCATCGCCGCGCTCAAGCTGATGCCGCCGCAGCGTCCGCCGGTATTCGCGGAATCGCTGCGTTCGACCGTCGCCGGGATCGACTTTCCGACGCCGGTCGGGCTCGCCGCCGGCTTCGACAAGGACGCGCAAGTGCCCGAGCAGATGCTCGGCCTGGGCTTCGGTTTCGTCGAGGTCGGAACGGTGACTCCGCTGGCGCAGGCGGGAAATCCGAAGCCGCGCATGTTCCGCCTGGCCGAGGATCGCGCCGTCATCAACCGGCTCGGCTTCAACAATGGCGGCCACCAGGCGGCCTTCGCGCGGCTCAAGCGATACGCGAACGCGCGCGGCATCATTGGCGTCAACATCGGCGCCAATAAGGACAGCGCCGACCGCATCGCCGATTATGCGGCGGGCGTGCGGACGCTGGCGGGCGTCGCCCGTTACGTGACCATCAACATCAGCTCGCCCAATACGCCGGGTCTGCGCCAGTTGCAGGATGAAGGCGCGCTTCATGCGCTGTTGTCGGCGGTGGTCGAAGCGCGTGGCGGGAACGGCCAGCCGAGCTCGGATCCCTCGACAGGCCCCCGGCCTGCCGGTCCTCCGATCTTTTTAAAAGTCGCGCCGGATCTTGGCGAAAGCGAGCCCGACCAGATCGTGCGCGTCGCCGCCCGCCACGGCATCGACGCAATCATCGTCGCCAACACCAGTGTGTCCCGGCCCCCACTCAAATCGCGCTTTGCCGACGAAACCGGCGGGCTGTCGGGCGAACCGCTGAAGTCGCTTGCGCTCACCGCCCTGCGCAACTTTCGGGAAGCCAGCGGCGGGACGATCCCGCTTATCGGCGTCGGCGGGATTGGCAGCGTGGAGGACGCGTGGCAGCGCATCCGGGCCGGTGCCAACCTCGTCCAGCTCTACACCGCGATGGTCTACGAAGGGCCGGGCATCGCTCGGCGGATTGCGACCGGGCTTGCCGACCGGCTCGCGGCGGAGGGCTTCTCCAACATTGCCGAGGCAGTGGGGACGGGGTAGTCGCCCCGCCATGCGTAATCTCACGCCGCTCACCGGCCTGTTCGCCCTCGTCGCTGCAACGACATCGCCGGCGGCGCCCGCTCGCCCGGTACAGGCCAGTCACCAGGTTCCCGGAATGGTCAGTGCCGCTGACCGGCGCGCCGCCCAAGCGGGCGCGGAAATGCTGCGCCGTGGCGGCAGCGCGACCGATGCGGCCATCGCCACCATGCTGGCACTGACCGTGGTCGAACCGCAAAGCTCGGGCATCGGCGGCGGCGGCTTTTACGTGCACAGCGATGCGGCCGGCCATGTCGACACCATCAACGGCCGCGAAAAGGCGCCGGCGGCGGCAACGCCCAACTGGTTCCTGGTCGATGGCAAGCCGCGCGCTTTCGACGATGCCCAGCCCGGCGGGCTGTCGACCGGAGTCCCCGGCAATGTCATGCTTGCCGCCCGCGCCCATGCGGAACATGGCAAGCTGCCGTGGGCGACGTTGTTCGGGCCGGCCATCCGGCTTGCCGACGGCTTTGCGATTTCGCATTCGCTGCACCGGGCGCTGGTCAATGCGCCCGCAACCGGCGCGTTCGGCGATGGCGCGAAGCTGTTCTACGACAGTGCTGGCAAGCCACTGCCGCAGGGCGCGATGGTCCATAACCGGGCGCTCGGCGCATTCCTTCGCCGTGTGGCCGCGCAAGGCCCGACGGCATTTTACCACGGCCAGAATGCGGCGGCGATCGCGGCTTCGGTATCGACCGCCAAGCATAATCCAGCGCCAATGACGGTTGCCGACGTGGCGGCGATGTCAGCCCCCGCCTTGCCGCCGCTGTGCGGATACTATCGCGATTACCGAATCTGCGGAATGGGCCCGCCGACGTCGGGTGGAACGACGGTGTTCGCGATCCTCAAGCAGCTCGAACGGTTCCAGCTGGGGGCGCTTGGCAAGGACAATCCGACCGCGTGGCACCTGATCGCCGAATCGATGCGGCTGGCGTTCGCCGACCGCGACAAATATCTCGCCGACGCCAATTTCATCAGTGTTCCGGTCAGCGGGATGATGGATCCAACCTATCTTGCCACCCGCTCGGCGTTGATCGACCCGACGCACAGCCTGCCGCATGCCGTCGCCGGAACGCCGCCCGGCGCCGCCGAAATCCGAATTGCTCCAGCCGCGCCCCAGCCGGAACGCGGCACTTCGCACTTCGTCGCCGTCGACCGCGCCGGCAATGCGGTCAGTTACACCTCGACCGTCGAAAGCTCGTTCGGTTCGGGGATCATGGTCAACGGCTATTATCTCAACAACCAGCTGACCGATTTCTCGTTCGCGCCGGTCGGTCCCGACGGAGCGCCGGTCGCCAACCGCGTCGAAGGCGGCAAGCGGCCGCGAAGCTCGATGGCGCCGACCATCGTGTACACGCCAGACGGCCATATCCGGCTGGTGGTCGGGGCAGCCGGCGGCGCCACCATCATCGCCCAGGTCGCCAAGGCGATCATCGGCGTCGTCGACTGGGGCCAGTCGGCGCAACAGGCGATTGCGCTGCCGACCTTGTTTGCGCCCGGCGACACGGTGTTCGTCGAGCGCGGAACCGCGCTCGAAGCCATGACGCCGGCGCTGCGCGCACTTGGCAACACGGTCGAAGCGCGCGATCCCAGCTTCAAGGCCAATGCCGTCGAATGGGTCGGTGGACGCTGGGTCGGGGCCGCCGACCCGCGCAGCGAAGGCATGGCGATCGCCGAATAAGGAGGCCGTCGTGGCGCGCCAACTCGAACGGTTCGAAAACCTCATCACGCTGTTCCTGGCGCGCGCTCGCGACAAGGGCGAACGGCCGTTCCTGTGGGCCAAGCGCGACGGCGCCTGGCAGTCGATCAGCTGGGCCCAGGCGGCGCAGCAGGTCGCGGCGCTCGCCGCCTCGCTGAAGGGCATTGGCCTCCACCCTGGCGACCGCGTCTGCCTGGTCAGCGAGAACCGGCCGGAATGGTTGATCGCCGACCTTGGAATCATGGCCGCCGGCTGCGTCACGGTGCCGACGTACACCACCAACACCACGCGCGATCATGCCCACGTCCTCGGCGATTCGGGCGCTCGCGCGGTGATCGTGTCGAATCAAAAGCTCGCCAAGAACCTGATCCCCGCGGTCCTGACCTCGGCCGATTGCCATCACGTGATCGCGATGGAGGCATTGCGCACCGGCCAGGCGCCCGACTGGGTAACCTGCCACAGCTGGTCGAAACTGGTTTCCGGCGACGGCGATGTCGAAGCGCTTCGCGGGCAGATGGAGGGCGTTGCGCGGCACGATCTGGCCTGCATCATCTACACCAGCGGCACCGGCGGAGCACCGCGCGGAGTGATGCAGCACCATGGCGCGCTGCTCCACAACATCGCCGGCGCGACCGACGTGATCTCGACCGATTTCGGCTGGGGCGATGAAGTGTTCCTGTCGTTCCTGCCCGCCAGCCACGCGCTTGAACATACCGGCGGCCAGCTGTTCCCGATCGGCCTCGGCGCCGAAATCTATTACGCGGAAAGCCTGGAAAAACTGGCCGCCAATATCGAGGAGACCCGCCCGACGATCATGATCGTGGTGCCGCGCCTGTTCGAAATGCTTCGGACGCGAATCCTCAAGTCGCTCGAAGGATCGAGCGGGCTGTCGCGCTACCTGTTTCGCCGCGCGCTGACGATCGGCAGCGACAAATACGAACGCCGGCTGAGGCCGTGGAACCGGCCGATGGACGGACTTCTCGAAGTCACTCTGCGGCGCAAGCTCCGGGCGAAATTCGGTGGGCGGACGAAGGCCTGGGTGTCGGGCGGAGCACCGCTGAATCCCGATGTCGGAATTTTCTTCCAGTCGCTCGGTATCACCTTCCTCCAGGGTTACGGCCAGACCGAAGCGGGGCCAGTCATCAGCTGCAACCGGCCGCGCGCCGGGATCCGGCTCGACACCGTCGGACCGCCGCTCAAGGATACCGAAGTGCGCATCGCGGAAGACGGTGAAATCATGGTTCGCGGCGAGCTCGTGATGCACGGTTACTGGCGCAATGCGGAAGAGACCGCGCGCGTGCTCACCGACGATGGCTGGCTGGCGACCGGCGACGTCGGCCATTTCGACGATTCCAACCGAATCGTCATTACCGACCGCAAGAAGGACCTCATCGTCAACGACAAGGGCGACAATGTCTCGCCGCAGCGGATCGAGGGGATGCTCACGCTGCAGCCGGAAATCGCGCAGGCGATGGTTTACGGTGACGGCCGACCGCACCTCGTCGCGCTGCTCGTTCCCGATCCCGAAGTCGCGGCGCTTCCCGATTTGCAGCGGCGGGTGCAAGGCGCGCTCGACCGGGTCAACGCCGACTTGTCGGTGATCGAGCGAGTGCGGCGGTTCGTGCTCGCCGGCGAACCATTCTCAATCGAAAACGAACAGCTGACTCCGTCGATGAAAATCCGCCGCCACGTGATCTCGAAGGTCTATGGTGAAAGGCTTGACGCGCTGTTCCACCGTTAGGGGCGAAAACTGTCCTTTGCCGAACGCAGCCGGGCGAACTCGGCAACGTCCGCGGCGCGTACGAAGGGATTGGTTTTACATTCCTCCGCAACGCTCGTCGGAAGGGTGATCTTGCCCGCCTGGCGAAGGCCTTTAACCTCATCGAGCCGGGCCGCGATGTCGGGATTGACGGGTTCGGCATGCGCTGCAAACACCGCGTTGCTCAGCGTATATTCGTGCGCCGGATACAGCAGGGTGTCGGCCGGCAAGTCCGCGATCCGCCGCAGCGAACCGAACATCTGCTCCGCCGTTCCTTCGAACAATCGGCCGCAGCCCATGGCGAACATGGTGTCGCCGACGAAGGCCACGCCTGGGCCCTCGAAGATCAGTGCAAGATGGTCGAGAGTGTGGCCGGGAACTTCGATCGCCCGTCCCACATGCCCTCCGATACGCAGTTCGGATCCTTCGCCAATAATGACATCGCGGCCCGGGATCGCGCTTTTAGCAGGACCGGAAATGCGCGCCCCCGTGGCTTCGCGAACGGCGATGTTGCCGCCGGTATGATCGGGGTGCCAGTGGGTGTTCCACACCTGGCCGATGGTCCAGCCGCGGCGGTCGGCTTCGGCCAGGGCCGGTGCTGCATCGCCTGGGTCGACGACCGCGGTTTCGCCGCTCGCATCGTCGTGGAGCAGCCAGATGTAATTGTCACTGAACGCCGGAACCGGGACGATCTGCATCGCGGCTCACTACGCCGCGCGAACGGCGATGGCCATTGGCTTCACTTGTGTGCGGGCGCGGGCGGGGGCGGCGTCGGCACAGTGACGGTCGGGGTCACGCCAAGCAGCTCGACCGCCTTGGCCGCGGCCTTGCCCGTCGCTCCACGCGGGTCGGCGGCAGCGGCGTCGGCCCAGTACCGGCGAGCCGTGGCATCGTCGCCGGCGAAATGGGCCACGTGACCGGCTTCGAACAGGAGGGTGGGGTCGTTGGGGGCGAGCGACAGCGCTTTGTCGATTGCCGAGCGAGCGGCGGCCTGATCGCCCTCGCGAACCGCCAGAGCCGCCGAAAAATACCAGTAAAACGGGTCGGCGGCGATGCTTGCCGCGGCCAGCTTGAGCTTCGCGCGAGCGGTCGGCAAGTCGCCCGCCGCCTCGGCCGCGCGGGCCCGGTCGAGCAGCGCTTCGCCATGCTGTTGCGGGGTCAGGCCGGGCAGCGAAATCGCCTTGTCGAGCGCGGTCGCGGCGCGGTCGAGCTTGTTCGCTTCGATCCATAGATTGCCCGCCGCGGCGAACAGGCGAGCGGTCGAAATATCCTTGTCGCCGGACGCGATCGCGGCCTGTTCGAAGCTTTGCGCAGCGCCCTCTGGGTCGCCGCGCTTTTGGGCGTCGAGCGCGCGGCACACCATGGCTTCGGACGTCACCAAATCGGGACAGGCGCTGCCCGCCGGGGCGGCGGCGGCAAGGACGGCGGCAAGCAACAGGCTCAAGCGGCAAACTCCAGGGTTTGGGCGACGACGCGCAGGATCGCTGCGATCTCGTGCGGTTGCGACAACCGGTGACCCGCGCCCTTGATGGCAGTCAGCTGGACATCGGCTGAACGGAGCGCCCGCAGGGTCCGTAGAGAAATGTCGAGCGGGACCTCGCGATCGGCATCGCCGTGCACCAGCCGGACCGGGCAATCGATCGCAATCTCGCGCCCAAGCAGCAGCTGTTCCTGCCCCGATTCCCAGAAAATTCGAGTCATCAAATGCGGCGTCGCGCGCCCGTCCGGGTCGGGTTCGCCGACATGGCCATGCTCAGCCAGCATTGCCCGAACTTCGGCTCCGAATCCCCAGTCGGTGAAGTCCGGCGCGGGCGCCAGCCCGACCACGGCGGCGATGCGCTTTTTGCGGTGTTGCGCGACGTGAAGCGCAATCCACGCGCCCATCGACGAGCCGACGAGGATCACCGGCCCGTGAGTCAGCGAGTCGAGCAGCTCGAGCGCTTCACCAATCCACCGTTCAAGCGTGCCTTCATCGAAGCGGCCGCTGCTCGCGCCGGTCCCCGAATAGTCGAAGCGCAGCAGGCCGATCCCGCGCTCTGCCGCGAACGCGTCCAGCGCGACCGCTTTGGCGCCGGCCATGTCGGATGCGTAGCCCGGGAGGAACAACAAGGTCGGGGTCGTTCCCGGGCGCAGGCGATACGCAATGCGACGTCCCGCGACGTCGCGATGTTCAAGGTCGGGCTGAATCATCGGGCATCCATCACCCGAAAAGCCTGGTGCGCACCAGCCCCCGTCAGCGGCGCGAAGCGATTATTCCGCGGTGGTCGGGTCGATCATGTTGCGGACTCGCGAAATCTTGTTGGCGGGGAAGCCGCCGCGCTCGGCATGTTCGCGAATGATGTCTTCATTGGGCGCGCGGTAGATGCAGTAGATCTTGTCGTCGGTGACATAACTGTGGACCCACTGGATTTCGGGCCCAAGCTCCCGCAGCACCGAGCAGCTGGTCTGGGATGCGCCCTGAAGTTCGGGCTGGCCGAGCTGTCCAACTCCCGGCATTTCGCGTTCGATCACAAACTGAGGCATGCTTTTTCCCCTTGCTACCGTCCCATGTTCGGGGGCGGTCATAGCACCAGCAGGCGCAAATCGTAACTTTCACGCCTTGCGCGGCGTTGTACCGGGCCCCACCTGCCACCCGGGCGGGCGCAGCACGGAGAACCCGATGAAATACCGCAGGCTTGGCGACAGCGATCTCGAAGTTTCGGAAATCTCGCTCGGTTCGTGGCTGACTTACGGCGTCGGAGTGGAGGCGGACAAAGCGCGCGCCTGCCTCGACCAGGCGTTCGCCGAAGGGATCAACTTCATCGACACCGCCAACGTCTATGGCCGCGGCGCTGCGGAGAGTTTCCTCGGCGAAGCGCTGCACGGCAAGGCGCGTCAGGAATACGTGCTTGCGACCAAGGTCTATTTCCCGATGAGCGACGCCGATCGCGGCCTGTCGGCGGGGCAGATCGAAAAGCAGCTTGACGATTCGCTGCGGCGGCTGCGCACCGATTATGTCGATCTGTACCAATGCCACCGCTACGATTGGGATACGCCGCTGGACGAAACGATGGCCGCGCTGACTCGCGCCGTCGACAGCGGCAAGGTGCGCTACATCGGCTTTTCCGAATGGCCCGCCGAACGCATCAAGGCCGCGCTCGACATGACCGGCGTTGCCAAGTTCGTGTCCAGCCAGCCGCAATATTCGCTGCTGTGGCGCGAGCCGGAAAGCGACGTCATCCCGGTCTGCGCCGACAACGGCATTTCCCAGATCGTGTGGTCGCCGCTCGGTCAGGGCGTGCTTAGCGGCAAATACGACCCCGACGCGCCGCCGCCACGCGATTCGCGCGCGGCAAGCGCGGAAATGAGCGGCTTCATGGACCGGCTGCTCGAACCGCGAGTCCTTCGCGCCGTGCAACAACTCAAGCCGCTGGCCGAGGAAGCCGGACTCACCTCGCCCCAGTTCGCGCTTGCCTGGGTATTGCGCGAACCCAATGTCGCATCCGCCATCATCGGTGCGTCGCGACCCGCCCAGGTAACCGAAAATGCCGCTGCTTCGGGAGCGATCATCGACACGCAGCTGTTCCTGCGTGCCGAAGCGATCATCGGCGAGGCACTGGGGCTGGTCGAAAGCGCCTGATTATTTGAGGAATGCCGCGACTGCGGTTGCGAATGCTTCGGGCTGGTCGAGCATGATGAAATGCTCGCTGTCGTCGACCGGCACCAATCGGACTTGCGGCGCACCTTGATAGGCGTCGGCATAGAGCGCCTTGGCGAGCGGCGCTCGATCGGGCCTCGAAACCGCATAAAGCACCGTCAGCGGCTGCGCGATCCGGCCAAGGTCCGAACGGACGTCGGTGGTTGCATCCTCGACCAGCGCTTCGCCGACAATTTTAGGATCGGACGCGCGCATCCAGCCGAGGATCCTGGCCTTGCCGGCTGCGCTATTGGTCATGTGGGGCGGGACTTCGATCGGCGTCTTGCCGCTCACCAGCCCCGCCCGCATTTGCTCAACGACCGGGCGGATCGCGTCCGGCGTGGCGCTGGGCCCGAACAGCATGCCATAAAACGGCAGCGCATCGACGATCATCAGCTTACCCGCGGCGGCGGGGTGTTTGCTGGCCAGCATCAGCGCCATCAACCCGCCCATCGAATGGCCGATCACCGCCGGCCGTTCGACGTGGTTAGCGGCCAGCCAGCTGGCCAGCTCGTCGACCGCGCTCGGCAGCAGAGTGTCGTCCGCTTGCTGTGGTGCCACGCTCCCGGCAAAGCCGTTGATCTGGACGAAGACCAGCTGGTGGCCCGGTCCGATCCTGGCTGCGAGGGCGTCATAAACTGCTGGCGGCGACCCAAGGCCGGGGATCAGCACCACTGGCGCGCCGGTACCGACGCTGCGGATGGTGATGTGGCCCAGCCTCTGTGCAGCCGCCGCGACGGTGGCGGGCGCGGCATGCGCTGCTCCAGTCCAATCGAGCGTCGACGCGGCACAAGCGGCCAGGATGAGTGCAAAAGGGCGCATTGGCAGTTCCTTTCAAGCTGGAGGATTGGTCAGATGGCCTTTGAACTGCGCCGCGCGGGGGAGACGAAAATCTCCTCGATCGGCAGTTCGAACAGTTCGGCGATGCGGAACGCGAGTGGCAGCGAGGGATCGTATTTGCCGGTCTCGATCGCGTTCACGCTCTGGCGCGACACTTCGATCCGTTCGGCCAGGTCCTGCTGGCTCCACTCGCGCTCGGCGCGGAGCAGGCGGAGGCGGTTTTCCATCAGCACGCCCCGGCGCTGCTGCCCATGGTCAGCCGATTGATCAGAGCGCCGAAACCCAGCCCGCCGAACCACAGGATCGCGACGTAATAGGAATCGATGTGACCGGCGAGGCCGAAGGCTTCGAGGAACCCCCAGATGGTCGCCAGGCTCAAGGCAATGGCGCTTGCCCACAACGTCTGGCGAACCATCAGCATGCGAATATATTCGTCGTCTTCCTCGACCAGGTAGCGGCCGATTGCGGCGAACATGCCGATGATCGGAAGCGCCGGCAGGACGGCCGCGACATAAGCGACGCCGCGCGTCAGGATGTCGTGATGAAAGCCGTACACCGCGAACATCAGGAAAACGACGTACAGCAGGCTGAGCCAGATCACGCGCACATTGTAGCGTTTCCAGGCGGGGGTTCGGACCATTTCGTCAAGCTCCTTTGTCATTAAGACAAGGACGCTTTACATCGACCCTCAGGGCCATGTCAAGCACGCTTGACGACAGCGCATCTGTCGCGGTTGGTTGAGGCGGAGGCAAGCCGTCGCTACATGCGCTGCACATGACCAAGATGTTCAAGATCGCGCTTCCCGATGGCTCGGTGAAGGAAATGGCGGAGGGATCCACGCCCGCCGACGTTGCCGCCGCCATTGGCCCGGGCCTGGCCAAGGCCGCGCTTGCGGCGCGGGTCGATGGCGAGTTGCGCGACATCAACCGCCCGTTCGACCGCGATTCGCGGCTGGAGCTGGTCACCTCGCGCGATGAGAAGGACGCGCTCGAACTGGTTCGTCACGACTTCGCACATATTCTGGCCGAGGCGGTTCAGAACCTGTTTCCCGGAACTCAGATCACGTTCGGGCCGGCGACCGACGACGGCTTCTATTATGATTTCGCGCCGACTTCCGACCACGGTCCGTTCACCGACGAGGATTTGCCCGCGATCGAGGCAGAGATGCGGCAGATCATCGCGCGCGACGAGCCCCTGATCCGCGAAGAATGGGAGCGCGAGGACGTGCGCGCGCTGTTTGAACAGCAGGGCGAACGGTTCAAGGCCGAGTGGGTGATGGAGCTTCCGGACGGCGAGCCGATCACCATGTATCGCTCGGGCCATTCGGAAACCGCGTGGCTCGACCTGTGCCGCGGCCCGCATCTTGCTTCGACCGGCAAGCTCGATCCGCAGTCGTTCAAGCTCACCCGCGTATCGGGCGCTTATTGGCGCGGCGATCCCAAGAACCCGATGCTCAGCCGCATTTACGGCACGGCGTGGCTGAACAAGAAGCAGCTCGATGCCTATCTCGTCCGGCTGGAGGAAGCGGGCAAGCGCGACCATCGCAAGCTGGGCCAGGAAATGGACCTGTTCCACCTCCAGGCCGAAGCCCACGGCAGCGTCTTCTGGCACCCCAATGGCTATCTCGTGTGGCGCGAACTCGAAGCGTATATGCGCCGGCGCATCGACGAGGCAGGCTATCGGGAAATCAAGACGCCCCAGCTGATGGACGCGCGCCAGTGGGAAAAGAGCGGCCACTGGGGCAAATATCGCGAGAACATGTTCGTCGTTCCCGACGAAATCCCGAACTCCGACGAAGACGGGCCGGTGGTCAGCGGCGCGGGCGATTGGATGGCGCTCAAGCCGATGAACTGCCCGGCCCACATCCTCGTTTTCAACCAGGGCATCAAAAGCTACCGCGACCTGCCGCTGCGCCTGTACGAAAACGGCAGTTGCCATCGCAACGAGCCGCACGGCGCGCTGCACGGCCTGATGCGCGTCCGCCAGTTCACGCAGGACGACGCCCACATCTTTTGCACCGAAGCGCAGATCGTCGACGAAGTTCGCGCCTTTTGCGCGCTTGCCGACCGGGTTTATCGCGACCTCGGCTTTACCAGTTATGCGATCAAGCTCGCGCTTCGCCCGGACAAACGCATCGGCAGCGACGCCGACTGGGACGTGGCCGAAGCCGAGCTTCGCGACGCGGTCGTTTCCGCCGGCCTCGCGACCGAGGAATATGGCTGGGAAGAACTGCCGGGAGAGGGTGCATTCTACGCCCCCAAACTCGAATGGCATTTGACCGATGCAATCGGCCGCACATGGCAGGTCGGCACCATCCAGTCCGACCGCTCGCTGCCCGAGCGGCTCGACGCCAATTATGTTGGCGAAGACGGCGCCAAGCACCGGCCGATCATGCTGCACCGTGCGATCTTCGGTTCGTACGAGCGCTTCATCGGCATCCTCATCGAACATTATGCCGGCAAATTCCCGCTGTGGTTGGCGCCGGTCCAGGTGGTGGTCGCGACGATCGTGTCCGACGCCGACGATTATGCGCGCGAAGTTGCGGCCAGGCTGTCGGCGGCGGGAATCCGGGTCGAAACCGACCTCCGCAATGAAAAGATCAACTACAAGGTGCGCGAGCACAGCCTGGCGAAAGTCCCGCTGCTATTGGTAGTCGGCAAGCGCGAGGCCGACGAAGGGACCGTGGCGCTGCGCCGTCTCGGCAGCGACGAGCACCAGAAGATGATGAGCATCGACGAAGCGGTGGCGATGATCGCCGGCGAGGCGGTTGCGCCCGACCTTCGCTGACACCGCGCCGCCACAGCTTGGGGCAAAAAAGACTCAGTTCCGCCGTCGAACCTTTCCATAAGGCCCGCGAGCGCTTACCTCGCCCCTGTTCAACAACGACAATGGAGTCTTCGCTATACCACCGCCCTATCCGCGCCGAGGAATGGCGCCGCCGCCGCCGATGTCCGGCCCTCGCTACAATGAATTCATCCAGTCCCAGAAGGTCCGGGTGATTGACGAAAATGGCGAAAACCTGGGCGTGATGATTACGCGCGAAGCGATTGAACAGGCGGCCGAGGTCGGCCTCGATCTGGTTGAGATTTCTCCCAACGCCGATCCGCCCGTCGCCAAATTCCTCGATATCGGGCGCTACAAATACGAAGCGCAGAAAAAGGCCGCCGAGCAGCGCAAGAAGCAGAAGACGCAGGAGATCAAGGAGATCAAGATGCGTCCGAACATCGACGACCACGACTATGACACCAAGATGAAGAAGGTTGTCGAGTTCCTTGAGGAAGGGGACAAGGTCAAGGTCACGATGCGCTTTCGCGGACGTGAAATGGCGCACGGCGAACTGGGCATGATCGTGCTCCGCCGAGTCCAGGAACAGGTTGCCGAAGTCGCGAAAGTGGAGGCCCATCCGCGGATGGAAGGGCGCCAGATGCTGATGGTTCTCGCGCCCAAATAAGCGCGCGAGCGGCGTCACCGCTTACTGACACTGCTGTTGCCAAATTGCTGCATCCATGCGGCAATGTTGCTGCGCACATGCTGCAACCGCTTTCCTTGCCCCCGTATCGAGTTTAGCTTTTCAACCGGAGCGGACGTTGTTCGTCCGGAGGGGGAGAAAAATTATGCGCAAATCCAGCTGGCTGGTTTCGGCGGCACTGTGTGTCGTTGCAAGCCCGGCAATCGCACAGACCGCGCAGTCGACAACCGATACCGACAAGGCGACCGCTCAACCGACGCAGGGCGCAACCGCCGAAGCGGCCGCCGTAAAGGACAGTTCACGCGAACAGCAGCCGATCGACACCAGCGACATCGTCATCACCGCGACTCGGCGCAACGAAGCGCTGTCGGACGTGCCGATGGCGGTCAGCGCGGTCACTGCGGACACGCTGCGCAATTCCGGGGCCAGCGACATTCGCCAGTTGCAGCAGGTCTCGCCCTCGCTGCTGGTGTCGTCGACCACCTCGGAAGGCGCGGCGGCCGTCGCCCGCATCCGCGGCATCGGTACGGTTGGCGACAATCCCGGCCTTGAAGGGTCGGTCGCGACCTACGTCGATGGCGTCTATCGTTCGCGCACCGGGCTCGCTCTCACCGAGCTTGGCCCGCTCGACCGAATTGAAGTCCTGCGCGGACCGCAGGGCACGCTGTTCGGCCGCAATGCCTCCGCCGGCGTCATTTCGATCATCACTGCCAAGCCACAATATGTGCCGTTCGTCGCGATTGCGACAACGCTTGGCAATTACGGTCTCAACCGCACCGAAGGGACGATCAACATTCCGCTTGGTGATACGGTCGCGGCGCGGCTCGACGGCGTGTTTACGCGCCGCGATGGCTTCCTTCGCGAAGTTGTCAGCGGCCGCCGCGTCAATGACCGCAACCGCTGGATGCTGCGTGGGCAGATCCTGTTCCAGCCCAGTGACAATTTGTCGATCCGGCTGATCGGGGATTATTCCAAGCGCAACGAAGAATGCTGCGCCGCGCCGTACCTGCCCGCGCACAATTATGTCGTGGGCGTCGGCGAAACGCCATCGACCATCGCGACGATCGAGCGCGCGCTTGGCGGCATCATCAACGACGATCCCTACAAGCGCGAAGTGTCATTGACGCCGGGGCGGACGTTCCGCTCCGATGTTGAGGATGGCGGCGTGTCGGGTGAAATCGTTTATGATTTCGGCGCTGCCGAACTGACGTCGATTACCGCATATCGCGAAAACAGCTACATCGGCGGGCAGGACGCCGACTTCAACAATCTCGACATCATCGCTCGTCCGGACGATGGCGGCTTTGCGAACCGATTCCGCACCTTCACGCAGGAATTGAGGCTTCAGGGGACGACCTTCAACGATCGCCTGGACTGGCTCATCGGCGGCTATTTTGGCGACGAACGGCTTGAGCGCAAGGACGATATCGGCTTCGGCAGCCAGGCGGACCCATTCTTCCGCCAGGTGGTTCGGGCGAGCAACCCGGCGCTTGCACAATTCCCCGGCTTCAACCTGCTCAATCCGTTCGTGCAGGGCTTCGTGTTGAATCAGTTGAGCACCAATCCAGCGTTCGTCGGGATTCCGGCGGTCGCTTATCCGGTCGTGATCGGGGCCATTGCCGGCCAGGTCGTCAACACGCCGTTGTCGAACCAGGGCACGCGCGACGTGTTCAACCAGACCGACAAGAATCTTGCGCTGTTCACCCACAACATCGTCAAGGTCACCGACCGCGTTTCGCTGACTTTGGGCGCGCGCTATACGATCGACCGCAAGCGGCTCACCGCGGATCTCAATGGGCCCAGCTTGTGCGCCAACTATCAGGGCAACATCGCCCGCCTGCGCGCGCTGTCCGCCGCGGCGCTGGCCAACCCGGCGCTGTACGGGGCACTTACCCCCGCCATCGTCGGGCTTGCCAATGCTCTTGCCGCAGCTACGCCCGCCGGGGTTTCGCCGACCCTCCTGCCGGCTCTTGCCGCGGCGCCGTGCGGATTGCTCAATTCGGTTAGCGGCAACTTCGAAAGCAATGAAAGCAAGGAGGAGCGCTTCTCGGGCACCGCGGTGCTGAGCTTCAAGCCAACCGATCGGCTGCTGACCTACGCCAGCTATTCGCGCGGCTATAAGGCCGGCGGGTTCAATCTCGACCGGTCCGGCCTCAAGGCCGCAGCTCCGAACCTCGATGACCTGCGCTTCAAGCCCGAGCTGGTCGATGCTTACGAACTTGGCATGAAGTTCAATGGCCGCGGGTTCGACTTGAACCTGGCGCTGTTCGACGAGGAGTTCAGGAATTTTCAGCTGAACACTTTCAACGGGACCAATTTCGTCGTTGAAAACATCAACAGCTGCTCGACCAGCCTGGGCGGCGCCGACACCGACTATAGCACTGCACCAGTCCCGTGCGACGGATCGCAGCGGCCCGGCGTGCGGTCGCGCGGCGTGGAGATCGAGAGCTTCTTCCGGCCGTTCCGCGAACTTAGCGGATCGCTTGGCGCAACGATCGTCAGCACCCGCTATCGCCAGAATCTGACTGGCACCAATGGCAATGCGGTTGGCCCGGCGTTCTTCCTGCTGCCCGACAACCGGTTGTCGAACGCGCCCTATTTCACGCTGACCGGCACGCTCGCCTGGACTCCGCGCATCGGCAATCGCGGCCTCAGTGCCTTGTTCTATCTCGACGGCCGTCACCAATCGAGCTTCAATACCGGGTCTGATCTGTTCCCGGAAAAGCTGGAGGATGGCTACACCGTGTTCAACGGCCGGGTCGGCGTCCGCGGCCCCGCCGACAGCTGGAGCATCGAGCTGTGGGGCCAGAACCTGCTCGACGAAAAGTACAAGCAGGTGGCGTTCAACGCGCCGCTTCAAGGGAGCGGGACGAGGGCTGGCGTGGATCGCGGGTTCTACCCCGCGGCGACCACATTGTTCGGCGCGTTCCTGGCGGAACCGCGGACCTTCGGCGTGACCATTCGCAGCAAGCTGAGCTTCGCTCGGCCGACGCCGGTGGTCTATGTCGCGCCCCCGGCGCCGCTACCGCCGCTGGTCGTCGAAGCACCGCCGCCGCCACCACCGCCCCCGCCGCCGCCGCCAGCGCCGGTCGAACGCGGCGAGCGCGGCTAGGCCGCTTTCGCTCGCGCGGGCTCGCTCGCGGCTTCGAGCAAGGCAGCGCGCAGTGCTTCGATCGCGCTGCTGCCCAGCTTCTTGCCGTTGGCGCGGGTAAGGTAGAAGACGTCGACCGCGCGCTCGCCATAAGTGGCGATGTGGGCGGAATGGATGCGCAGTTCGCAATCATGGATTGCCGCGGCAAGCCGCGCGAGCAGCGCCGGGCGATCGCGCGCATTGACCTCGACCACCGTCGTCCGGCTTGACGCGCGGTCGGCGATCGTGACCGACGCCGCGACTTCGAACGCGGTGCTTTTCAACGCCGGAGCGCCTGACGGCAGCGGCGGCGCCTGCTCGCTTCGCAGCGCGGTTTCGACCGCTTTGGCAAGGCGCCCGCGCAAGCGGCGATCCGAATAGGCTTTGCCGCGCCCGTCGAGCACCAGCAAATTGTCAAGCGCAATGCCGTCGCGGGTGGTGTGGATGCGGGCGTCGACGATGTTGGCGCCAGCCCCCGCCAGCCCGGCGCAAATGCGGTAGAACAAGCCTTCACGATCGGGCGTGAAGACGCTCACTCGAGTGGCTCCGCTTTCGCTGTCGTCTTCGACCACGATGCTTGGCTGGGCGTCGCCGATCCGCGCTTCCGCACCGGCGACCTGGCGCGCGTTGGCTTCCTGCCAGGCCAGCGGTTCGGCGATCCAGTAACTGTCGGGCAGGCGCCGCCAATGGGCGCGCATGGCGCTTGCCTTCCACCCCAGCGATGCTGCCAGCTCCTCCTGACGAGCGCGGACGATCTCGGTTCGTCCATGCTGCTTGTGACCGAGCCGAAGCCGTTCCTCGGCGGCTTCGAACAGGCTTCGAAGAAGCATCCGCTTCCATTCGTTCCAGATGCCGGGACCAACCGCGCGGATGTCGACGACGGTCAGCATCAGCAGCAGCCGGAGGCGCTCGGGGCTTTGCACCCGGGCGACGAAATCCTCGATCGTCTTGGGGTCGGCAAGATCACGCTTGAAGGCCGTCGACGACATCAGCAGGTGGTGACGAACCAGCCACGCAACCGTTTCCGTTTCCGCCGCATCCAGCCCAAACCGGGGTCCGAGCCGAAGTGCGATCTCGGCCCCCAGGACGCTATGATCGCCGCCGCGCCCCTTGGCGATGTCATGCAACAGCACCGCGACATACAATAGCCGGCGCGATCCGATCTGCCGGATTAGCGCGGTGGACAGCGGATGGTCCTGCTTCAGCTCGCCACGCTCGATCGCCGCAAGCAGCCCGATGGCGCGGATCGAATGCTCGTCGACCGTATAATGGTGGTACATGTCGAACTGCATCTGGGCGACGACGCGCCCGAAATCGGGAACGAAGCGGCCGAACACGCCGGCTTCGTTCATCCACCGAAGGACATGCTCGGGCGCATTGACGCAGGTCAACGCTTCCATGAACAACGCGTTCGCACGCGGGTCGTCGCGCACGTCGCGATCGATCAGCGCGGCATCGCGGGCAGCGGCGCGCATCGCCGTCGGATGGATTTCCAGCTGCTCGCGCGCCGCCACGGCATAGATTTCCACCAGGCGCACCGGATCGCCGCGAAAATAATCGTCGGCCGGAATCGAAATCCGCCCGCGATCGAGCACAAATCCCGCCAGCCTCTTGGGCCGCCGCCGAATGGTTGGAAGGGCGAAGCGGAAACCTTTCTTGCCGAGCTGCTCGTCGAGCTGCGCCAGGAACACTCCGGTCAGGTCGCCGACCGCCTTGGCGTTGATGAAATAGAATTGCATGAACCGTTCGACCGCCGATTTTCCCGGGCGGTCGGCATAGTGCATGATCCGCGCGATCTGCGGCTGATACTCAAAGCTCAGCCGTTCTTCCGGGCGCCCGGCCAGCTGATGCAAGTGGCACCGGACCGACCAGAAAAACCGCTCGGCGCGGTCGAACCGGCGGAACTCAGCAGCGGTTAGCAATCCCGCGCCGACCAGGTCTGCCGGGCGCTCGACCCCGTGCACATATTTGCCGATCCAGTAGAGCGTGTGCAGGTCGCGCAGCCCGCCCTTGCCGTCCTTGATGTTGGGCTCGACGACGTAGCGGCTGTCGCCCATCCGGACGTGCCGCTCGTCGCGCTCGGCAAGCTTGGCTGCGACGAACACCGCCGCGCTGCCGGCGACGATTTCGCTGCGAAAGCGGGCCATGGTCCGCGCGAACAGCTCGGCGTCGCCCCACAGCAAGCGCGCTTCCAAAACCGCCGTGCGCACCGTCATGTCCTGTTTCGCAAGGCTGATCATCTGCGCCACGGTGCGCACCGAATGACCGACCTTCAGCTTGAGGTTCCACAGCATCGGCAACACCGCTTCGATCGCGCGCTGCTCGCTTGGCGTGGGCGGGGCGTCGGTCAGGAACATCAGGTCGATATCGCTGAACGGCGCCATTTCCCCACGGCCGGTGCCGCCCAGCCCGACCAGCGCCAACCCCGCGCCGGGCTCCACGCCGGTTTGTGCGCTGGCGAGCTCGTACGCGAGCCGGACCAGTTGGTCGTGGAGATAGGCCGTGGCCTGCGCCGCCGGCCGTCCGCGTCCGGGTTCCAGTTCAAGGCGCCGCGCGATTTCGGCCCGGCCGTGCTCCAGCGCAGCACGCAGGACGGCTTCGGCATCGTCTTGAGTCGCGCCCACGGCAAGCTGCTCGGCAATTGCTCGCCGGTCGATGATCGCGCGGCGATGGTCGATCTCGGGCAGCTTCACTGCGCGCTCGCCAGCCGCTTCAGCCGGTACAGTTCCTCAAGTGCCTCGCGCGGGGTCAGCCGGTCGGGGTCAATCGTCTCGATTGCGGCGGCCAGCGGATCGGGCGCGGCCTCGGCTTCAGCGCTCGCTGCGAACAGTGGCAAATCGTCGAGCCCGGCGGCGATTCCGCCGGTCGCGTCGCGGCCCGCCTCGAGCTTGGCGAGCACCGATCGCGCCCGGGCGACGACTGCGGGCGGAAGGCCGGCAAGCTTGGCCACGGCAATGCCGTAGCTGCGGTCGGCCGCGCCCTCCGCGACTTCGTGAAGAAGGACCAGATTGCCCTTCCATTCGCGGGCGCGAACGTGGTGCAGCGACAGGCAGTCGAGGCGGCCCGCAAGGCGGGTGAGCTCATGGTAATGGGTTGCGAATAGGGTCCGGCAGCGGACCTGGTCGTGCATTGCCTCGACCACTGCCCAGGCGATCGCGAGCCCGTCGTAAGTCGAAGTGCCACGCCCGATCTCGTCGAGGATGACGAGGCTGCGCGGGCTCGCCTGCGCCAGGATCGCGGCGGTCTCCACCATCTCGACCATGAAGGTCGATCGTCCGCGTGCCAGATTGTCGGCGGCTCCGACCCGGCTAAACAGCCGGTCGACGATGCCCACGGTCGCGCGCGCCGCCGGTACGAAGCCGCCGGCCTGGGCAAGGACTGCGATCAACGCCGCCTGCCGCAGGAAGGTCGATTTGCCCCCCATGTTCGGCCCGGTGATCAGCCACAAAAGATCGTTCGATCCGAGCGATAGGTCGTTGGCGACGAATGGGTCGCCGCTGCCGGCCAAGGCGCTTTCCACGACCGGGTGGCGCCCCGCCTCGATCTCCAGGTAAGCTTCGTCGGTCAGCGTGGGACGGCACCAGCCACCCTCGGCGGCGCGCTGGGCGTGGCTGGCCGCAACATCGATCCGCGCGATTGCCTCGGCCGTGGCGGAGATCTTCGCGGCCCCGGCCAGTGCCAGCTGCGTCAGTTCCTCGGCATGCGCGGCTTCGGCGGCGAGCGCATGGCCGCCCGCCTCGACGACGCGGCTGGCCTCGTCGTGAAGCTCGGGAGAATTGAAGCGCACTACTCCGGCCAGGGTCTGGCGGTGGGTAAAGCCGCTGTCGGGCGCCATCAGCCGCTCGGCATGGCGCGCGGCAACTTCGACATGATAGCCGAGCACCGCGTTGTGACGGATCTTGAGCGAGGAAATGGCCGTCGCGTCCCGGTAGCGCGCTTCGAGCGCGGCGATTGCCCGGCGGCCGTTCGCTGCCGCATCGCGCAATGCATCGAGCGCGGAGTCGTAACCTTCGGCGATATAGCCGCCCTTGGACGTGTCGATCGGCGGTGCCGCGACCAGTGCGCCGGCCAGCACCTCCACCACCGCTTCGTGGCCGCGCAGCCGGGGCAGCAGCCCGTCCAGCAGCGCGGGCCGGTCGGTCGCGGTTTCAAGCTCGCCGGCAAGTTCGGCGGCGGCGGCAAGGCCGTCGCGAAGCAGGGCCAGGTCCCTGGGCGATCCCCGCCCAGCGGCGAGCCGGGCAAGGCCGCGCGCAAAGTCGGGCATTGCTTTCAGGCGGCTGCGCACCCGTTCCCGGCGAATGGCATCGTCGTTCAGCCAGTGGACCAGCGCCAGGCGGCCTTCGATCGCGGCGATGGTCGTCAGCGGCGCTGCAATGTCCTCGCACAGCAGGCGCCGGCCGGCCGCGGTCTGGCATCGGTCGACTTCGCCAAGCAGGCTCCCGGCCACTGTCCCGCCAGTCGTCCGGGTCAGCTCCAGGCTTTCGCGGGTGGCGGCGTCGATCGCCATGTGCCCGGCGCGCGCAATTCGGCGCGGCACGTCAAGCAGGACGCCCGCGCCCTTTTGAGTGGCGTCGAGATAGGCCAGCAAGCCGCCCGCCGCGGCCAACTCGGCATAGGATGGAGCGCCCAGCCCATCGAGCGTGGCAAGGCCGAAGCGGGCCTTGAGCGAACGCTCGCCCGACAGGCTTTCGAACCCGCCTTTGCCCGCGCTGGTCGTAAGTCCCGGAACAGCCGCGTCGGCGATGATTTCGACGGGCGCGAGCCGGGCGATTTCCGCGAGCAGTTCGCCCGGTCCGCACGCCACCAGTTCGAACCGGCCGGTCGAAATGTCCGCTGCGGCAATCGCCCAATCCTCGCCTGCGCGGCCGACTGCTGCAAGCCAATTGGCCGAAGCCGATTCCAGCAGCGTGTCTTCGGTCAGGGTGCCGGGCGTTACCAGGCGGACGATGGCCCGCTCGACCAGCGTTTTTGAACCGCGCGCCTTGCGTGCTTCCGCCGGGCTTTCGATCTGTTCGGCAATGGCGACTCGATTGCCCGCCCGGATCAGCCGCGCAAGATAGGCTTCGGCGGCATGGACGGGCACTCCGCACATCGGGATCGGCTCGCCCGAATCCTCGCCGCGCTTGGTCAGCGCAATGTCGAGACAGGAGGCGGCGATTTTCGCATCCTCGAAAAACAGTTCGAAGAAGTCGCCCATGCGATAGAATAGCAGCGCGTCGCCGGCTTCGTCCTTGAGCCGGCGGTACTGGGCCATCATCGGGGTTGGGGCGTCGGCGCGTGCCATGGCGTGAAACCTAGCCGCTTGGGCGCTTGCGTGCGACCCTTGGATTGGCGGCGGCGTGACAGTTCGCGCGCCGATCCGCTAAGGCCCCCGGTCATGTCTGAAAGCAACGTCAAATATACCGAGGCCGAAGCGCTCGAATTCCATTCGCGCGGTCGGCCCGGGAAGATCGAAATCATCGCGTCCAAGCCAATGGCGACACAGCGCGACCTCAGCCTGGCTTATTCGCCCGGGGTCGCCGTCCCGGTGCTCGCGATCGCGGCGGATCCCGCTTGTGCCTACGATTATACGAGCAAGGGCAATCTGGTCGCGGTGATTTCCAACGGCACCGCCATCCTGGGGCTTGGCAATCTCGGCGCGCTCGCCTCGAAACCGGTGATGGAAGGCAAGGCGGTGCTGTTCAAGCGCTTTGCCGACGTCGATGCGATCGACATCGAAGTCGCGACCGAGGACGCGCAGCGCTTTATCGAATGCGTCGAACTGCTTGAACCGAGTTTCGGCGGAATCAACCTCGAAGACATTGCCGCCCCCGATTGCTTCATCATCGAACAGGCATTGCGCGAGCGGATGAACATCCCGGTGTTCCACGACGACCAGCACGGCACTGCCATCATCACCGCGGCGGGCCTGATCAACGCCTGCCTGCTGACCGACCGCAAGCTTGGCGACGTGCGCGTGGTGGTCAATGGCGCGGGCGCGGCGGCAATCGCCTGCACCGAATTGATCAAGGCGCTGGGCGTTCGGGGCGATCACGTCATCATGTGCGACCGCAAGGGCGTGATCAGCAAGGATCGCACCGACCTCGACCAGTGGAAATCAGCGCATGCCGTCGTCACCAAACACAAGACCCTGGCTGAAGCACTGGCGGGTGCCGACGTGTTCCTGGGGCTGTCCGCTGCGGGTGCGCTGAAGCCGGCAATGATCAAGGCGATGGCGGCCAATCCAATCATCTTCGCAATGGCTAATCCGGACCCGGAAATCTGGCCGCCCGAGGCGACTGCGGCGCGGCCCGACGCGATTATCGCAACCGGCCGATCGGACTTCCCGAACCAGGTCAACAACGTCCTCGGCTTCCCGTTTATTTTCCGTGGCGCGCTCGACGTGCGCGCGACCGCCATCAACGACGCGATGAAGATCGCCGCCGCCGAAGCGCTTGCCGAACTCGCGCGCGAGCCGGTGCCCGAAGAAGTCGCCGCGGCCTATGGCGGGCGGTCGCACAGCTTCGGCCGCGACTATATCATCCCGGCGCCGTTCGATCCGCGGCTGATGGAAGTCGTCGCTTCCGCCGTGGCCGGGGCCGCCGCCGCAAGCGGCGTCGCGCAAAAGCCGATTGCCGACATGCAGGCCTATCGCGAGCAATTGCGCGCGCGCCTCAACCCCACTGTCGCGGTGATGAGCCTCGCTTATGAAAATGCTCGCGCCAATCCCAAACGCGTGCTGTTCGCGGAAGGCGAAGAGCCCAACGTGCTGCGCGCCGCGATTGCGTTCAAGGAAGGCGGTTACGGCACGCCGGTGCTGGTCGGCCGCGACGAAGTCTATAAAAAGCTGGCCGAGCTCGGGGTTGAAAACCCATCCGAATACCAAGTGCTCAACAGCCGCAATTCGCCGCTCGTCGGCCGCGCCGTCGATCACATTTACGACAAGCACCAGCGCCACGGAATGCTTCGCCGAGAAATCGAGCGGATGGTCAACCAGGACCGCAACTATTTCGCCGCGGCAATGCTTGCCTTAGGTGAAGCCGACGCCATGATCACCGGCACGACGCGGCCATTCAGCCAATCGCTGAAGCAGGTGCGGATGGTGATCGACGATGCTCCGGGCGTCACTCCGTTCGGCATTAACGTCATCGTCGGCCGGCATCATACGGTGTTGATCGCCGACACTGCGGTGACCGAGCGGCCGACCGCCGAGCAATATGCGGCGATCGCGATGCGGGCGTCGACCTTCGCTCGGCGAATGGGGCTGGAACCGCGCGTTGCCTTCACCAGCTACACCACGTTCGGCAACCCGCCGGGCGTCCATGTCGAGCCGCTGCGCGATGCGGTGACCCTGCTCGACGGGTTCATGGCCGACTTCGAATATGAAGGCGAAATGGCGCCGGACGTCGCGCTCAATTACGAAATGCAAAAACGCTATTATCCGTTCAGTCGCCTGTCCGGGCCCGCCAACATCCTCGTCATGCCGGGGCTTCAGTCGGCCAGCATTTCGGCCAAGCTGCTCAAGGAACTCGGCGGCGAAAGTGTGCTTGGGCCGTATATCCTCGGGCTCGAACTGGCGGTGCAGATTGCGCCGATGACGGCGTCAGCTTCGGATCTGGTGATGCTTGCGGTGCTCGCCGGGGGCGACGCCCACGCGCATCAGCAGCGCGAGGCCGGTCGGGTCAAATCCGCTCCACGCTAGAAATCGGCTCGGCATCGCGCAGTGCCGCGACGATCGCGTGCAGGTGCGCCAAATCGTGGACTTCGATGTCCAGGTGGAAGGTCTGGAAACTGCCGTCGCGGTGAACCAGCTGAAGATTGACGATGTTGGCGTGCTTGGCGCCGAGAATGCCCGACATGGTGCCCAAAGCGCCCGGAATGTCGCGCAGAATGACCGCCAGCCGCGCCGCTCCGCCGTCCGAACCTTCGCCCCAGGCAAGGTCAAGCCAGTCGGCGTCGATCCCGCTGGCAAGCGTATCGCAACCGATGACGTGAACTTCGATCTCCTCGTCCTCGCGCCGCAGGCCGACGATGCGATCGCCCGGAATCGGGTGGCAACAGGGGGCCAAATGATAGGCCACGCCCGCGGTCAGGCCCTTGATCGAAATCGCCTGGCGCTGGCCCAGCGGCCGCGGCGCGATGTCGCCGCCGGCCGATCCCGGCATCAGCGCTTCCATCAGGGCCTCGTCGCTGACCCGCTTGCGCGCGATCGCGATCATCAGCTCCTCCTGGTTTTCGATCTTGAGCTTCTTCAGCGCCCGCTTGAGCGAGTCCTTGCCAAGCTCGGCGGGCAGTCGGGCGACGATCTCGTCGTAGATTTTGCTGCCCAGCTCGACCGTTTCCTCGCGCTCCTTGTGGCGAACGAACCGGCGCACGCCGGCGCGGGCCTTGCCAGTGGTCACGAACCGCAGCCAGCTCGGCTGGGGATGCTGCGCGTCGGACAGCAGGATTTCGACCTGGTCGCCGTTTTCCAGCATGGTGCGCAGCGGCACCACCCGGCCGTTGACCTTGGCTCCGACCGTGCGGTCGCCAAGATCGGTGTGGACCGCGTAAGCGAAGTCGACCGGGGTTGCGCCCTTGGGTAGCTGGATCAGCTCACCCTTGGGCGTAAAGGCGAAGATGCGATCCTGGTACATCGCCATCCGGGTATGCTCGAGCACTTCTTCCGGGCTTTCGGCGTGGCCCAGAATTTCGACCAGGTCGTCGACCCACGGCACGTGCAGCTCGGCGCTCGGCTTGCCTTCCTTGTAAGCCCAGTGCGCCGCAAGCCCGCGCTCGGCCTGGTCGTGCATCGCCTGGTCGCGGATCTGGATTTCGATCCGCATCTTCGAATCGTGGATGACCGAAGTGTGCAGCGAACGGTAGCCGTTGCGCTTGGGGGTCGAGATGTAATCCTTGAACCGGCCCGGCACCATCGGCCAGCGGCGATGGATCAGGCCGAGCGCCCGATAGCATTCGTCAACGTCGGCAACGATGATCCGGAACGCCATCACATCCGACAATTGTTCGAAGCTGATGTGCCGTTCGGCCATCTTCTTCCAGATTGAATAGGGATGCTTCTGGCGGCCGGTGACGCCGGCTTCCAGGCCATTGTCGGCAAGGTACAGCTCAAGCCCCAGGCCGATCCGGCTGACGAGGTCGCCGCCCTGTTCGGTGAGGTGATTGAGCCGCCGCGTAATCGACGTGAACGCATCCGGCTCAAGCTCGCGAAACGCCAGAGTCTGCATTTCGGTCATCATTTCGTACATGCCGATGCGCTCGGCCAGCGGCGCGTAAATATCCATCGTTTCGCGGGCGATCCGCCGCCGCTTCTCTTCGGCCGGGATGTGATCGAGCGTGCGCATGTTGTGCAGCCGGTCGGCAAGCTTGACCAGCAGCACGCGAATGTCGTCGCTCAAGGCAAGCAGGAACTTGCGCAGGTTTTCGGCGGCGCGCTCGTTTTCGGATTGCGCTTCGATCTTGCTCAGCTTGGTCACCCCGTCGACCAGCCGCGCGACATCCTTGCCGAACAACCGCTCGATCTCGGCCGGCGTGGCGAGCGTATCCTCGATCGTATCGTGGAGGATCGCCGTGGCGATCGTCTGGTCGTCGAGCTTGAGGTCGGTGAGAATGCCCGCGACTTCGATCGGGTGGCTGAAATAAGGGTCGCCGGAAGCGCGCAGCTGTGACCCGTGAGCCTTCATCGAGAAGACATAGGCCTTGTTGATCAGCACCTCATCCGCGTCCGGATCGTAGGATCTGACCTTTTCGACCAGCTCATATTGCCTCAGCACCCCCTAAGATGGGGCGTTGCGACACTTTTGTGCAAGCGCGAACATTGCCGCGCGCAAAGCGCGGCGTCGGCGGCCGCTATTTTACAGCGACGGATTTGGCCGAACCGTTGCACTGATTAAGCTCGGCGGGACCGAATGCACGCCCGTCGGCAACAAACTGCGCCACGCGCCCGGCGCGCTTGGCAAGCTACTGGCACAGCACCACGGGACGGCTGTTCTCGGTCGTGCCGGCGCACCCGGCGGCGGTGCACGACCAGCTGATGTCGCGAACGATGAAGCGCCCCGCTGTCGGCACCGACAAGGTGGCGGAATAGCTGGCGGCTGCTGCCGGCGCAGCGCCCAGCATGATGGCGCCAATGGCGATTATGGACCGAAGCATGGTGTTTGACCCCCGATATGTAGTTTCGATTCGAAACTGATATCCGATAACAGTTTTAACTTGCAACTGTTTTTTGGGGCGATGTTGTGCTTTGATGCCATCGGGATAGGGAGAGAGTGCCGCATGGCGGAAGAATCGCGCACGTCCGATATCGATCGGTTCAAGCAAACCGCGCTGGCGTGCCCGATCCCCGCGGCAGTTGAGCTGATCGGCGAAAAATGGGCGTTCCTGATCCTCCGCGGGGCGTTCAACGGCCTCAAGCATTTCGAAGAATTCCAGGGCGGGCTCGGCATCGCCCGCAACATCCTGTCGGACCGACTCGCGAAGATGGTGGCCGGCGAAATCCTTCAGCGCTGCCCCGATCCGGCCGATCGCCGGCGGGTCATCTATTCGCTAACCGCCAAGGGCGAGGGGCTGTTGCCGGTCGTTCTCGCGCTTCGCCAGTGGGGCGAGGATTGGGGCTATGGCAATATGAGCGTTGCTCTCGCCGATCGCCGCGACGGCAAGCCAGTGCGCAAGATTTGCGTCCAGGCGCATGACGGGCGGCCACTCGAACTGCATGAACTGACGTGGACAGAGCGCGAAGGGCTGTTGCTTCGGACCGCCGCCAAATAATCAGTCGAGCTCGACCACGTGGTCGCGCAGCGATCGCGCATCGTGCAGTGCATTATGCGGCACCCGGCTGTTCCCCGCGGTGCTGAACCCAGGCAGCTGCAACAGCCGGAACGACAGCGGCGGCACTTCCACCATTTTGCCCGGCCCAATGGTCAGAAGGTCGCAAATCCGGCTGAAATCTTCGGGCCAGTCGGCCAGCAACTCCAGGACGACGTCGGTGCCGGGATGCGCCAGCGCCTGCGAATCATGTTCGCGGATCAGCCATGCCGACAGCGCTCGCGCCGCATGGATTCGGCTCAGGCGCGGCGCCACGAACGCGTCGGGCACGGTGTCGAGATAGGGCATGACGTTCTTCAGAACCCACGGTTCAATCTCGCCGTCCCAGTCCAGCGTCGCGTAAAACTCCTGTCCGCCATCATCGGGGACCAGCGCCAGGCTCAGCAAGGCGCCGCCCCAGCCATTGAATTCCGTATCCAGAAAGTAACGCATCGGTGCGCCTTAGCGGCGTTGATCGAACGAAGCGAACCGGCTGTGCCGGCTCAACGCCGGGCTGGCGCAAAGCAGGTGTCGGTCGCCAACGGACGGCCCTTGCGGCAGCGCTCGGCGGCCATGCGAAGCTGGCGGCCACGCTCTTCATCCTGCTTGCGCAGTTCGCGCCCGCGCTTTTCATCGGCTTCCTGCTGGCTGGTGGTCACCGCATCGATTCCCGCCGCGACGGCCTTGACCGGAAGGGTCACGACACCGACCGCGGTCTTGGCCACCGTGCATCCGGCAAGCAGGGCAGGCGCGGCGAGAATCAGGCTCAGCTTCATCGGCGCAGAATCGCAGATCAGGGCTGAAGCGGCAATGACTTAAGTCGCCCGCTGCATTGCGGCCTGGGCAAGTTCCTCGGCCTGCATCAACAGCGATTCGTCGGCTTCGGCTCCCGGCGGCAGGGCTTCGCGCCCGACAATCACCATCAATGGCACCGCCATTGGCGTGATCCGGCCAGTTTCGACGTGAAGCATGGTCGCCGCCGCGCGATCGACCAGCCGCACCAGCCGGCCAAGCTCGGTCATTCGCCGGCGGGCATCGTCCCACGCCGCGCGCAACAGCAAATGCTCGGGCTCATAACGGCGCAGCACATCGTAGATGAGGTCGGTCGAAAAGCTCACCTGGCGGCCGGACTTGCGTTTGCCCGGATGGTGGCGTTCGACCAGCCCCCCGATCACCGCCACTTCGCGGAACGCGGTCTTCAACAGATAGGAGCTTTCGACCCAGTCGGTGAACTCCTGCTCCAGGATGTCCGCCGAAAACAGCGCCTTGGGATCGGTGATCGGCTCCAGCCCGTAACAGGCCAAGGCGTAATCGTTGGCGACGAAGCCCATCGGCTTCAGCCCGGCCGTTTCCATCCGCCGCGTGATCAGCATGCCCAGCGACTGGTGCGCGTTCCACCCTTCGAAGCTGTACGCGACCATGAAATGCTGGCCTTCGTGCGGGAAAGTCTCGACCAGCAGCTGGTGCGGTTCGGGCAGGACCGAACGCTGCGACTGGACGTCCAGCCATTCGCTCACTTCATCGGGAAAGCGGTGCCAGTCGTTGCGGTCGGCAAGCATGTGGCGAACGCGGTTGGAGAGGTGCGTCGACATCGACATCCGCTGCCCGCCGTAAGTGACGATGCGCGCTTTCCGGGACGAAGCGCGGACGATGATGTCGGTGTCCTTGAACTGCTCGACTTCCAAGCTCAGCCCGGAAAAATAGAAATTGTCGCCCGGTGACAGGGTGGAAGCATAGCCTTCCTCGATGGTCCCCAGCTTGCGGCCGTTACGAAAGCGTACGGTCAGCAGCGGCTGCTCGACGATCACTCCGGCATTTAACCGGTGCTGCTGCGCGATCTGCGGGCGCGCGATGCGCCACACGCCGCCCGCTTCGGGCACCAGCCGCCGAAAGCGGTCATAGGCCTTGAGCGCATAGCCGCCGGTGGCGATGAAATTGAGGATTTCCTCGAACGTCTCCGCCTTCAGCCCGGCATAGGGCGCCGCCGACCGCACTTCGGCGAGCATTTCCTCCTGCTGGAACGGCGCCGCGACCGCCATTCCCAGGACATGCTGGGCAAGCACGTCGAGCGCGCCTGGCCGGAACAGTTCGGGGTCAAGCTCGCCGTCGTCGATCGCATCCAGCGCGGCGCGTGCCTCGAGATACTCGAAGCGGTTGCCGGGCACGATGATGCCCTTGCTCGGCTCGTCCAGCCGGTGGTTGGCGCGGCCGATCCGCTGCAGCAGCCGCGAACTGCCCTTGGGCGCCCCCATCTGCACCACCAGGTCAACGTCGCCCCAGTCGATGCCAAGGTCCAGGCTGGCGGTTGCGACCAGCCCGCGCAGCTTGCCCGCGGCCATTGCCCCTTCGACCTTGCGCCGCGCTTCGACGGCCAGGCTGCCGTGGTGGATGCCGATCGGCAGGGCCTGGTCGTTGACCTTCCACAGGTCCTGGAAGATCAATTCGGCCAGGCTGCGCGTGTTGCAAAACACCAGCGTTGTCTTGTGCCGTTCGATCAGCGCCATCACTTCGCGCGCCGCATGGCGGCCCGAATGGCCGCCCCACGGAATCTTGTTCTCCGGAATCAGGATCGACAGATCCGGCTCGGCGCCGGGATCGCCGATCACCAGGTCGACCAGCTCGATGTCGGCATCGGGTGCAAGCCAGCCGCGATATGCTTCGGGATCGCTGATCGTCGCCGACAGCCCAACGCGCCGCAGGCCCGGGGCCAGCTTCTCCAGCCGGGCGATCGACAGCGCCAGCAAATCGCCGCGCTTTTCCTTGGCGAAACCGTGCAGCTCGTCGACCACGATCGCCTTCAATCCCGCGAACATCGTCGCGGACTCAGGGTAACTCAGCAGCAAACTGAGCGATTCGGGGGTGGTCAGCAGCATTTGCGGCGGTTTGACCCGCTGCCGCGCCTTGCGGTCGGACGGCGTGTCGCCGGTCCGCGTCTCGACCCGGATCGGCAGCCCCATCTCCTCGATCGGGCCGATCAAGTTGCGCTGGACGTCGACCGCAAGCGCTTTCAGCGGCGACACATATAGCGTGTGCAACCCTGCCACTGGTGCTTCCACCAGATCGCAGATCGTCGGCAGGAATCCGGCGAGGGTCTTGCCCGCGCCAGTCGCCGCGACCAGCAGCGCGCTTCGTCCCGCCCGCGCCAGCGCGAGCATTTCAAGCTGGTGACGCCGCGGCCGCCAGCCTTTCGCTTCAAACCATTGCTGGACGACCGCTGGAAGTGTCAGAGGTCGTCGGTCCCCTCGCGCCGGCGCTGTTCTTCCTCGCGGTAAAGGTCGCTCGTCGCCTGCTCGGTCCGGCCCGTCTTGCCGGTCGAGCGGTTCCGCATCACCAGCCACGCCAGAACGATCAACAGGATGACCGGGCCAACGATTTCCATGATTCCCACCAGTGATTCGTCCATTCGTTCCTCCCGCGGGGGAACCTCCCCCTGTTCTCACCTATATAGCTCGCAATGGCGCGATTGGGTTCCTGGATCGAGTCCCACCCCGAGGGGATATATGTGCGCCCGGCGGATGCGTGGATCGATCCGTCGGTGCCCAAGGACCGCGCCTGGGTAACGCACGGCCACGCCGACCATGCCCGCGGCGGCCATGGCGCGGTGCTGGCGACGCCCGAGACGCTGGCGATAATGGCGACCCGCTACGGACCGCAGAACGGGCAGCCCATCGCTTATGACGAAACGCTTCGCATCGGCGAAGTCGACGTCCGCTTCGTTCCCGCCGGCCACGTCTTGGGCTCGGCGCAAATCGTGATGGAACATCGCGGTCAGCGGATTGTGGTTTCTGGCGACTACAAGCGCCGCGCCGACCCGACCTGCCCGCCGTTCGTCCCGGTGCCGTGCGACATATTCGTGACCGAGGCGACCTTCGGCCTGCCGGTGTTCCGCCATCCCGACACCGGCAGCGAAATCGACCGCTTGCTCCACCGCCTCCACGCCGACCCCAGCCGCTGCGTCCTGGTCGGTGCCTATGCACTCGGCAAGGCCCAGCGGATCATCACCGAATTGCGCGGGCGGGGACATCACGAACCGATTTATATTCACGGCGCGATCGAACGATTGTGCAACCTGTATGAAGAACTCGGCGTGCCGCTGGGGGAGCTGCGGCCGGCGACTGGCGCGCCCAGGGACGAACTTCGCGGCAGGATCGTGATTGCGCCGCCCGGAGCGCTCAATGACCGCTGGTCGCGTCGGCTGCCCGACCCGGTGACAGCGATGGCGTCAGGCTGGATGCGCATTCGACAGCGTGCGCGCCAGCGCAATGTCGAGCTGCCGCTGATCATTTCCGATCACGCCGACTGGGACGAACTGACCACCACCATCCGCGAAATCGCGCCGACCGAAGTGTGGATTACCCATGGCCGCGAGGAAGCGCTCAAGCATTGGTGCATGACCCATCAGATCAAGGCCTGTGAACTCAACCTCGTCGGCTATGAGGACGAGGACGATTGACCGCTCAGTGGGTGGCTTCGGTCCGCTTCACTCCTGACTTCGCCAGCTCCGCGTCAATCTGCGCGACGAGCCGGTCGAGCCCGGCCTGGTCCTTGGCTTCGGCCCGGGCCACCAGCACGTCCTGCGTGTTGGACGCTCGCAACAGCCACCAGCCGTCGCTGGTGCTGACGCGGACGCCGTCGGTCGTATTGACCGTGGCGCCGTCGGCGGAGAGGCGCTCGCGAACTTCATCGACGATCGCGAACTTGCGCGGCTCGTCGACGTCGAAGCGCATTTCGGGGGTCGCGACGCTTTTGGGCATCGCGTCCATGATCTCGGTCAGGCTCTTGCCGCTCGCGCTGACCGCTTCGATCAAGCGCACGGCGGCATAAAGCGCGTCATCGAAGCCGTACCAGCGGTGCTTGAAAAAGATGTGGCCGCTCATTTCGCCGGCGAGCGGAGCGCCGGTTTCCTTCATCTTCGACTTGATCAGGCTGTGCCCGGTCTTCCACATCAACGGCTTGCCGCCGAGCCTGGCGATGCCGTCGAACAGCACTTGGCTGGCCTTGACGTCGGCAATGATGGTTTCGCCGGGCAGCGCCTTCAGCACTGCTTCGGCCAGGATCAGCATCAGCTGGTCGCCCCAAATGACCCGGCCCTCGCCATCGACCGCGCCAATGCGGTCGCCGTCGCCGTCAAAGGCAATCCCAAAATCCAGCTGCTGGTCCGCGACCAGCGCCTTGAGGTCTGCGAGGTTGGCTTCGACCGTCGGATCGGGATGATGGTTGGGGAAGGTGCCGTCGACCTCGCTGAAAATGACGTGGTGCTGGCCCGGCAGCCGCTCGACCAGCATGTCGAGAACCGGGCCGGCAGCGCCATTGCCAGCGTCCCACCCGATGCGAAAGGCGTCGATCGACAAATCTTCGACCAGCCGGTCGACATAGGCGGCGCGAATGTCGATGTCCTCAAGCGTTCCGGCGCCGTCGCTCCACTCGCCAGCGGCTGAGCGCCGGCCGAGCGCCTGGATTTCCTCGCCGAACACCGAGCGGCCCTTAAGCAGCATCTTGAACCCGTTGTAATCGGCCGGATTGTGGCTTCCGGTGACCTGGATGCCGCCGTCCACATTGAGGTGATAGGTCGCGAAATAGAGCATCGGCGAAGGGCCCATGCCGACCATGATGACGTCGATTCCACCTTCGTTCAGGCCACGCACCAGCGCCGCTTCAAGCATTGGCGAATGGGTCCGGCCGTCGCGCCCAACGGCAAGCGTTTGCGCGCCTTCATCGCGCGCAAGCGCCGCGAAACTTCGTCCCAGCCCATAGGCATCGGCTTCGGTCAGCGTGTCGCCGACAATTCCGCGAATGTCATATTCGCGCAGGATGGTGGGGTTGAACTGGTGGGTCATACCCTGCCTTACGCAGCGGCAGGCGATTGGTTCAACGCCGTTGGTCGCGCCCTCAAGCGACTTTCTGCTCGACCTCCCCGGCCGAGGGAATGCCCAGGCCAGCGATCATCTCGCGCAGTTCCTGGCGGGCGGTGATATGGCCGATGCCGATCTCGCCGAGCTGTTGCAGGTCGAGCAGCGTCAGTCCCTTGGGGAACAGCTCGCGATAGATCACGCGCTCGCCAAGACCGGGGATCACGCGGAACCCGACCCGCCGGGCAAGCTCGTCAAGCGCTGCGCCAACGCGCTTCAAATTGTGCGATTCGACGTGCTGCAGGCGGTTGCGCAGAACCACCCAGTCGACGCTTTTGCCGCTGGCCTTGGCCCGCTCGGTGCGGCTGTTCCAGATCAGTTCGGCGTAAAAGCTGGGCTTGGTGATCTTGTAATTTTCCGGGTGGACCTGGCCGATCAGGTCGAGGTCGACGAAACTGTCATTCATGGGCGTCACCAGCGTGTCGGCCTTCAGGATCGCGGCGCGCGCCACCGGGTCGTCCCGGCCCGGAGTGTCGACGACGATCACGTCGCACTGCTCCGCAAGCCGGGCGAGGGCTTCCTCCAGCGCCTCCGTGCTGGCCTCGTCCAGCACTTCGTAGCGCGCCTGCGGAAGCTCCTTTTCCAGCCGCCGCACGGTCGCATCGCGATTTTCCAGATAGCGAGTCATGGTGCGCTGGCGGCTGTCGAGGTCGAGCGCCCCGACGCGATGCCCCGAAGCGGCCAGCGCAACCGCCGTGTGGACCGCGGTCGTGGACTTGCCGGTCCCGCCTTTTTCGTTGGCGAAGACGATGAAGTGCGGCTGGCTCATGCTTGATCTTTCCCCCGGCGCAAGTGCAAGCGCCGCCCGACGCCAAGTTTATCCGAGGCTCCGCACGCGTGCAAATCGTTCGAACGAGTGAAGAATTGACGCGGGCCCGAGCCGCGCTCGAAGGGACCGTGGCGTTCGTCCCGACGATGGGCGCGCTTCACGCCGGGCATCTCGAACTGATCGCTCAGGGGAGCGGTCGGGCGGACAACGTGGCCGCAAGCATCTTCGTCAATCCGCTGCAATTCGCGGCCGGCGACGACCTCGATCGCTATCCCCGGCGCGAGGCAGACGATCTTGCCCAGCTCAAGGACGGCGGCTGCGACCTCGTCTGGCTGCCGGGGGTGGCCGATCTCTATCCCGCCGGCTTTGCCACCGCGATCCACGTCGCCGGCGTATCCGAACGGTGGGAAGGCGAAGCGCGGCCAGGCCATTTCGACGGAGTCGCGACGGTCGTTGCCAAGCTGCTGCTGTCGCTCGCCCCCGATTGCGCTGTGTTTGGCGAAAAGGATTTTCAGCAATTGGCGGTCATTCGCCGAATGGTCGCCGACCTCGCTATTCCCGTGACGATCGTGGCGGTCCCGACGGTGCGCGACGCCGACGGGCTCGCGCTGTCATCGCGCAATGCCTACCTGTCGCCCGACGAACGCGCCCGGGCGGTCGCTCTTCCACGGGCGCTTGAAGCGGCGCGCGCGGCGATTTTGGCCGGCACGGAGGTAACCCGCGCCGTCGCCACGGCCATCGCTGCGCTCGATCAGGCGGGTTTCGCCCGCACCGATTATCTGGCGCTCGTCGATTCCGCGACGCTCGACCCCATCGACCATCCGCACGGCGCGATGCGGCTGATCGCTGCCGCGATAATCGGCACCACTCGGCTGATCGATAATCTGGCCGTCTGAAAAATGGTTGACCGTCGTTAACCATTTATTTGGAGTTCGGGCCCGACTTTGATCCCCGACAGCAAGTCAGGGGGATGACATGGGTGCCATTAGCCAGAAGAGCGCAGAGTTTTTGATCCGGAGCCGCCTTGCCGACGCCGAAACCGGCGACGTCGACGCCTTGTTCGATCTTGGGATCGCTTATTCGACCGGCCGCGACGGCATTATGGTCGACCTCGTCGAAGCGCATAAATGGTTCAACCTTGCCGCGCTTTCGGGTTGCACGCGAGGTCAGGAATGCCGCGCCGACATCGCTTGTGAGATGACTGCCCGCGAAATCGCCGAGGCCCAGCGCCAGGCGCGCTCATGGCTGGCCGTGACCAGCTTCGACCGCCGCGCCGCCGCCTAAGGCTAGTTGGCCAGCATCGTCATCGCGCGGCCTGCGCCGGGCCGCTCCTTGCCCCAGCTCATCACGCTGACCTGCGCGGACGGGACGTCGAGCATCATCAAATAATCGCGCACGGCCTGGGCACGCTTTGCCCCCATCGCCAGCGCATGGTCGCGCGTGTCGTTGGCGTCGCCATGGCCTTCGATGCGGACCGACACTTCCGAATGTTGCCTGATCCACATCGCTTGAGCAGCAAGCGTCGTGCGCGCCTGAAGGCTTAGCTGCGATGCGCCCAGGCCGAAATAAACGATGTTTCCCCCCGCAGCGGCGGCAAATTCGGCGCGCAACGCATCGATCGGGCTGATCGTCGGGACGGGCGGGCGCGGTTGTGCCCCGCTCGGCGCTTCAAGCGCGGCGGCGGTCAGCAGGAAAGCAACGAGTCTGCGCATGATCAATCCAATACTCGCGACCAGTCGGGGTCCGATCCGCCCTGGGGAATGCTCATCTGGCGAGCCGGGCTGCCGTCAAGGCTTTGGCGATAAAGGCCGCTGCGCCCGGCCGCATCGGTCCGTTGGAAAAGGATTTCGCGGCCGCTTGCGGCCCAGCTCGGCCCTTCGTCGCCAGGCCCGCTGGTCAAAATTGCTTCGCCGCTGCCATCGGTCTTGATCACACCGATCCGGCGAGCTCCGCCGACGCGCTGGGTAAAGGCGATCCACTTGCCGTCCGGGCTCCAGTCCGGCGCTGCATAGCTACCGCCGCCGCCGAAGGTCAGCCGCTGCTGGCCGGTCCCGTCGGCATTCATCACATAAAGCTGCTGGGTTCCGTCGCGGTCGCTTTCGAACACGATCTTGCTGCCGTCGGGGGAAAAGCCGGCGTCGGTCTCGATCCCCGGCGAAGTGGTCAGCCGCTGGGGATAGCCGCCGGCGCCGTCGACGACGTAAATGTCGCTATTCCTGCCGAGCATCATCGAAAACAGGATCCGGTTGCCATCGGGCGAGAAGCGCGGCGCAAACGTCACGGCGCCATTGGTCACAATCGGCTGCTGGCTACCGCTGGCGACGTCGATCACCCGGACCTGGGGCACTCCGCCAGTATAGCTGACGAAGGCGACCCGGTTGGCGCCGGGGGACAGGCGCGGGGTCAGCGCCATCGTATCGCCAGCCGTCAGATAGCGATGATCGGTCCCGTCGCTGTCCATGATCGCGATGCGCTTGACCCGCGTCGTGCCGGCGCCGCTTTCGGCGACATAGGCGATGCGGGTGTCGAAAATGCCAGCCGCCCCGGTTACGCCTTTGTAGGCCAGGCCCGAACATCTGTGCGCCGCCCGCCGCCAGTCGCCGGCGCTGACCACGAACCCCTTGCGGCCGAGTTCGCGGCCAAGCTCGACGTCATAGACGTAGCAGCCGAACGTCAGGCGCCCGTCGGGGCGCGACTGGACGAACCCCGTGACCAGCGCCTTGGCGCCGGCCGAGCGCCACTTGGGGAAGTTGGGCGCAGTCACTTCCGGGTAGGAATAATAATCCTTCTGCTTGGGCGTCAGCGGCATCAATTCCGAAGTCTGGCGCAAGTCGGCGGCGATCAGCTGCGTCGCTTCCCAGCCCAGCGCGAGCATTTCATTGCCTTTGCTGCCGGTGTCCGGAGAAGTCAGCGGCGGCACGGCAATCACGCTCGCGGCCGGGCTCGCTTGCTGCGCGGCGCTGCCGGCGGCCGGCAGGGCAAGCGCCGTCACCGCCGCCAGGATTGAAAGTGAAAGCCGTCTCATTGCAACGATCCGCTGATCTTTCTGAAGCGTTCGACCCAGTCCTTCGGCTGCCGCTGCGGCCGTCCCTCGCGATCGAGGAAGGCAGCGGTCACCCGGCCATCGGTTAACAGTTCGGCTCCGCGCATGACTCGCTGATGAATATGGACCGAAGATGCGAGCACCTGCTCCACCGTGCTGACGACCAGCAGGTCGTCGCCGAGGCGGGCCGGCCGGCGATAGCGAATGGCGACTTCGACAACCGCATAGGCGCCCCCGTTCGAGTCCATTTCGGCGCCCTGGTCGATTCCGACCGCGCGCAGCATATCGGACCGCGCCCGCTCCATGAACCTCAGGTAGTTCGCATAATAAACGATGCGAAAGGCGTCGGTATCTTCAAAATAGACGGTCAGCGCGAAACGGTGCTCGGCCGGTCCCGCGCCGCTTTCAACGAAGCCGCCGCGATAGGGCCGATCGAGCAAGCGGGTCGCCATGCGGGCGCTGTAGCGACCGGCGAGTCCCCGCGTAAACCCCGCTTGACTTCAATGTAACGTAAAGGTTACATGTCAGCGATTGGTGCAAGGGGGTTGAAATGGCGGAAGCGAGTATATCGGAACGCGCGGAACGGCTGAGTCGGCGCCGCGCTCGATTGCTGCCGATCCTTGGAATCCTCTTCCTGACACAGCAGGCGAGCTATTTCATGGGCCCCGGTTTTGGGACGGGCGACCGAGCGGTCGACCATGTCCGGATCACGGCTTGGCTGGCCTTGTCGACGATTTTGCTGCTCGCCCTCGCGACCGGCGGCGGCTGGATCTACCGGCGCGAAGTGCGCGACCTTGCCAATGACGAGTCGACGCGGGCGCACCGGGACGCCGGCTTCCGCTGGGGGTTTATCGTCACCATCGCCGCTGCGCTGGGCGTTTATGTTCTCAGCATGGTCGAACCAATCAGCGTCCAGGAAGCGGTTCACGTCATCGTGACTGCCGGCATGCTCACCGCCTTGCTGCGCTTTGGCTTTCTGGAGCGCCGTGCACAGCGCGATGGTTGAACGCCTCGCCAACCGGATCAAGGAGCGGCGGACGGAGCTTGGCTTTACGCAGGCCGAGCTGGCCGAGCGCGTCGATGTCACTCGCAAGACCGTCAACACGGTCGAGAATGGAATATTCACGCCCTCCGCCACATTGGCGATCAAGCTGGCCCGCGCGCTGGAGCTTAGCGTGGAGCAGCTGTTCTGGCTTGAACGCTGATTGCGCCGACCTGTCGGACCAGATCGCCTTGCGCCACGGCAATGTCTGCCAAATGCATTCCCCAGCCCGGCAGGAAGAAGCCGAACAGGCCCACTTCGCCGCCGACATGGTCGGTCCATTTCTGCCCCGCGGAATGGTTGGTTCGCACCGTCAGATAACCGCGCGGTCCGTCGTTGACGCAGCGCGCCGACACCAGCCCTTCGGTGCGGACATAGGGGCTTGGCGGCTGCCCTTCGGTCGACCAGCGGATCGGGCCGCCGGGCACCGCCAGGCCTGACCGCGTGAACCAGTAACTGTCGAGATTTTCCCAATTGCGCGACCCCGGCCGGGCCGGGTTGACGCAGCCGACGGTCATTCCAGGCCGGTCTGCGTAACCAAACATCGCGCCCGGCGGCGGCGCGTTGTGATCGCGAAAGCTGACCCAGCTCATCACGCAACCGGTCTGGCCGGCGCGGCTGCACAGCGGGGTGTGCTGGAACGTCCCGCCGACCAGTTTCCCCTGCGGCACCAGCACATCATAACCGGGCAGGATGGCGAGCTTCATCCGGGCGGCCAGCGCCGGCTTGATCTCGATTTCCTGGGCGATCAACCGCTGCAGCAACAGGCTCCCCTGGCTATGGCCGATCAGCACGAACGGGCGGTTGCCGCTGCGCGTGGCGACATAATTGCGCCACGCCGCCCGGACGTCGGCATAGGCTATTCGCCCGGCATCGATGACATCGGCGCCCGTCGCATAGGCGGCGACCGAAGCGATCGTCATTTGCCGATAGATTGGCGCGAACGTGCGGCACACGCCGGCGAACCGGGCGAATTGCGCTTCCGCCGCCGCTTGCTCCTCGCGGCCGGCGGACATGTCGCTGTTGAGGCCCTGGTCGCTGGAAACCGTGGGGTAAACGTAAAAGCAGTCGAGCGGGGAGTTCCTGGCGACCGCGCTTGGGCCGTTCGAGCCATAACCATTCGGGCTCAGCGCCGTGGTCGGCAGCGCAGTCGAGCAGACGTCGCTCCGTCCCGGCAGGCACAGCCAGCTTGAATCCGATGAATAAGCTGGCGTGGCGGGGACGGGGCGCTGCGCCGCGGCGGAAGGGGCCGCTGCCACGGCAGCAGCAATCAACAACGGCAAGCGACGCATTACTTCGATTGCGCTCCACTATCGAACAAACCGACCTGGCTGCCAGCCGGCTGCGGAAGTCCCAAATGGGCATAGCCGCGCCCGTTCAGGCAACGGCCTCGTGCGGTTCGGGCGATGAGGCCGAGCTGAATGAGGAAAGGCTCGATCACATCCTCGATCGTATCGCGCGGCTCGCTCAGGCCGGCGGCCAGCGTCTCCACGCCGACCGGCCCGCCGCCGTATAGATCGGCGATCATGGTCAGATAACGGCGGTCCATCGCGTCGAGCCCAAGGCCGTCGATTTCCAGCCGCGACAACGCCCGGTCGGCAGCCTCGGCGGCGATGGATGCTTCGCCCGCGGCATGGGCGAAGTCGCGCACTCTGCGCAACAGCCGTCCGGCAATTCGCGGCGTTCCCCGGCTGCGCCTTGCGATTTCGCGAGCGCCGTCTTCGGTCAGTTCGGCGCCAAGCAGCCGGGCCGCGCGGCGCACCACCTGTTCCAGTTCCTCGACGGTGTAGAAATTCAGGCGCACCGGAATCCCGAATCGGTCGCGCAGCGGAGTGGTCAGCAGCCCCTGGCGCGTGGTTGCTCCGACCAGGGTGAAGCGGGGCAGGTCGATCCGCACCGATCGCGCCGACGGACCTTCGCCGATCATCAGGTCGAGCGCGCGGTCTTCCATCGCCGGGTACAGCACTTCCTCGACCGCGGGATTGAGGCGGTGAATCTCGTCGATGAACAGGACGTCGCCGTCTTCGAGGTTGGTCAGCAGCGCGGCAAGGTCGCCCGACTTGGCGATCACCGGGCCCGAAGTCGCGCGAAACCCGACCCCCATTTCACGCGCCAGGATGGCCGCCAAAGTGGTTTTGCCAAGCCCCGGCGGGCCGTGCAGAAGAACATGGTCGAGCGCTTCGCCACGCGCCTTTGCCGCTGCCACGAACACCCGCAAATTGTCGCGCGCCGACTGTTGTCCGATAAACTCGTCGAGCGTCTTCGGGCGAAGCGCGGCGTCAGCGTCTTCGCTCGTCCGCTCCGGCGTCGTGATTCGGTCGGGATCGGTCGCCATCAGACTTCGCGACTTTCCCCGCGGCGGCGCTGCCACGGCCAACGCCCCTCGATTTCCACTTCAAGGCTGAAGCTCAGGAAGGTCCGGATGGCGACGATTCCCGCAAGCACCGCAAGGCTTGCCAGCGTCGGCGCCACCGCAACGGTGTTGATGATGTCGGCAGCGACCAGGAATTCCAGGCCCAGGAGGATCGCCCGGCCAAGGCTCGACCGAAAGTTCGCAATCGCCTGCTGGCGATTGTCGCTGCGCGCCAAGGCTCGGAAAAATAACGCCAGCGTGCCGAACGCGCCAAGTGCGATGATCGCAATCCCGAACAGCTCGATGATCTTGGCCACGACGTGCGCGCTTTGGGTGGAAATCTGGTCGAACATCAGCCTTCCTGTTGCGGCCTTGGCGCCTTGGCGGGGCCCATGCCTACTTGCCTGCCTTGCGCAGGGCCAGCCGGACGAGCGCATCCAGTGAGGCGTCGTCGCCAAGATCGACTTGGGCGGCATTAACCGCGGCGCTTGCTTCGGCCGGCTTGAAGCCGAGATTGGCGAGCGCGGAAACGGCGTCGGCCGCCGCGCCAATGCGCGGCGCCGGAGCGCCGCCCACGCCGGGCGCGCCAAGCTTGCCCTGCAATTCATTGGCGATGCGCGCGGCCAGCTTGGGGCCGACGCCGTTCGCACGGCCGATCATCGCCTTGTCGCCCTGGCTCACGGCGCGCGCCAGCTCGTCGGGGGACAGGACCGACAGGATCGCCAGCGCGACCTTGCCGCCGACACCCTGGACCGAGGTCAAAGCGCGAAACGAATCGCGCTCCGCCGCCGATCCGAACCCGAACAGGGTCCACGCATCCTCGCGCACCTGAAGCTCGGTCAGGATCAGCACGTCACCGCCGATCGGCCCGAGGGCGTCGAGCGTGCGGCCGCTGCAAAGGACTTGATAGCCAACGCCGGCAACGTCGATCACCGCGCCGTCGGCCGACGTTTCGGCGAGGATTCCGGAAAGGCGCGCGATCATCAGGCGCAGGCTTAAGCCATGCGGCGCGCACTCGCCAAGTGATGCGCGTGGGTAATCGCCACCGCCAGCGCATCAGCGGCATCGGCGCCGGCGATCTTTATTCCCGGAAGCAGCCTGCCGACCATCGCGTGGACCTGGGCTTTGTCCGCTCCGCCGGTGCCGACCACCGCCTTCTTGACCAGGCTCGGCGCATATTCACCGACTGCGATGCCGCCGCGCGCGGCGCACATCAGGATCACTCCGCGCGCCTGGCCGAGCTTGAGCGTCGATTGCGGGTTCTTGTTGACGAACACCTCCTCGACCGCGGCCCCGCCCGGCTGGTGCTCGCCGATCAGCGCTTCGAGCTGGTCGGCAAGCCGGGCCAGCCGCTGCGGCAGCGGGGCCGAAGGACTGGTGGTGATGTGCCCGTTGGCGACATGGGTCAGCCGATTGCCCTGCGCTTCGATCAATCCCCAGCCGGTGGTGCCAAGCCCGGGATCGAGACCGAGAATGATCAAAGCCCCTCTCCTTCAGGGGAGGGGTTGGGGTGGGGCCAACGGTCGGCAATGCACTGGAGCTGTTCTAAAATCGCCGACACCACGCCCTCGACGTTTTGCGTCACCTCGGTGTTGGTGAACCGGATCGCCGTGTAGCCTTTCATGCTGAGCAGCTGATCCCGTGACGAATCGCGCCGCGGGTCATGCGTCCAACCGTCGATTTCGACGATGAGCGATTTCGCCGGACATAAGAAATCCGCAACGAATGGTGGAATGGCCACCTGTCTGCGAAATTTAAATCCGGCCAACTGAGAATTTCTGAGGTGCCGCCACAGGCGAAGCTCAGGCTCGGTTGCGCCGTTGCGCAGCTTTCGCGCGCGGGCTTTGAGGCCAGCTTTGGCTTCAGCCTGATCCACGTCGGCCCCACCCCCTGGCCCCCTCCCCTGAAGGAGAGGGGGAATGATTACGCGAGCTTCTCCAGCTCGTCGTCGGGCACGTCGTAATTGCCCCATACGGTCTGGACGTCGTCATCCTCTTCGAGGGTGTCGATCAGTTTCATCAGAAGCGCCGCATCGTCGCCGCGGATCTCCACTTCATTCTGCGGCTTCCACGCCAGCTTGGTTCCCTCCGCCTCGCCAAGCATCGGCTCAAGCGCCTTGGCGGCTTCGTGGAGCGCTTCGACGCTGGTCCAGATGCGGTGGCCGCCCTCGTCCGATTCGACGTCGTCGGCGCCGGCTTCGCTGGCGGCTTCGAACACCTTGTCGGCATTGCCGGCACTGGCGGGATATTCGATCAGCCCAAGGCGGTCGAAGCCGTGGCTGACACTGCCGCTGGCGCCAAGGTGGCCGCCGTTCTTGGAAAAAGCGGTGCGGATGTTGGTGGCGGTGCGATTGCGGTTGTCGGTTAGTGCTTCGACAATGATTGCCACGCCGGCGGGGCCAAAGCCCTCGTAGCGGATTTCCTCGTAGTTTTCGGCATCGGTCGCCGACGCCTTGTCGATCGAGCGCTGGATATTGTCCTTGGGCACCGATTGCGCGCGGGCCGCGATGATCGCCGCCCGCAACCGCGCGTTGGCGTCGGGATCGGGCAGGCCCATCTTCGCCGCCACTGTGATTTCCCGCGACAGCTTGGAAAACAGGGCCGAGCGCTTTTTGTCCTGCGCGCCCTTGCGGTACATGATGTTTTTATATTTGGAATGACCGGCCATGGCGCGGACTTCTAAGCCAAACCGAGCGCCGAGCGATAGGTCTCCATCAGCGCGTCGGCTTCCTGGCGGGCATTGGCTTCCATCTTCCGCAGGCGAACGATGGCCCGCATCGTCTTGGTGTCATAGCCGTTCGCCTTGGCTTCGGAATAGACGTCGCGAATGTCGTCCGCGATGCCCTTTTTTTCTTCTTCCAGGCGCTCGATGCGCTCGATGAAAAGCCGCAGCTGATCGGCCGCGACGGTGCCTTCCGCCATTTCAGTCAAACTCCAGGCTGGACGTGTGAACGCGGCTCTAGCGGCTTGAACCGTCATATCAAGCCGGTATGGCCGGTCCCGCGACGTTCCCGGAGGACCATCATCGACACGCTGCCGCCACGTTCTCGCAAGGTAAAAATCCTGGCCACGCTGGGGCCGGCGTCAAGCGATGCGCGAATGATCCGCAAGCTGATGATCGCCGGCGCCGACGCATTCCGAATCAACATGAGCCACGGCGACCAGCGGCAGAAAGCCAAGCTGGTCACGGCGATTCGGGCGCTTGAAAAGGAATTTCACCGCCCAACCACGATATTGTTCGACCTGCAGGGGCCCAAGCTCCGCGTCGGCCATTTCGACGGCGGCCGCGCATTGCTTGAAAAGGGCGGCCAGTTCGTTCTCGACCGCGACGACCGGCCCGGCGATTCGAACCGCGCGCAATTGCCGCACCCCGAGCTGTTCGAAGCGGTTCGCCCCGGCAACAGCATCCTCATCGATGACGGCAAAGTGCGGCTCAAGGTTGCCGACGTCGACGGCGACCGCATCATTACTGAAGTGAAGGTCGGCGGAATCGTCAGCGACAACAAGGGCGTCAACGTGCCCGACGTCGTGGTGCCGATCCCCGCTTTGACCGACAAGGACAAGGCCGACCTGGCGTTTGCGCTTGAACAGCGCACCGACTGGGTGGCGCTGTCATTCGTCCAGCGGCCGGAAGATGTCGCCGAAGCCCGAGCGCTGATCGGGGACCGCGCCGCGCTTCTCGCCAAAATCGAAAAGCCCGCGGCGATCGACCGCTTGAACGACATTATCGAACTGGCCGATGCAGTGATGGTCGCGCGCGGCGATCTTGGGGTCGAACTTCCCCCCGAACAGGTGCCGCCGCTGCAGAACAAGATCGTGGCCACTGCCCGGCAGTTCGGAAAGCCGGTGGTGGTCGCCACCCAGATGCTCGAATCGATGATCACTTCGCCCACTCCGACCCGGGCCGAAGTCAGCGATGTCGCGACCGCGATTTACGACGGCGCCGACGCCGTCATGCTGTCGGCCGAAAGTGCCGCTGGCCAATATCCCGTCGAAGCCGTGACGATGATGGACCGCATCGCCACCAGCGTCGAACGCGATCCGTCCTACGGGGCTCGGATCCACTTCACCCAGACCCGGCTCGAACCGACCACCGCCGACGCGATCGCCGGGTCCGCTCGGCAGATCGCAACGACGGTCTCTGCGACGGCGATGCTGTGCTACACCAGTTCGGGCTCGACCGCTCGGCGCATTGCCCGCGAACGTCCGCCGATCCCCTTGCTGACGATGAGCGCGTCGCTGATCACTGCCCGGCGGCTCGGCCTGCTGTGGGGCGTCTATGCAGTCCACACGCGCGACGTCGCGAGCTTCGAGGAAATGGTCGAAAAGGCCAAGCGCATGGCGCTTCGCCATGGCCTTGCGAAGGGCGGCGACCGGCTGATCGTTATGGCCGGGATTCCGTTCGCCACGGCCGGCTCGACCAATGTCCTGCACGTTGTTCGCCTGATCGGCGATGAGCTCGACCGCTACAATCACTCAAAGTCCGGCGGCGGCGCTTCAGCCAAGCATTAGCCGCGGCACTTCGTCGGCAATTTCGCGCGCCAGGAAACCAACCTCGCCAACCGACTTCGCCAGCCGGGCACCCGCTTCGCCATGCAGCGACGTCGCCCACAGCAAGGCCGTCAGCGGCTCGGCCCCGCGCGCCAGCAAGCCGCCGGCGATCCCAGCAAGCACGTCCCCGCCACCGGTCACGGCCGGCAGCGGGTGCGATCGAAGCGCCTCCGCCACCAGCGCCACGGTCATCGGGTGCCGACCATCGCATCGGGCGCCGACGTTTTGGGCGCGCCATCCTGTTCGAACGGCGCGCCATGGTTCCACAGGCTGAGTTCGGGCACGCACAGGCCCTTCGCATCGGCCTGGAAATCGAAGGCGGCGATGCCGCAATTGAGCACGTCCGATTGCTTGTCGATGCCCAGGATCGCGGCTTCGTCCAGCTCTTCCAGGATATAGCGGAAGCACAGCACCACGACCTGATGGCACACCACCAGCACGCGCCGGTCGCAATAATGCAGGTTGATCGTGTTCAGCATCGACCGCAGGCGCAGGATGACGTCGGCCCAGCTCTCGCCGCCCGGCGGCCGGTGGTAAAATTTGCCAAGCCGCGCGCGGTGGGCTGCTTCCTCGGGAAAACGGTCGCGAATGCCGACCGTGGTCAGCGTGTCGAAAATCCCGAACTCGCGCTCGCGCAGGCGCTCGTCGATAATCGTCCGCGCTCCACCGCCGGCCAGCGCGCCCTGCTTGCAAATAATCTCGGCGGTCTGGCGGGCACGCACATAGGGCGACGACAGGATGATTTCGGGCCGCTCGTCGCGGGGCAAGGCGGCAAACCAGCTTCCCGCCGCCTCGGCCTGGCGCAGGCCAAGCTCCGACAGCGGCACGTCGACGTCGCGCATCGCGATATCGATAACGTGCGCGCCGGCTTCATCGGCCGCGTCGCGCGCGACATTGCCCTGGCTTTGCCCATGCCTGACCAACCACAGCCGTTCGGGCCAATTCTGCCGCATCTTATCCATCGGGCCTCCTGCGCATGCTCCAAAGCATCACGCGCGCGATTGTGCCAATTCAACCGTGCTGGCTAAGCAGCTCATTGTGCTCGACGAAGTCGCCAAGCGCTTGATCGAGCGGGCGCAGCAATAGTCCGCGGTTGCTCGACAGGCTGGTATCGACCGGGTCGAAATCCTCGTCGACCCTGACGTTGCGGATCAGCCGCCGGTCGAGCTTTGCCGCCACCGCCGCTTCCTTGGCCAGTTCATGCCAGCTCACCGCGCCCTGGTTGGTGAGGTGCCAGATGCCGGTTTCGCCATCGATCAACAGGTCGAGCGTCGCGTGAACCAGGTCTGGCACATAGGTCGGGGACACCACCGACCGGTCGCTGACCACCACCTCTTCGCCGCGCTTGAGCTTCTGGATCGTGTCGAACAGGAAATTGTAGCGGTCCCACGGCCCGAAAAAGGCGCTCGTGCGGATGATCAGCGCCTCGCTGTCGATCGCGGTCAATCGCTGTTCGGCTTCGGCCTTGCTGCGGCCATAGGCGGACGACGGGGCGGTCAGGTCCGGTTCGACATATGGTCGCCCCAGCTTGCCGTCGAACACCATGTCGGACGAAAAAATCACCAGCGGAATGCCGGCCGCCTTGGCCGCGCGGCCAAGCAGCTCCGGCCCAGTGGCGTTGATTGCCAGGCATTCGTCGAACTTCGCATCGGCTTCCCAGGTCCGCACGAAGCCCGCCGCGTTGATGATTGCCCATGGCCGATAGCGTTCCAGCGCCGCGGCGATCGAGCCCTCGTCGGTAATATCCAGGTCGGCGCGGGCCGTGAGGATGTGGGCCAGCCCGCGGTGCGCGCAAATCCGTGCGAATGCCTGTCCCAGCGTGCCCGAAGCGCCAGTGATCAGAATCGGCCGTGCGGCCGAGCAATTGAGCGGCAAGGTGTCGTAGCGCGGGCGGCCGTGACAGCGCCCGGGCCGCCGCCACCAGCCCGGCAAATCGAGAAGCGGATGGTCGAACTTCTCGCCACGCCCAAGCACTGCCGCGGCCTTGGCTACCAGTGTCGGACGCGGTTTTTCGGACCGCGTGTCGAATGCGCCGACGTCGTAAATCCCTTCGCGCCGGGTCAGCAGCGACCGCCAGTCGACGGCCCCGAACATCGACCACAAAGTGACTGCGCGAATGTCCGCCCCGGCCTTGCGCTCGCGCTCGCAGGCGTTCCACACGTCCATCAGCCAGCGCACCTGCTCCTCGCGCGTGCAGCCGTGGTGAACCTCGGAATAGACCAGCGGAATGCGGTACCGCTCCCACGCTTCGCGAAGCCGCTTGGCGGGGCCGACCTGATGCTTCAGGTGCGACATGCGAACGGCGTCCAGGTCGACATAGGATTCGGTGCCGTTCGACCCTGGCGCGACCGCCGGATAGCGGCCGACGCGGTGATCGAGGAAGCGTTCGCTGGTCAAATAATGGTTGATTCCGATCAGGTCGGGCATGCCTTCGCCCGACGCCAAATCGCCGATCAGCGATTCCGGAACGCCGCTTTTCAACAGCCAGTCGTGGAACGGGTGGCCGGCAACCACGCGCCCGGCCAGCAAATCGAGGCTCAGCCAGCGGCGGTGGTTTTCGTGCTCGGCCTGATAATTCAGCCGGGGGGTCGAAAAGGTCTTGCCCAGATCTTCGGTGACCATCAGCCGGGCGTTGGGGTTCACCCGCCGAATGGCGCGCATCGCAAGCAATGTGCCATGGCATTCGTTGGCAAGCGCCAGCAGCATCGATTCCATGTCGCGCTTGTGCGGGTACCAATGACCGTAAAGGCAGGCGAAGCGTGCCGTCGTCAGCGGCTCATTGACCGGCGTCCAGGTGTCGATCCACGGGTAGCGCTTGGCGACCTGCGCGGCATAATCCGCCAGCAGTTGCGGAAACTTCGGGTCCAGCAAATTGGTGTAGCGCGCGCCCGACCCGTGGTGGACCAGGCCGCCGATCACTCGGATGCCCAGCTCGCGCAGGCGCGCCAACCGCTCGTCGTGCCATGAAAAATCGAGTTCGCCGGGCGCTTCCGGCGCCACCGTCTCCCACACGATTGGATAGCGGACGGCCTTGACGCCCAGCTCCGCCATGGCGTCGAGGTCGGACATGCGCGCGGCATGGCCCGTGTCGATCAGCTGGTTGCGGAATTCGTCGCCAATCCGGACGACGGTGCATTCGACGCCGCCCCACAGCTCCAGCAGTGAGGCGGCCCCGGTCATTCGGCGGCCACCTCGGTGGGCCGCGGCCGCACGGTGGTTCGCTGCTCGTCCATCCGGCGAAACGTGGCCAGCGCCTGGCCGACGATCTGGTCCATGTTGTAATAGCGATAGGTGGCCAGCCGACCGACGAATGTCACGCCCTCGGTTTCATCGCCAAGCGCTTCGTAACGCTTGAACAACGCCTGATTTTCCGCCCGTGGGATCGGATAATAAGGATCGCCCTCGGCCGACGGATATTCATAGGTGATCGTCGTCACCGGCGACTGCTGGCCGGTCAGATGCTTATATTCGCTGATCCGCGTGTAGGGCACGTCGGGCGACGGGTAATTGACCGTTCCGACCAGTTGGTATTGCTCATCGTCAACCGTCCGGTGATCGAACTTCAGGCTCCGGTATGGCAGCTTGCCGAAACGGAACTCGAAATATTCGTCGATCGGCCCGGTATAGATGATGTGGTCCGCGTCGACTTCGTCGCGCACTTCGCTGAAGTCGACTCCGGTCCGCACTTCGATCAGCGGATGGTCGAGCATCCGTTCGAACATCGCGGTATAGCCCTTGGCCGGCATCGCCTGGAACGTATCTGAAAAATAGCGGTCGTCGGTGTTGGTCCGCGTTGGAATCCGCGCGGTTACCGATTTGTCTAGCTCCGACGGGTCGAGCCCCCATTGCTTGCGCGTATAGCCCTGGAAGAACAGCTCATAAAGTTCGCGGCCGACGGCATTGACGACGACATCCTCCGACGTCTGGATGTCGGCGACGGGCTCGGCTCGCGACGCCAGATAGGCGGCTGCGTCGTCGTCGGTTTGCAGGTCCAGGCCGAACAGCTTGTTTAGCGTCGTGCGGTTGATCGGGATCGGCACCAGCTGGTCGCGAACTTCGGCAAGCACGCGGTGCTCGTACGGCCGCCATTCGGTGAATTGCGACAGATAATCGACCACCTGGTCGCTGTTGGTGTGGAAAATATGCGGCCCGTATTTGTGATACAGAATGCCGTCCGCATTCTGTTCGTCGAACGCATTGCCGCCGACGTGGCCGCGCCGATCGATAAGCAGCACGCGCGCCCCGTGCTGGGATGCCAGGCGCTCAGCAAGAACGGAGCCGGCAAAGCCGGCTCCGACGATCAGATAATCATAGCGCTTGCCCGGCGAGCGTTCGCGTAATCGCTCCGTCATTCGGCAGCCACCAGCATGGCCGGCTTGGATGCTCCGCGATGCGTACCAAGTTGGTCGGCGACCAGGCCGGCGATGCGCGCCTGGGTCGTATCCCAGCTCGATGCCGACAGCATCAAATCGGCTTCGGCCAGCCAGCCGCCTTCCGGATCGCGCGCCAGCTTCAGCGCGGTTTCGCAGGCCGCGACGAATTCTTCCGGGGTCGAGGCAATCTGGACGCCTTCCAGATGGCCATAATGGCGCACCACATCCTTGACCGGGGTCGACACCACCGGCTTTCCGCCAGCCAGATATTCGGGGGTCTTGGTCGGCGAAATGAACTCGGTCGATTCGTTCATTGCAAACGGCATCAACGCCACGTCCCAGCCCGACAGATAGGCGGGAAGCTCGGCATAGGTCTTGCCGCCGAGATAATGGATATTGGCCCGCCGCGGCAGGTCTTCCTCGGCAATTTTCACAACCGGGCCGACCATAACGAACGACCAGTCGGGCCGCATTTGCGCGACTCTATCGAGCAGTTCGACGTCGAATCGCTCGTCGATCACGCCGTAGAAGCCGAGGCGGGGACGCGGCAGGTCTTCCTGGTCGGCCGGGTCGAACTGGCCACCGCGCGCCTTGGCGAAGTGCGCCCGGTCAACCGACGATGGGAAGCAGTGGACGTTGTCGTGACGATCCTTTTTCGCTTCGAACAGGCTCGATCCGCCAGTGAACACCACGTCGGCGCGATCGATCAGCTCCTGCTCCAGCCGCAGCAGGTGGGTCGGCGCGAACTTGAACTTGCTGAGCTCGTCCATCGCATCGAACACCGTCACATCGGGTTCAATATCGCGTGAGAACGGCAGCATCATCGGGGTATAATACCAGGCGACCAGGGGCCCGCGGATCGCGGCCAGATGGGCGGTCAGCAGGCGCCGCAGAGTGGCTTCCCGAGCGTCGTCGGGCATTCCTTCGGGAAGCTGCGGAACGACGATCCGGACACCGCTGGCATCCACTTCGCGGACGTCGAGGAAGGCAGCTTGCGTCGGCGCGATGTCGACCGGCTCTTCCCAATAAATCACGTTCATCTCACGAGCGAAGCGGCTCATGAGGTGCTGCGGGCGCTGGAACACGAAGTTCCACCGCAGGTGCGAGAAGCAGATGAGTGTGACGGGTCCCGGATCCGGCGCCGAGGGCTCGGCTGACGACTCTACAGGCACCCCGACGCGAGTCAGCATTTTCCGTTTCACCTCTCTGTTGTTGGTTACCCGTCATGAACGGATCGAACGCGATTAGGGTTCCGGAACACTGATCGAAGTTAAGCCGAATCCCTCTATGCTGCATAGCAGCAATCGCCGCCCAATGCGATTGACCCGCCGAACGGCGCATGGAAAGGTTCGTGAAAAGGAGTTTGGAAGCCTTGGCAACGACCATCGAGGAACTGGAAAAACGCCGGGAACATGCCCGGGTGGGCGGCGGCGACAAGCGCATCGCGGCCCAGCACGGCAAAGGCCGCCTGACAGCGCGCGAACGGCTGTCCGTGCTGCTCGATGCCGGCAGCTTCGAAGAATATGACATGTTCGTCGAACACAATTGCTCCGACTTCGGAATGGAGGCGCAAAAGTATCCCGGCGACGGGGTGGTCACGGGTTCGGGCACCATCAACGGCCGCCTCGTCTATGTCTTCGCCCAGGATTTCACCGTGTTCGGCGGCTCGCTGTCGGAACGCCACGCGCAAAAGATCTGCAAGGTCATGGACATGGCGATGAAGGTCGGCGCGCCGGTCATCGGCCTTAACGACAGCGGCGGCGCCCGCATCCAGGAAGGCGTCGCCAGCCTCGCTGGCTATGCCGAAGTGTTCCAAAGAAACGTGCTTGCATCGGGAGTCATCCCGCAGCTCAGCCTGATCATGGGCCCCTGCGCGGGCGGTGCGGTCTATTCGCCGGCGATGACCGACTTCATCTTCATGGTGAAGGATTCGTCCTACATGTTCGTCACTGGCCCCGAGGTCGTAAAGACCGTCACCAACGAAGTCGTGACGCAGGAGGAATTGGGCGGCGCGGTCACGCACACGACCAAATCGGGGGTCGCCGACGTCGCGTTCGAAAACGACATCGACGCATTGCTCGCGACCCGCGAATTCTTCGACTTCCTGCCGCTCAGCAATCGCCACGATCAGCCCGAACGGCCCTGCACCGATCCCGCCGACCGGGTCGAGGACAGCCTCGACACCCTCGTCCCGCCCAGCGCTGCAACGCCGTACGACATGCATGAACTGATTCGGAAAATCGCCGACGAAGGCGATTTCTTTGAAATCCAGCCCAATCACGCAGCCAACATCATCATCGGCTTTTGCCGCATCGAAGGGCGGACGGTGGGGATCGTCGCCAACCAGCCGATGGTGCTGGCGGGGGTTCTCGACATCAATTCGTCCAAGAAAGCAGCGCGCTTCGTCCGCTTTTGCGATGCGTTCGACATTCCGATCCTGACCCTGGTCGACGTTCCCGGCTTCCTGCCCGGCGTCGGGCAGGAACATCACGGGATCATCAAGCATGGCGCCAAGCTGCTGTTCGCTTATGCCGAGGCGACGGTGCCCAAGATCACCGTGATCACGCGCAAGGCCTATGGCGGCGCCTATGACGTGATG